>DAHE01000041.1:0-6079 GCA_002508315.1 Thermocladium sp. UBA166
TTTATTACTTTCCCCGCCGTTCCTCAAAGAATGGTAAAGAGGTTAGTCCTTTTCCTCGAAATGCATCAACCGCGGCGCGTGAATCCCCTCCTCCCGTACTCCGCCAACAGGGGCCTCGAGGTGTTCGACGACGCCCTCAACAAGAGGATAGTTGAGAGGGTGGCCGGGAATTCCTACAGGAAGGTGCTCTCGATAGTGGGGGAGGCGCATCGCCTGTACGGGAGCAGGGTGGGCATTGGGGTTACCGGCACCTTGCTGGAGCAGTTGAGGAGGTGGGGCGGGGACGTCGTGGAGCAGTTGAGGAGGTTGGTGGAGGAGGGGGCGGTTGAGCTCGTGGGGGAGACGTACTACCACTCCCTGGCAAGCGAGCTGGACATGGGGGAGTTCCGGGAGCAGGTGGAGATGCAGGTGGACGCCATTAAGGCGCTTGGGGCGAGGCCATTCACCGCGGAGAACACGGAGTTCATCCTGAACAATAGGGTGGCGGAGGCGCTGGGCGGNNCGGCATGGGTTTCCAAGCGGTGCTGGGGGAGGGGGTGGAGCGGGTCCTTGGGTGGCGGTCCCCCAACTACATGTACAAGATGAACGGCGTGAAGCTCCTCCTTAGGAATTACCGGTTATCGGATGACGTGGGCTTCAGGTTCAGCAGCAGGGAGTGGGATCAATACCCCCTCACGGCTGATAAGTACGTGGAGTGGGTGAGGGCCTCCCCGGGGGACCTCGTGTTCGTGGGGATGGACATGGAGACGTTCGGGGAGCATCAGTGGGAGGGCACTGGGATACTGGAGTTCCTCAAGTGGGTGTTCAGGAGGGCCAGGGAGGCCGGGGTGAGCGTGGAGTCGCCGGGAGACGCGGCGGCGGAGCTGGACGCGGTGGAGGGCGTGAGCATAGAGCCCTGGGGCACCACGTCCTGGGCCGACAGGGAGAAGGACCTCAGCGCGTGGCTCGGCGGCGAGGAGCAGGTCAGGGCGTTCGCCTTCCTGAGGATGACCATGGCGGCGGCGAGGAGGGCGGGGGGGCGGGCGCTCGAGGCGTGGCGGCACCTATCCACCAGCGATCACTTGTACTACCTCAGCTCCAAGCGGGGCCCTGAGGGGGACGTGCACGGCTACTTCAGCCCAGGCTCGCCGCGCCGCTACTTCGAGGCCTTCATGGCAGCAATGCAGAGGGTGTGGGACTACGCGTCGCTGAGGATGGGGGACGCTGAGCTGCTGGAGGCAGTGAGGGGGGTGGAGCTGCCCCGTGAGGCTTGGTTCTTCGTGGAGGGGGGCAGGGCGGCTAGGAGCGTAGATGAGCTGGAGGCAGTGTTGAGGGAGAGGGGGGAGTTGAGGAGGAGGTACTGCGAGTCGGGGGACGTGGAGAGGTGGCTCTCCGACTTGCTGGGCCCCATGGGGGTCAAGGTGGCCGCCGGGGTGTGCGGTCACTAGGGCCTGCGGAGCACGCCGATCCTCTCCAGCAGTGATTCCCAGTCCAGCTTGAATACTGCCAGGCCCAGCAGCACGAAGGCGATGCTGCTTATCACTCCCAAGTCGAAGGGCGTGAGGCCGAGGAAGGATAGGTAACCCGACACCAGGCCTATCCCCATCAACTCCACCGGTATCTCCACGGCGCTCTTGGCCAGCTTAGCAACCAGCATGTAGGCGTTGAGCTTTAGGAGGGGTATGCGCGCCGCTCCGCTGCCGAAGTACACGTAGTCCTCCACGGGGAAGCCGGGGAGTATCGCCAACACCACCAGGGCCAGGTAGAAGTAACGCGACCCCGAGAACCGCCGCAGCAGGTTCACGTTCCTATTCCTCCCCAGCCACCTCTCCATGAACGCGCCAGCCCCGTATATGACGTTCTTCGACACCGCCGCCCCAACGCCGCTCGCCACTATGGCCAGGGCCACCATTGAAGGCGGTGCATCGAACCTTATGAGGAGGGTGGTGGCTATCAACGTGTAGGAAACCCCGGTGAACGGCGTCGCGTTAGCCACGAAGCTGACGGCGAATATGGCCAGCATCAAGTAGAGCAGGTCCATTTAACTATATTGAGCCATAGCATATTAAAAATGTTATCGGCTTCCCGGAATTCCCCAATGGGTGACGGACATGCGGGTCGCGGCGAGTAAATGAAGGACCGGAACGGAGGGGCTCCATGAAGGCGCATGGTTTGCATTGCAGTTCCTTAATAGAACATGGGGAATAGTTTTTATATCCCGATGAGCGCTTAATTGCATGCGTAAGCATGGCGGTCAAACTACCGCAATAGAGACGGCCGTGGCCATAGCCGTGATATTGGTGGGCGTCTATGCTCTACTGGAGATAATTCCCCAATACTCGCGCGTGACCGGCACTCAAGTGAATACCTTCCAATTAGAGGAGACCGCCCAGGAGGTGCTGCAGGAAATACTGACGACGCCGGGCTACCCAGTCAACTGGGGCCTCAATGCATCCCCCCTATCCGCATTCGGGTTAGCGGAGCCGGGGGAACCCTACGTGCTGGACCCATTCAAGGTAATCAACCTAATATATTGGAGCTACTCGAACGGGTATGGAAGCGGGACGTATTGCAGCCTGAATAAAACGGCCACAGGTTTCGAAGATTACCTTAATGAGTCGGGGATAAGCACGCTTCAATTGAATAACTTTCTCCTCATTCCTGGGGGAGGTAAGTGGGTAGTGTCTTATGATGAGGTCAAGGCCTTGCTGGGCCTTGATGGGTATGACTTCATGTTGACCATAGAGCCGCTGTTCAATGTGACCGTGCTGCAGCCAAGGGGAAGCAGCTCCAGCACCGTGGTTATTGTAAAGGTTACCAGGTTCGGGGAGAAGGGGCCCGGCGCCGCCGTGATCAATGCAACTGTGTCGCTACAATACTTAATAGCTACGACAGGCAGCGATAATAATAATGAAGTGATTCAAGGCGATGCGGCGGCATCAACCAACGCCAGCGGCTATGCGAGGATCACGATAAGCACGCCCTACAACTCAAGCAGCTTCTATTACTTCGATGCATTCGCGTCCCTAGATGGGTACGGAGATCACGGATACTACACCACCGCCGCCACCACCCCGTTGCTGATGGCGATGATACTGCCGTTCACGCCATCCTACAACAACATAACATTCATAGATCCACACCTGGTGACAAATTGCCTGCTTAACTCAGGCGCTATAAGCAATCCAGGGCAATCAGCGCTTGGGTTGAGGATAGCCGCCGTGTACAAATCAATATATGGATACACATTCAACAGCATAAACTTCACTCTAAATCCGGGGCGAGGAAATAGCTATCCAATCCCATGCACGGCCCTCCAAAGCCTTCAATCAAAACCAAGTGGAAAGGGAAATGAAGGGCCGAAATACTCGGCTTGTTATTGGTCTCTGCCCACCACTCCATTGTTCTTGGTGGTGAGCGTCTATAGAAACAGTCAGGGGCAAAGCGGTAAAGTTCCTCTTCATGAGATATTGTTGATACCGTATGGCATCTCTCCTCAGTATTACTTGGCTAATAGGGAGATAGTGTTTGGTAGGAGCGTTGGGAATGCGCCGACGGGCACCGCCTCATCTTTGGTGCAGATAGGGGATTCGACTTACACGGCGAGGATCGTCCTTTATTATGATGGTGATTTCCTTGCAGGCTAGAGGGCAGGCCCGCTTGATTGAGGCTATGATTGCCTTGGGCATATTAGTCATGCTGGTCGCGCTGCTTCCCTTGATGTCTAGGTTTCCGGAGACGCCGAGCACGATACCTCAGAGCGGCGCGTCTCAATTATACGTGACTCAAGTGGTGAATGGGTTGGCGGTTAATCCAAGCTTCCTGAACGCGGTGCAGGACGGGAATTGGAGCCGCATCTATGAATTGATCAATAAGATAGTGCCGCCGCAGTATAATTGGAGATTGATAGTAGAGCCGCTATCCACCTCCGTGGGAGCCAGCAACGGCATGATACCGATAACGGTGTACCTACCCTCCACGCCGCCTGTGCCCTACGTGACCATACCCATAGACCTCAACGTTAAGTTCATAAACTCCGCGCTGGCTGGAGCCAATAGAGTAAACTTGACGCTGCCGCTCTCAAACGTGGGCTTCTACGTTAAGGGCCAAAGCGGGTGGGTGCCCATCACCTGGTGGCTTGAGTACCTGGACAATGAATCGGGGAACGCCAGGATTTGGATGAGCATCCCAGCCAATAAAGAGCAGGTTATATACATGACGATCGGCCCCGGGGGCAAACCCATTAATCCAAACGGCGCCAGCTGCGAAGTGCCCTACAATTATAATGATACTTGCGCGGGGTACTCCGTGGGCGGCATAAGCGCATTCTACGGCGCAGCACTAGGCCTCCCCTACGGCAAGTACGACATGGATCCCCCCAAAATATTTCCATTCTATACAAACTTCACAAAAAACAGTAATACTGTAAGTATTACTTCTAATGGCGCCAATTACGTGACTGGCACTGGATTGCAAATTTCGATACCGGGAAGTACAGGAGGAGGAGTTAAATTATTATTTACCGCTAAGCCTCAGTCGGCGACTGGATTTGCGACGTATTATATGCAGTCAACTTACAGCGTTGCCATAGATTATTCATCCACCATAGAATACACGATAAATAATAACAATGGATACACTGATACGTTATACGTTTACTCAGGTGGTCAAAACGCATTGAGCGGCACATTACAAGAAACCGGTACCTCCGGGTTAAGAGTATACCCTCCACTGCTCTCGTATAAAATGGCGTATAAGGCATTACTTAATTGCACAACGAAAAATAATACTAAATACTTGACAGTGAGTAATTATGCCTACGTGCTCAATTACTATATTGGTCAGCTTCAGTCGACCGGTTGGGCGGCGACCAAGGAGGGCCAAGTCTCTTTATGCCCATCTAGTATTCCAGTATCAATAGACATAGAGGGCATTAATCCAGAAAATAGTATTTTATATAATGATACGTTTACCATTTATGATTTGTGGTGGGTTCCTCTTTATTTTAATTCGTCGGCGACGATAGCTATTCCGTACTCAGTGAACTATGGGTATGGCTCCGTGGTTCCCATTAGGTATCAGTATAGGTACCCCGTTTCATTCATGGTGCCAACGGCGTCTGATTACGCATTGATGGAGTTAAGCAATGGGTCCATTTATATACTGGGGCTGTCCATGGGGTCGATTGGGTGATGGGTTATGAAGCCATCTAGAAACGCTAGGGCGAGGAGCAGGAGGGGGCAGATGCTCATACTGATAGTGCTGATAGTGGCGGTGGCCTTGGTCACTCTTCTCTACTTGTACAAGGTTTTCGCGATGAGTCCCCTCTACGTGTCTCAGAGATCCATCTATGAGGTGTACAAGCAAAATCCGTACATGGTGGTTTCATCCATGACGAGCACGCTGCAGTACCTCATCGGTAACGTGCTCCACAGATACGACGAGTTCAGCATAAGATACGGAGCGGCCCTGAATCAACCCATACTGACGGGGGGCGGGGCCATAGTTCCATCATCCTATAAAAACGCTCTCCTCGCCCAGTACAAATACTACCTGGCCCAGTATTACACCCCGCTGGGAATGGATCCAAACACGACGTGGGGCAGGCTTGACTTCAACATAACTAACGTGTACGGGGCCCTCTCCATATTCAACACGGTAATAGCGCTGAATAACGCCAGCATATACGGAACTGCGGAGAACGAGACCAGCTTCCCGCTAATAGGGCTTAACAACGTTAAGGTGAAGACAGCCATCAACTTCACGGTGAACGAGGTACAGCCAAGCGGCTATACCTGCCCCGGAACCCCAAGCTACTACGCAGTCCAATTCGTGAATAGAACGGTTTTCAACTTCACGGAATCACCAAACACAAAATGGTGGGCACTGGCATCAAATGATTATAGCCAAATATCATATAATAGTGACAGTGGATGGTCACTTCCCAAAGGAAGTAATACGCTAAGCGGGTTGATGTACTTGATGCCGCTAGATAACATTTCATCAAACTACGGCTTCAACATAAGCGCGATAATGACCATCAAGGGCGGTGGAGTGGGAGGAATAGAAATATTCCAAGAATACCCAAACCTGGAAATAT
>DAHE01000041.1:6123-6312 GCA_002508315.1 Thermocladium sp. UBA166
ACTGTTCATGTATCGTTTGGTTCAAAACCGACTGCAACCTTTACCGTAGTCAATACCAATGGCGAATTATTATATAAATCGTCGCAACCTCAACCTATAACCGTTCCCGCGTGGGTAGTGGTATCTAGTCAATATTATGGTACTGGTTATGAGTATGGTGGTGAGCAAGGTGTTGGTTCGTGGGCATTG
>DAHE01000039.1:0-18680 GCA_002508315.1 Thermocladium sp. UBA166
AAGACGCCGCTGCCCGTGAGAGCCAACGGCTCCACGTATATATGGCCTTCCCGCTCGAACACCCTAACTCTAACGAATGACCTAGTGTTTATTGGCGTGGCCACCCTGCGTGTCAGTAATCCCCTTACAGTGGGTTTGGGCAGTGCCTCTGTCCCCATAAGCTTAAATAGAATGGGCTTCACCAATGCCTCTACGCCGGTCAACGCGGCCACGGGGAACCCGCTCAGCGAGAACACTGGCTTTCCATTAATTACAGCCACGCTGTTTGGCCTGCCGGGCCTAATGGATGTGCCGTGCACCAAGTACTCCGGCGACAATGATTGGATGGCCCTTATTGTTGCGTCGGGAGCGCCAACGCTGGATCCCCCGGTCAGTATTACTGAGTCGAATTGCTTCAAGCCATCCGAGATCCGCTGCCTTATCACGTCCTCGTCGTCGGGCAGTATGCCGCCGTACATCACGTTTATCCCATCCTCCTCCAGGGAACCCACCACCACGAATCTAGTGCTGTTTATTATCTTGTCCTCGCCCAGCGGGCCCGTTGACTCCAAGTCAATCAACTCGTCCCCCGTGGAATAAAGCACAATATCAACGCTGAACACATCCACTCTGCGCACGCCCATTGATGCCAATATAGCGACATGCCATGGCCTTATGCGGGTCCCCTTTCTAATGATTATATCCCCCGCAGCCACGTCCTCCCCCTTCCTCGACACATTGCCCAGAGGAGCCACGGGCTTTAGGACCTCTATCAACTCCCCGCCCCGCCTGGCGTCCTCGTACATGACCACCGCATCCGCCCCCTCCGGCAATGGCGCGCCGGTCGATATTTCGACTGCCTCCCCCGGCCCTACCGTTCCCTTCCACCCGTGTCCAGTCAATGCAGCCCCAACTACTCTCAAAGTTATTGGGTTAGTATAAGATGCGCCAAACGTGTCGCTGCTCCTGACGGCGTATCCATCGACGGCGGACCTATTAAATGACGGGACGTCGACGCTGGAAACCACGTCACTTGCCAAAACCCTCCCCAAACTGCTCCCTGTCTCCACGCTGATCGTCTTGGGAACCTTGGTAATGCGCCGAACCGCCCCATCCACCGCCTCGTCTATGCCTATCAATTCCTTGAAACCGACCCGCACGCTTGGCGGGTTCCATCCTTCTAAATAAAATTTACCCATGGCCGCCTTCCCCCTCCCCACCCCGCCCATCCGACAAGAATCACCGACCCGCACGACGTCTGGCTTAAGTTTTATTAAGCCATGCCCGAATGATCCGCGCTTACAAATGAATGATGAAGCAAGGAATGAGGCATTAGAGGTATTGGAGGAAACTGTCAGGCACGGATCGCGCGCGGTAGAGGTGGCGATGTCCTATCTACCGGACGATCTATCCTACATAGTACCGCAAATACGGGGCACGTTCATTAATTTCGCCAATAGGTACAGGAAGAACAGGGAGGTCTCCCTTCTGGACTTAGTGGTGGAGTATGGTAACATACCCAAGGCAGAGATCCTACTGCGATACATAATTCTATCATCATCCGTGGCCACCGCCGTCGAGCGGCCTAGATATGACTTGGTATACTCTACCATACGCGATGCGTATGATGAGTTACTGCCGTTCTTGGAACGACCCACGTGGAGAGGGGCTAGGAAGACGCTGAGCATGTTCGGCGATGGGATAGGGGCTAGGAGGGATGAGTTGGGCACCGCATTGAGCAACTTCGTTAACTCAACGACTAGATTCGCCAAGCCCGTTCTTTATAGGAAGATCGCGTTGATCGGTAAGTACAGGAATTTAAAGGACTTCCTGAGGGGATTCATGACAGACAACGCATCGCTGCACAGGACCAAGATGCTTGGCCTTCTCACAAGAATAATAGGACATGAGACCAATATCCCGTTCGCTGGAAAAATTATACTCAGAAAGGAATACTTGAAATACGATCCGGTCGTGGATATGTACACCGCGCTGGTGGCCCTCCGAAGTGGGGCGTTCTTGGCGGTCGATGATGACAGGACAAGGCGGGTCATCGATGCCTTAAAGCAAGGCAATGCCGTCTTCAAGATGCGCAAGGTGGTTCCCCTAGTTCGAGACACCGTGCGGCTAGCCAGGGATCCCATGCTATACGAGAAGGGGGCATCCGACATAGGCCGGAATTACTGCTCAAAGCTGATGTGCGGGGAGTGCCCCATTAGGCACGTCTGCAAAAGATTTACAAGCATTGAGGTGAGGTAGGCCCGTGTCGAGCGAGTTCGTGGAGCGAGAGTTAAGCAAAATTAGCGGGGGCAAGGCGTCCACATTGGAGTTCGTCAATAAAGTGGTGAATCAGATGAGGGAGGCGGGGCTTAAATTCGATGAGGATGAGATCAGGCCCCGCATAATAGATGAGCTATGGGAGCTTCATAAGCGGGGGGTAATAAGGTTCAGCGATGACTTGCTGCAATTCGAGAAATTAAATCAGCAAGCCAACAAGCCGACCCCCAGTTCTCCATAAAGGGAAATCAATGCCCGCTTGATGTGGGCGACTCTATGTTTTAACGAGTCCTCGTTATTTTCTTTCTACCGGCTATATCCCAGACCTCCACTTGAATCCCTGACTCCAGTTTGCCTCTTATGTCCTCCTCCACGGAATCCAGGTTTAACTCGAACGTAGAGTAATCCCTGAGGTCCATTAATTGAACCGAGTTCCCGGTCATTGCTATGACTTGCGCCGTGAATTTCTCTATTACCGGTACCTCCACCGTGGAATCCACTGGGAGAATCAATGTTCGCTTCACGTTGTCGAAGATGCCGACCCCCACTATCCTTGTCTTCGCGCTTCCATGCTTGCCCGTCTTGCTCTTCTCCACCTCGACGACCCTGCATGGTTCGCCGTCTATCATGACATAAGATCCATCCTTTATTTCCCCCGCTTCGGCAGGTCTAGTGGACATATCAATATCGTCACCCTAGTCGATAATCGCTTTTAAATTTTTATGTTCATACAGCCACAATGCGTTGGGGAATCCATGACCCCTCAACTTAACGCTTGGCCGAGCTGCTCCCTCCCCTTTAAGCGTGGATGGCAGCAGCAATGAAGCGTTACTCATAATCGATACGATGGTTTGACTAGGTAAAAGAATTTAACTCACTTCATTTGCCGGCTCAGGATGGATAACCCCAACATATTGGTGACCAACGACGATGGAATATACAGTCCGGGCTTGAAGATACTCTTCGACGCAGTCAAGCCCTTGGGCAATCCCATAATAATAGCCCCTGAGACCCCCAAGTCATCCAGCGGATTGGGGATAACCCTCCATAAGCCGCTTAGGCTGGAGGAGGTTAACGTGAATGGCCTGCGCATGTGGTCCACCAATGGGACTCCCTCCGATATAATCTACCTAGCACAGAGGATAGCCAGCAAGATAGACGTGGCCGTCAGCGGCGTCAACATAGGCGACAACACGTCGATCCAAGTTATTCTATCATCAGGTACCATAGGTGCCGCCGCTCAGGCAGCATTGATAGGGGTGCCCGCCATAGCTTTCTCGGCCGCGGTTTCCTCCGCGGGGGAGTTGGAGGCCGTGGCGGAGTTCATGGAGGCGGGGGCAAGAGCGGTGGTTAGCCACGTGATGAGGCGGGGAATGCCGAGGGGGATAGATGTGCTCAGCATTAACTTCCCCCGGGAGTTTTCGCCGAATACGGTGGCTAAGACCGCGGAGGCAGCGAGGCTCAGGTACGAGCAGTACCTGGATGAGAGGGTGGACCCGCGTGGAGGTAAGTACTATTGGCTATATGGGGAGCAGAGAAACCCAAGGCCTGGCACCGACGTCTACGTGGTTAACGTTGAGAGAAACATAGCGGTGACCCCCCTCTACCTAGATCTAAATGCGAATAAATGCAATGCCCATGATGATCTGCACGACTTAATCAATTCCATAACAATCGCAATACGAAGCTTGTTCCCGCAGTGAACCGCGTACAATCACGGTCGCCATGCTTTAGGAATGGATCTAGCACCTATTGTATAATCCTCCTGATCTCCTCGTTTACCCTGGCATCCCGTTCCCAAATGAACCTGTTCAATTCATCATCATGATCCACGAATGCCCTGAACAAAGCCATGATGGATTCACCGCTAATTGTTCCCCTCACGAATGATTCCTTGGCCTTCCCCAACATATCCATCAATTCCCTGCCGAGACCCAGGAATTCAACGCCGGTCTCCTTTTCAAGGTGTCGTTCCAGCAAGTTCAGAAAAAGCGAGAGATCAGTCATTGACCTGGTCCTCATGTATTTCACCATTGCTTGCTTTATTATCAAGTGCTCCGCCTTCAACATGATCAAATCATGGGCCTCATCCCGTATTAAATCATACATGGGCCTGCACGAAATCAACCGGGAAATATCTCTTTCCCTAAAAACCCACAAGAACTAAGCCTCAGCAGAGTCATCATAATCAGCGCTGCAAACCCTCAGCATTCACTAACAGGAAGTGATGGGAATTTAAGCATTTGCTTGAGCCTCTCACCGAACCCCGGTCTACTCCAAGGCTGGGATTGTATGGCAGAGAATAAATTACTGGCTCCGCCGTGAGGGGCAGGGAACTCCCCGAGGCTTTATACCTCAACGGGCAATAATCAGCTATTATCCACTACATTCGCCTTCGCCCCCCCTCCCCGCTCCCAGCTCCTTGGGACTTGGGGGATATGTAGCTCCATGCAGGGACACGTGTTCCAACACGCCCACTTTCGTGGGCTTCCCCGCGCTTAGTATCGCGAAGCATCGAACCAGTTCAAAAAAATACCCCGCCCTTAAGGGCGAGACTTGTCTCTTGATTGTCGAGGTAGTTATGAAGTAGATCCGTGCGCTATTATTGTTGAACGTGAGGTGATGGAAGTGATGGAGTGAGGGGCGAACAGTTATTAGGGGGCTGGCAGCTTCTCGTAACCTGATAAGTTAGCAGCAATAGATTTTTAAGGGGGTGCCTACGTGACGCTGATGTGATAAAGTATGGCGGAGTCATCATCGGATGAGGTAAACTTCAGGACTAATCTAGACCCTGAGAGGGTTCGCAAATTGATCGATGCATTGAGGAATGTATATGACCCGGAGATACCGATAGACGTATATGATCTTGGCTTGATATACGAGGTAATGCTGGAGGGGGATAAGGTAGTGATAAAGATGACCTTGACCGCCGTGGGTTGCCCCCTATCCCAGGATCTGGGTTATTCAGTGGGAGGATCCATACAATCAATAGTGCCGGAGGCCAAGGACGTTGATGTGGAGGTGGTGTTCGATCCACCGTGGACTCCTCTCAGAATGACCAAGGTTGGACGGGAGATGTTCAAGGCCATATATGGGTACGACATAGTCGATCAATGGCTTCAGCAGCAAGCACAGGAGCAGCAAGTCCAGCAATAGAACATCCGCTCCTGGAGTCCATGGGTTCAACCATTATTGCCCGGCTGAGATATCAGCTTCGACAATTCCCAATACATTGACTTGAATACTCCATGCCTGGGGGGCCTATCGCTCATCGCTATAACCCACGCATTAACCAATGCCCTGTACTCGAAGTTATCCAGCTTGATCCAGAAATCGTCAATCAAGGGGAAGCCGGTCGTCTTCAGGAACTCATATAATTCCTTCACATCATCTAAGGTGGCCTCCCTCTTGCCGAACTTGATGCCCCTATCCGTAACATGCCTCTCCCCTCCTCCAGGCATCATTACCTTGCCGTAAACGGCCTTTAGCCTCCACGTAGCCGTATCCGTGGAATGAAGATCCAACAACCGCAGTATTGGAGTCACTATTGGGCTTCCAAGTCCAAGGACGTGGATCTTGGGATGCAGCTCTCGAACAGACATTATGAACTCTATCGCTTTCCTCCTGGAGTTCCTCGGCACGTTGCGAGTCATCAACACGTAAGGAACTAATGCGCCGATCGCTATGATCCGCGGGCCATAATCCAAAACCTTCCTCAGCATTGCCATGGATATACTTGGCTCTCTGTAGAAGTGTATTATCGGAACTATGTTTAGGTCAGGCAACTTGTTGTTCAGCTCCGCGTAGTTCTCTAGGCTCTTGAGCATCTTCGCCTCCGCCTCAGCCGGGGAATCCGCGGGGGCCGGTGGGTAATCAAGGCTTAGATATGACTGGGCGTCCCAGTACGTTGAGTATATTTTGGCTATTTCCTCCACTTCAATGCTAATCCCCCGCTTCAAGAATTGATAACCCCCCGAGTCCAGCCATATCTCTCCCTCATGCTGCATCAAGGAATGAAGCGGGGCATCACCGTTGGTGGGTGGCCTTCTCCCGATTAAATTGGACGAATTTATCAATATTGGAACGGATAGACCCAGCTCCGCCCAGGGCCGTGGCCTTGCTCCTACTACAGGGGTTCCCAGGATTATCTTCACAAATATATTGTTAACGGTTAACTTAAAGCTTTACCTGCATGAAAACAAGCGGCCCCACACCCATAAATCGCCCTCAATTCTCCGCCGCTTCATGGCTATATCCGAGAAGCGGCAATGCCTCTTCAATTCCTTAAGTAAAAACGCTCAACCCTTGCTTTATTCCAACCCTGAGGAGGCGAGACTCGTCGTTCCTTAGCATCAATGCGCTGACCAGCGAACCGCCTCGTCCTTACAGGCGGGGCATCCCTACCCCTTGATTAGAGCTTCCCGCTTCCCCTAAAGGGCATTGTAAATCACCCCCTTTCTTCCCGGCGTGCGTGAGCAGTGGGGTTCCGTGCCCCGGGCGTGAATCCCCATAGAGGACGTGGTGCAGGCCCAGCCCTCGCAGTCGAGACCTGGGATTACCATGCCCCCATTATTTATTGGCAATTAAGGAATACCATGCCCCCGAGAGGTTAAATCACGTGCGTTACGCCCTCCATTATCAATTGAATTGCCCACGACGCTATTATTAAACTGAAGAATCTCCCCACCATCTTCAACATGCTTTGGCCCATTATCTTGACCAATATGGTTGAGTACCTGACGGTTATGTACGTGGTGATGGAGGCGATCATTATGCCCATTATTACAGCGGCCGTGGAGTAGTACGTCATATATATCATTGCCGCGGTTATCGCGCCCGGCCCCACCAGGAGAGGAGTCACTATTGGAACTAGTATGTAATCATCGGGATTTATGGAGACCGTGCTGGACGTTCCTCCCCGCAGTATATCTATTGAGACCACGAGCAGAATTATGCCGCCTGCTATCTTGAAGTCATTTATGTTTATGTTGAAGGCAGACAATATGTAGGGGCCCAGCAATGCGAATACCAATAGAATCACCGGGACAGCTACACCTATCAGCCTACTGATGCTATTCACTCGCTTATCGTAGTCAGGCACGTTAAATAGGAGGGGAACCGCTCCTATGGGATCTATCACGGCTATCAATTGAACCGCCACCGAAATCGTGTCTATAAATAATCCATAAGCGCCGTCCACATCACTGTAGAGGTAGATTGGTTAAAATTGATATCGCTCATGGACCCCAGATGGAGCCGGTTAATTCTACCAGCTCGCCCAAGTCGTTCACCACGTAATCGGGTTGGGGAATGGGCACGGCGCCGTCCCTATTTATGAACACCATCCTAACTCGGCTCAACTTGCTTCCAACGGCATCCTCTGGAAGACCGCTTACTATTAAGGAGCTTTCCGAACCAGCTCCCGCCTTTGCCAGGGCAACTTGGAATATCTTGACGCTGGGCTTGCCCACCCCCGTCAGATCCGGGCTGATCACTCCCTTGAAGTACCTCAATAAGCCGTGCTTCAATAATATCTTCTTGGCGATATCATTATCCAAGTTGGTCAATATATATAGCTGAACTCCCCTATCCATTAATGCATCCAATGCGCTCCTCACATCAGGGTAAATGTTGGCGGCGTCTATCATTGAATTGACCACCGAGTTGCCCCAATAACTCAGCTCGCGGGGACCTATGCTTATAGAGCGGTTCCTCAATATGGACGCAACCACGTCCTTGGCCAGTTGCCGCAATGATCTATACGTTCCCTTGCTTATCGACTCGCCGTATACAGCCTCCCACTTACCCCTAAACTCAACCGTTAGATCCGCCTTTATGCCCAGGCCGCGGCTAAGCATGTAGCTGGCCTCCTCCTCGAAGCCTTTGAGGTACATCATAGTCTTCAATACCTCCATGAATAGAGTCCTCATTACTGATTACAACGCCAGTCACAATATAAATCTGTCCGCACGCAGCCTCACCAAAGCCATACATCCAGGCCGCCGTGCGACATAATTGGGTGGGCGCCGCGGTAGCGAGTGAATCGGGTGAGGCGGGGTTACTCGTCACGTATTCATTTCCATGACTATTAATCGACGCCCGTCTTGGCCCGGCAATATGAATGTCATCTTATACGGGTCGCCGAAGAAAATGGCCGAGACGTCATCGCCTAAATGTATCTCTCCATCTATGCCGTGAATAGAGCAGAACTCGCAGCCCTTTATAAGGGACGCCACGGTCCTTATCGCGCTGGATATATCGCCTCCCTTCTTCTTCATTGATAAATACATGGCGAAATGATCCTCATGCGCGTGCACGTGAACGGCGGCCCCCACCTCGCTCTCTAGTTCCTTTCCGATGTCGTTCATCTCATTAGTCAGCTTCTGAGCTGCATCCCCCTCCTCGCTGGGGGCCACGGCTATATTCATAAGCACCTCCAAGTCATCGTTCTGACCTATTCTCCTCAATTCATCGCTGAGTTTACGCCACTCCTCTAGGCCTAGCCGTATCTGTTTGACGTCGAACATCGCGTTGATCAATTAATATGCGGGTTTTTAAAGCTGTCCTTGACGCCCCTCAACAGCGTAATGGGTTCCGCAGCGGGTCTATTTATTGCCGCACCTCCTTAGTTCATTGACTAGATCGCGCTCCTCAACCTCTCCCCGCGGAGTTGCCTCCCTGAATATCTGGGCCTCGTATAAATATATCTCGACCCCATCATCTATCCAGCAATCAGGGGACATGGATGCCTTAATGCATGCCTCATTTAGGAAGGTCATGGAGTCCCAACAATACTCAACCGGCACTTGTGGAAGTAGGAGACCGCCGCCGAATCCATGCTGTATCACCAAGCCATGCTTCCCCACCTCTACATGACTTGGCAGATCCCTGGGATGAGCATCTATCCGCTCCAGGGGGCTCAACACGCTTACCTCAAACGTCACTCCATTTAACTCCTCCTGCCTTAATGGCATGAATCTGGGATCATCGAATGCAGCGGCTAATGCACTATCTATAGTTGCCTTAGCGGTGTTCACCTTCCCCCTTGGGTAGCCTATGCATCCCCTCAATTCTCTTTCCCCACCCGTAAACGCGTCTATTGTGGTGAACACGCCGTAATTGTCCTGCAGGAGCCTCCGCGGCACGTCGCTGGGCACGTCGATTACCCTCCTTGTTTTTATGAACTCCTCCACAGCCGATCTAGCCAGCCTCACCAAATACTTCCCCTCATCCATCCCATACGGCTTAAACATGCTTGATCCAAGCGCAGCAGGGATTAATATGCCTTAGGCCTTGAGGCACGGATCAACGGAGGTACCCCTCCTCATCTATCTCGTTTATGAACTCGCTCCTCTGCCGCTCTGCTCTCCAGGACTGAAGCCACTTATAGACTGTGGAGTGCTGGCGACCCGCTAGCAACATGCCTATCGCCGTCCTGGCGGCCTCCACGTTCTCGAACCTGCCGATTATGTATATCATGGAGCTCTTCACGCTTATCTTGGTTTCAGTCAATTCCTCAATATTCCTCTTCGCCTTCCCATTCTCCCCTATTATCAATCCCCTTAACTGGTTCATCCTGCTCGGCTTTCCCTTACCAACATAATCCAATATATTCACTTGATCCATCAAGTAATCCCTATCCTCCAGCATCAACGCGTCATCAATGGAGAACCCCGCCACAACGGCCTCTACCATCCTCTTAGATGTCATGATGTCATCGAACGTGGCCCCCTCCTGAGGCAGCAGGGTGATGAAGCCATCGCCGCGCTTAATGGCTACCCTATGGGATTCCGCCAGCACCCTCTCCAGATCCTGGGACGGCATCTCATCGACAAGCACGTTAATGCCCCCCTTCAAGTAATCGCTGAGCATACATCATCGCTGCCCAGGGCGTTTTAATACCTTTTGCATCATTGACGGGCCCGGCGCGCGATCATTCATTCACGAATTAAGTCCGGCAATAATATCGTTGAACCCACGTTTAACGCTTAATAATGCCGGCCGTGGTTTATTAGGCGTGTTGCCTGCATGCGTTTCTACGGACTTGGATGCATTCATAGCCAAGTACCCCTTCACCGAGGAGGCGATACGTAGGTTGGATAAGGTAGGAATCAAGGTAGAGGACTTAACCAAGCCCGATGCAAAGGATCTAGTGGATAGAGCGGTCCAGTTCCTGGGCGACCTATTATCGAGGGGGGAGCGGGCAAGGGAGCCGGCTGTGAATGATGCCGTGGATGCCGTGTTGCTTCACTTCATAGCGATGGCCGCTGCCGCTCATTTAAACCCACGGGCTTGGCGGAGGATAGCCGATGCTGAGAGCAAGCTTTTCTCCGGCAAATTGAGCAGGGAGGAACCGGCGTGCATAACTTACATTGCCAAGGAGTTCAACATGCACGTGGAGCCCACGGGTAACGTGGTTTACGGCAGCCTGGCCCGCCTCTTCGACTTCGGCGTAAACGTGTGGGATTACCTAAGAACCATGCCTAGAAACGACCCGTATTGGTCGCTTGGATCGAGGCCTTTAGTCAAGGGGTATGTTTTGGTGAGGAGGGGGGATTTGGTTAGGCTCGTGGAGGAGGCGGTGGAGTCGCGGGTCATGAATATAATTAGATCATTCAGCGAGGAGAAGGATATAATATCTAAGATAATAGAGCCGGCAAAGGATGCGCTGGCCAATCTCCAAGAGCGGACCAACATAAAATACGAGCCGACCAACGTGAAAGTAACAACGCTGTACCCACCCTGCATAGATAATGTAATTAAGGAGATGAAGGGGGGCGGGAATCCCAGCCACATGGCTAGATTCGCGTATGCCGCATTCATGATAAATGCATTGACCGATTACGATGGTTTAAGCATTGAAGAAGCGGTGGAGCGGGTCGTGGATGACTTCAGGCCCGTGGCGGACTTCAACGAGAAGATAACCAGGTATCAAGTGGAGCACATAGCGGGGGCCAGGGGAGGTAGAAATAAGTACTTACCACCGTCATGTCAAGAAATGAACTCCCTCGGCCTATGCCCAACAAACCTGGGATGCGGGACCAGGAATCCCCTCCAATACTACGCCAAGTCAAGGAAAACCACGCAATCCAGACAAGAAGAAGGAAACACCCCCTCCTAAACCGTACAGCACGATTATCCCTCACTGCTCGGACGGGATTTCCCGGGGCTTACCGCCTCTCGGGCATGGAACAGCGCTACCCCAATCCCAGCCAGGCATACTTGGCGAGATGGCCCAAAAATAGAGAGAGTGTGGCCAACCCATCAGGGGATCCACCAATCGCGTTATTTTGGATATCTACTGGGAATCGCTGGCCCGCGCTTTCATAACTACCATGGCCGTGACCGCCGCCATAACGATGGCCGGCATAACGAATATACTCAATGCATTTAGTTTATACGAGATTCCCGTCAAGTAACTGCCAATGGATTGGCCGATTAATTGAAATATTATCAATAGCCCAACTGCATTGCCCCTGCCCTCGGCCTTCACCATGTCTCCCATATAGCTTTGAATTGATGTGGTCAGGAGCTGAAGCCCTACTTGGAAAATCACTAAGTACAACGAGATTATCAAGCCATTCGGAATAAAGCCGAAGATGTTGGCCATAGCCATGACGGCCGCGCCAATTATGGCGAGGCGAATGCGGCTAATTCTATCAACGTATAGCGTCATTATCAATCCCATCACTAAGTAAGCAGCATTGGCGGCGGCTACCATGGTTCCCCAAGCCACCGTGCTCAGGTTCAGCCTGTAGATCACATACACGGGAAATAATGTGCTGGCAGGGACCGATGCTATTGATGCCAAGAACATCACGGCCAAGAGAAACCTGGCCTCACTGGGCAACTTGGATATGGATGCCCTTATATCGTATGACCGCAATAATTCCCTGGGGGAGGGTAAGGATGGCCTTACCACAGTCAATGTCTCCTTCAAGGACCGCTGCCGTATTATCGCCACCACAATCGAAACCGCGGTTGATGCCAAGTAAGCCATTCTAATGCCCAGCAACCCGTATCTCCCGATCAATGCTCCACCGATCGGCGGCAATGCGATCATGGGGAGCTGGGGCAGCACGGATACCATCAGCACGCCGCTCGCCCTCTTATTGGTGGGCAGGGAGTCCAGCACCGTGGACATGAGGGCGGGTTGATAGAATGCCATTGCCGAGTTCATAGTATACACCGCCAGCAGCGTCTGCCAATTGGGCGCAATCACGTAAAGCGATGTAGCCGCAGCTATGCCCCACGTGCCTATTATTATGGATCGACGCCGCCCTATGGTATCCGTCAGAAGGCTGCCTGGAATAATGGTTATTAATTGAGCCAGCATGCCGAGGGAATATATCGTGCCGATCATAACGGAGCTTGCCCCCAACATTTTCATGTAAATGGATAGATATGGATTAGTTATCGCCGATCCAATCCCATAAAGCAGCCATGATAACAACATGACGCCTACATTCCCGCTGAAGTAAATGGAAGCGACTCGAAAGCTCTTCATCCCTACCTTATCTGGACTTGGGATCGGTTGGTTTTAAGTATATGGCCTTAAACTGTGATCGATCATCAAGGTAATGGAGGGAGTTGATTTTCCACGCTGCATTTTATCCCTTCTCTCTATGCAGCTATGATGCGATTTTGTACACGAGTTAATTGACAAAAATGGAGTATTCATTTAATGTAAGTCAAGCATTCTTTTACTGATATCGCTGTAGTACTCCATATATATCAATATAGCGTTTCGATAGGTATGGTTTGACTACCTACGTAAAAATAAACAACTATTGCTTAAAAACTGGGAATATTAATGTTTATTAATGGATAAATCCATATACTCCCAGAAATGGACGAGGGAAGCCAAGGAAGCCTTGATCAGCCAATTCTTCGGCTTCATGCTCGATGCATACGATTTGCTGTTCGTCACTGCAATGACCACAATACTGGCCGGCGTCCTGCTTCCACCCCACTTGAGCGGCATTTTGAAGTATTACTTCACGTTGTTTGGATATGCCTTCACCTTGATTGGAAGGCCGCTGGGCAGCGCGATTTTCGGAAACCTAGGTGATAGGTTGGGGCGCAGGGATACCCTGCTGATAACGATAACCGGCTTTTCCATAATGAGCGCATTGACGGCTGCCCTGCCCACGTACGCCGAGATAGGAATAGCGGCGTTCATAATATTCCTGGTCCTCAGGTTCGTGCAGGGCACTTTCATAGGAGGGGAGTACGCAGCCGGCCATCCATTCGCCATAGAATACGCACCAACCAAATGGAGGGGATTGGCCAGCGGCATAGCGCAGGGGGCCTTCTCGTGGGGAGTTGCCTTGGGCGGCTTCGTTGTTGCGCTGTTCGTAGATGCACTGGGCATACCGGCCATGAAGGCATACGGCTGGAGATACGTGTTTCTCACGGGATTGATACCGGCCGCCGTGGCGGTGATAATAAGGCTGACAATGAAGGACTCCCCCATATTCATAGAGGCCAAGCAGAAGAACCAATTAGAGAAGATACCGTTCTTCAGCATATTCAAGCCCCCCACCCTGTGGACCTTCCTGCAAGTGTTCGTATTGATGACGGGGCTATTCTTCAGTTCATACTCACTATTCGACTATGCCACGGGCATACTGATCGGCGCTGGGTTGAGTGAGGGCACTGCATCGTATTACTACGCCGTATCGGGGATATTCGCCGCCATAGCTGCCACCCTGTGGGGTCTGTCGGCCGACTTCATGGGGAGGAAGAAGGCATTCATAATCAGCGCAATAATATCAATAGTAATGGCTGTTCCATCCTTCTATATATGGTACTTAGGCGCCGCCACCCACAACTCCGGTCTCCTATACCTGGGTTCCTTATTTGCTGGATGGTTCACCCAATGGCCGTGGGGGCTCGTTCCAGTATACCTATCCGAGCGCTTTGGAACCGTGAGAAGAGCTAGCGGGGTGGGCTTCGGCTATAGCTCCGGTTTATTCATTACTGCATGGATGCCCCTATACTCAATACCGCTATACTCAGTCTTTAAGCCAATAGAGGGAAGCAATATATGGTTCACAGCAGCATTCTTCTTGATATTGGCCGGGATACTTTACGGCATAGCTGCTGCGATTGGGCCCGAGACCAAGGGTATAGATCTAAGCCAAATAAAGTGAGGCAACGGTGATTATTTTAAAATAATTTAAATCAGAATGGGTCTTGGTTTATCAAGTATAGAAGCAAGTTAGTGTCCGCGTCTACTGCTGCCTTTATTATTATGATGAGGTCGCCTTTCCTACGCAGAAGTATTTGGGAGTTGGATGTCAGTATGGTTAGCGATTCCACGTCGCCGCCCATATTCGCTGCCTTCAAACTCTTATTTACGTCGCTCATTATCGATGCTATAAATGCACTCAACATCTTGCTATTGATGTTATCCGTAGACCCCCTTCCCTGAATAGCTATTGGAAAGCCATTGGATGTCGCCAGCCCCACCAATTCAATATCGCTTACATTATTAATCAACTCATCAATGTAATTCTTTATGCTGCCGCTGAAGGAGCCTTGCATCGCCCCTATTTCAATCGCCTTAAATTTAAATTTTTCTAGCAATACACGCGCATTTTCATGGGGAGACGAGCTGCCATAAGCCCGTGGATATACTTATGTATATTGTGAGGATTATTAAACCCCACACCACGACGCTCAACACCTCGGTCACAAACATTGCCCTCCTCTCCCCAGCGAATTTGGCCAGGAGGGAGTATACGAATTGACCGCCATCCAATGGAAACGCCGGCATTGAATTCAGCAGCACCAGCGTGACGTTCAATGTCCAGAACCAGTACAGGAAGTTATAGAACTCCCTGTTTTGAACCATTACTCCAATGAAGGGAAAGCCAGGCGCATTTGGATCGCTTGCCAACGTAATCAAGTGATTCGATACAACCCCGTTGCTGAGCGTGGTTAATATTAAGTGCTCCCCGGGCTTGGCTCCTTCCAGCAAGTAAAGGAGGGAGTAGGTGGATTGAACGGCCGTTCCATTGGCATACAGAAGGACGCTGCCATTAACTATTCCGGCTTGATAGGCTGGGTAGCCCTTTATCACGCCCGCTATCACGATTCCCCCGATGTAATTTATCAAGCCGGGGAGATTAGCGATCAGAAGCAGCCCAACCGCCAAGTAGGCGAGCAATAGATTGGCGAAAACGCCGCCGCCGTAAACCGTCAATAATTGCGGCAGGGATAGCTTCTCCTTCATCTCCTTCTCATCCAGCTCGACGAATCCACCGTAAAGCAGGAAAAGGGATAGGAAGGCGCCGCCCGACTTGACCCTTGACTTGAATCTTATCGCCAATGCGCCGTGGCTGAATTCATGTACCAATATGCCGATGCCTATCGCTATCAATACGTACATGAAGGTATAGAGATCTATGGTCACGCCGGGTATCAGGGGGGCCAGTGGGACGAATTTGTGCGTGACAAGCGACGTAGGGGACGTCGTCTTAATAGTTAGCAACGCGTACACGTTATTGCCCAGTATCCTGAAGAAGGAGGGGAAGGAGAAACCGGGTACGCCCACTATTTGAAGGGGGGCCGGCACTAAGTATATCATGGATGATAGGAACACGCCTATTATCAATACCTCCAGCACCCATTCCGGCACCCTCGAAAGCAGCTTAGCGAATGGTTCTATTGCTTGGTGAACGTTCTCCCCCCTGACCAATATGGCCAATCCATAATATATCTTGACCAACTTCAATCTATTCCTAAAAGGATAAAGCATGCCCACTATTATGAACCACGCCACGAACAGCCAAAGTATGGATGGTACTGCTTGCACCGCCCTCACCCCCATACTACGGAACCGCTCGCTGAACGAGGTGAGAGACCAATATATGATTCCTCATAACCTTCAATCAATTGTCCCAAGACAGACATTGTCTCTCCTACATGCATGTCGATTTAAATGTTTCCGCTCGAGCAATTGGGAGACGCCCCGACCCCAAGGCGAGGACCGCTCGTCTCCTCAACTCCCCCTCCCTTTATAATGGCGGCTGTTCACTGCTATCCAAAAACATGTCTGCCCGCCTCCATGTACCTAATTAAATGGAGAGACATAGCTGCTGCGCGTCAATTTGAGATCATTATGGGCGAGAACGTATATCTTCTGGGAAAAGTTTATTATTTCATCGTTTTATGAGTTAATTAATGTCAATGGCAATGCAGTCCGGGCCCGTTAAGTACTTGTTCTGGGTAGCAGCGCCCATAGCCTTCGCCGCGGCCGCAGCTTGGGGGGAGGTGGCGCACAATAGTTGGCTATCGATAGGAGTGTTCGTGGGGTACTTAGTGATAGTGTTCGGCGTGATGATAGCCATGAGCTACAGGACATACAGGTCCAACGCAGCCGAGATAGAGAAGTACAAGAGACAATCCGCTTTGGGCAAGCTGGATCCCGACGAGATAAGGAAGGCAATGGAGCGTGACTCAGAGCTGCAGAAGGAGTACTCCCAAATGTCGAAGGGCATGTTCAAGAACATGTTCATATTGCTTGCGCTGCTCTTGGTGATAATTTTCATCTACCCGACGCTTCTCTCCACCGTGGTCAATAAATTCATATCAGCCATAATAACCGACTATGCGGCTGGCTTAGCTACCTTCTATAGGAGCTTCCTTTCATATTTCTTCGGGTACTTGGTGCTATTCGGGGTCTGGTTCCTCGTATTCTACGTGCTCTCCAAAGCCCTGAAACTGCCGTTCGCCGGTCAATCAACTAACCCCATGGGTAATCTACCCATGATACCAAGCAAGGGAGTGGTCTTCTATAGGGATGCATTCATATTGGATGGATCGTATATAATGAGGACGCCCATGGCTGTGAAGAAGATATTGATAAATGAGAGAAGGCGGTTCGTAGAGATAGAGCTGGAGCAGGGATCCAAGGATAAGAAAAAGAACCCCATGGCCATGCCTTACCAAAGAATACGGCTGTACACGAAGTCGCCGAGGGAGTTATGGAATAAGGTGCTCTCCAAGTACTTCCAGCAAGCATCTGTGGAGACAATAGAAAGACCTCAGGAAGCCGTGGTGGAGGGGCAATCCAGGGATGGGGCTGAGCTGCAGGACAAGGCGCAAGGCAAGAACGGCGAAAACCAATACGTCTGCCCGTACTGCGGATCCCCAATAATGGAGGGCTGGGAGTACTGCCCCAAGTGCGGCAGGAAAATACCGTGGGACAAGTTAAGGGAGGATTAAAACCAACAGCAAAGCATCCCAACAATTAAGGAGAAAAACAAGTCCTCGCCGCCTCCGTCGGATTTCTACTAGCAATGCAATATGCATTGGGCCGCGTTCTAAGGTTGAATAATCCCAATGCCTCTTCACTGTTCATTCATGAGTAAACGAGTATGAGGGCCTAGGCATCTTAGGCAAAGATCCATCTACGCCCTTAACTGAAGGGGCTCCAGCTGGGATGAGGCGGTAAAGTACTCTCCTAGAGACCGTGTCTAATTATTGGTAACGCATTTAGTAAGCATTGCGCAATGGATGAATAATGCATCTCATTGTCTTTCACCATCCTGTAAGCAAAGCTTTAATAATGCAGCTACAGCGCAAGCACTGGTGAGCGGCGAGCTTTATCGTGAAATGACCGATAGGGCTAGGCATTTTCTCAAGATATCCGGCATTGATGCTGGCGAGGGGAGATTCGACATCTCTCTTTTCCACCTTGAGCAGTCCATGCAGTTAGCCCTTAAGGCTTACTTGTTGAGAGAGAAGGGGGATTTCCCGAGAACACATGGGCTTCATGATTTGATAGAGCTGAGCGGGAATGAATGCATCAAGAAATTAGCCGAGGAAAAATGGTACATAATTGATATAATGGAGGATGCGTACATAGGATCCAGGTACTTGCTCAGGAGATATGGGCAGCGGGAGTACGTAGAGGCACTTCGATTCGTGGAGGAGGTGATGAAGTGCTTGAAGCTGTGAAGCTATGGGAGGAGAAGAATGAGGATTATACTAGGAATAAATCAATATACTTAGCGGAGATAAAACGAATAGCTGAAGCGCATGGAGGAAAGGCATACCTATTTGGATCAGAGGCAAGGGGGGAAGCAATAGCGGCTAGCGATGTGGATATACTGGTCGAGATACCAGACCAAGAGGATAGGTTGACTGTGCTTTTGGAGTTGAGGAAATCCATCAGGAACACGAAGCTCGAGTTCCACGTATTAAATAAGGCTGATACAGCCATATTCAAGCGATTGATAAAGTACTACGTGGAGATTTAATTGAGGGCGAGACCGGGATGGGGGCTTGGCGTAAATAGATTAGGCATGCTTAACCGCGTGCCCAATTTTTGGTAACTGATAGAGAGAAAAGGACAAACCTCGCCTTTTAAGGCGGGGGTAGAGTTTTTAAAAATCCATTCGTATTTCTTTTTG
>DAHE01000039.1:18812-40280 GCA_002508315.1 Thermocladium sp. UBA166
TTCTTCAACGGGGAAGAAGTTGACTTCAAAGCCACCTAACACGTATGCCAAGTGATTGGAATCAACATGCTTGCTTCATTGGTTGCTTAGTATGACCCTCTTTCCGATCAATTTATCGAAACTTATGGCGATGCCGTTCCCGTTCTCATCAAGCAAGCCAATGGAGTTGTTCCTGACGTCCTTGACTACGTACTTCGTTCCATCTATTAACACCTCATCGTTTCGCCTTAGATTTATCAACCTCACTGAGAAAATGGTCTTGTATATGTGCCTGCCATCCTTCACGCCCACCACCTTCTCGGTCTCCACCACCCTGCTCGGGAACGATCTATGAATCGCCATAACTATGGACTTAGCGATGTTAGCGTTGGTTAACCTTATGTCTATGCCGCCCTCCACTTCCTTTGCATCTATTACCGCGCCCCTCTGAACCTCATCGCTTTTTGCGAGGGTGATCCTTATCACGCTCTCCAGCGCTGTCCTTAAATCCCCATCTATGGGTCGCCCCAATTTCCTTATCTGAATCACAGCGGCCTCCCGCTCAGAGTAGACGTACCTGCAAGTGGGGCATAAATCAAGGACAATGTTTAGCGGCACAATGACCTCCTCCCCAACCTCGCCTAGGGACTCGTGGATCCTCCCCCTTGCCCTCACTCTGACGGATACCGACTCCAACGGGCTACCCATCACGTCCATCTCGACGCTGGTTATGGATCCATTAAACTTGACGGCGGCCTGCACCGCCTTCCTAGCCACTTGCTGCCAATCTCTTGCCCACCTTCCCCTCTGGTATGCTGATAGGCATGACTTGCAGACCAGCAACTTAACCGGTCCCTCCACTGAGATCAATCCATGCCTCTCTGAGTAGCATGAGGGACACATGCCCTCTATCAGCACATCAGTTTCCCTACCGCAGATGGGGCAAACCTTGCTCGGCATATCGCCTAGCCCACTCCCTTCCTGGGGGTGTTGGCTCCGCACGCCGTGCAATGCAGTATGTATATCCTGCCTTCCTTTATGAGCTCCGTATCTATGGAGTTGCAGACCGGGCAAACCACGTAGAACTTGATGTACCTCTCGTACACCAGCTCCACTGTTCTGGGGTTCCTCTCCGCGTATATAACGAACGAGTTGCCCTCGATGGCTCCCGGCACTGCCATTTCCTTCAGGAAGAACCTAACCATGTGGGACGGGTCACGCCTCAGCCGCGAGGCCACATCAAGAAAGTTCCTTATAATGGTCCTCTTAGGCGCGGTCTCTATGACTAGCCTAGGCAACTCGGACCTTTGTTGGGCCCGGGGGGTTATCATGGAGTAGGCCCTGTCCAGCAACTTCCTGTAAAGCGAGTCTTGATCCATCCATGGAACCTCAACAGCGGCTGCTTAAAAAGATTTGCACAGAGAAGTCATTCCAGCAAGTAACTGAACCCCTCTGCGTCACGGATCCTCCCGGCGCAAAGCCGTTACCTAGCTTATCCCCCCTCCGCGTTTTCGTCTCGACCGCCTTGCCCACGTGACCAATCACTGGGAATTAGCCCTCAACTCGGTTCCATGGTGGGCGGGCCACGACCCCCTCTAGCTTGACAGCGATGGATCCACATTGATGCCCCGCAAAACCAAGCAAGCACGATAATTGCGAAAAGGACCCCACAAGTGAAAAGGACTTGGCCCCGCTTGATGCGCTGGGGCCTCTCCTTCGGCTTCCGCGTTTATTATCGGGTCTTCCCCTTTGACTTGCCCGTGCCTCCCTTGCCTGTTGTCTTTCCCCTTTTCTTGTCGACGGGTTGGATGACTGTTTCGTACGCGACGTTGACCCCCACGAATACAACGGTGGCCACCACGGCTATCGTCGTGGCGTTTATCAATGGATTTATGTTAGTTCCAAACGTGTAGTGGCCCGCTATTAGGTATGCCAACCAAGCCAGTAGCCCTATCATCAATCCTCCATATCCGTAATTGATTAACTTCACGGCCTCCCGCCACTTCGCTGCGTCGAATACATCCATGGCTACGGCAAGCCATGCTCTGTTTTAAACTTTCCCGCTCATGAAAACTTTTTAAACGAGCCAAGCCGCTGCGGGCAATGAGGTGGGCATTAATCATCATAATTATCGCGCTTAGCTCTGCATCCATTATTCTAGCCAGCAGCGGCGGTGGTTTCATAACTCCCTGGGCAGCGGTAGGGAGCTTTAGCATGGAGCCTACAATGGAGGTCGGCACTCTAGTTATTCTCTGCCCCGTCCACTTCAACTCCCTTCTGGGCAACATAGTGGTTTACTTCCATGATGGGGAGTACATAGTTCACAGGGTAATATACGTTGGAGACGGTTACGTGGAGACCAAGGGGGATGCGAATCCCGTTAGGGATCCTTGGACCACGCCGTTCAATGAGGTGGATGGGGAGGTATGCCTGGCGATGCCCTACTGGGGGTTGTTCAGCTTGATGGTAAGGAACGCGGCCACTCTGGTTATTTTTGTCGTGTTGACGATCGCCCTCTACTCAGTTCTAGCCGCTCTGGAGAGTTCTTTAAAAAGAGAAGTGATGGCATCAAGGCATGGGAGAGGTCACGGAAAAGCTGGAGGGAGAGGAGGAGATAACAGCAAAGGACGGAAAGACAAGTTATAGCCTGCGGGAGTTCTCATTGAAGGACCTTCAATCCGTCACTCACATAAACAAGGCGGTGCTGCCTGAGAATTACCCCGATTTCTTCTTCGTGGAGCATCACATGAATTTCCCGAAATCATTCATAGTGGCGGAGCTGGGCGGGAAGGTGGTTGGATACGTAATGACCAGGGTGGAATTCGGCTGGTCCAATTTAAGGCGCGGCGGGGTGGCCAGAAAGGGCCATATAGTTTCCATAGGTGTACTGCCCGAGGCGCGGCGATTGGGGGTGGCCTATAATTTAATGATACGATCCATGCGAGCCATGAAGAGGTTCTACAATGCATCAGAGGTGTATCTGGAGGTGAGGGTATCGAATGCTCCCGCAATAAACCTATACAATAAGCTAGGCTATAAGGTGGTCTCCACCCTGAGGGGGTACTACCAGGACGGGGAGGATGCCTACATAATGGCTAGGACGCTCAGCGATTATTGACGGGCCCAGGCATGAAATGACTCTTCCGATCCTGAGCGGGGCAATCCATAATACATGCTCAACCTCTTCCATTAATTAAGGGATACTAGGTTCGTCTCCCTATATGAATTGTTAATGGATGGGAGGCCGGCAGCGCCAATCAAGTCATGGAGGGGCGGCATATCCATGAACTACGAGTACGACTTGGGCGGCGAACGCATTCGGAGAACCATAACGCCGTTCTACGATGGGGTGCGCGATTCAGTGCAGGGAGGCGGGGGCGAGGTAAGCATCAAGGTTGGATTCGACTTCTCAGATATATTCGAGGTGAGGGATTTCCTGGGCAAGTCGGGCGTCGTGGAACGGAAACGCAATGTTAACGTGTGGAGAGAAAGGGGAAAGCAGTGATCGCATTTTACGATGGAGCCGATGGAGTGAGGAGGAGCCTAATCATTAGGAGCGGCGGGGAGGCTTCGTTAAAGGATGTATTAGTCATTGTGAGGGGAAGCGTCGGTTGAGCGTGATGTTGATGCCGGCATTGGGAAACCCAGAGCAGCCTCGGAGCGCGGGCCATGCTTACATGGGGTTCCTAAGGATGATCCCCCACGTGAAAAGCGATAGCAATTCCCTTAATTTACTATAATAGATACTCTATCACCAATATCTTCACGCTGCTGGAGTCTCCTCCCGCCGTTATGTTTCCCCTGGGCGGCATTCCCTGGTTCAACTGCGTATTCGGAAGGGATTCCATAGTGACGGCTATGCAGACGGCGGCATTCATTCCATCAATAGCGGAATCCGTGATCAAGAGGTTGGCGGAGTTGATCGGACGAAGCCGCGACGAGGAGAGGGAGGAGGAGCCCGGCAAGATAATACATGAGAGGAGGGAGGGGGAGGTAAGCGGCAGCGTGCTGCCCTTCAGGAGGTACTACGGCACAATAGACGCCACTCCCCTCTACCTAATGCTTGTGGCTCGCTACGCCAAGCAGAGCGGCGTGGATTCCATAAAACCATTCAAGGACGGCATTGAATTAGCCTTGAGGTGGTTACTCGATAAATTGAATAAGGATGAGCTGGGGCTGCTGGGCTACAGCGGCGGCGTCTTGAGCAATCAAGGATGGAAGGATTCATGGGATTCCGTCTTCGACTCAAGCGGGGAATTATTGGGGTACCCCAGGTACTTGATTGAGGTGCAGGGATATGTTTTTGAGGCGCTGAGCCGCATGGATGAGGTCTTTCCAGGCCAAGGCCTGGGCAGCATCGCCAACAGGGTTCGGGATAAGATAGGCCTATTCTGGTCCAGTGAACTGGGGTTCTTCGCGGAGGCCATCGATGGAGGGGGCAGGCTGGCGGATGTATATACATCCAATCCAGGCCACTTGCTTTGGACCCACGCCATCAACAGCGTGGACGCAAGGAAGGCCGCGGAGGTATTAATGGGAGACAGGCTCTTCACGGGGTATGGAATAAAGACCCTGGGGTTCGGCGAGCCCCGTCACGATCCCACCAGCTACCATAATGGATCGATCTGGCCCCATGATAATTCCATAATATTGAAGGGCCTAGCCGACTACGGCTTATGTGAGGAATTCTCGGCGGGATCCAAGGCGATGCTGAACGCGTTCAAGCAATTGGGACTCCCGGGCCTGCCGGAACTGTACACGGGCTCAGCCCCCCGAAGCCCATGGGGAACTTCCCCCAGTCCTGGGCAAGCGGAGCGGCGATCATGATGCTTCAAGGAATGCTGGGGATATCGTTCAACGGCAGCACGGCCTCGCTGAGACCATGCATTCCGGACTGGCTGAAGTGGTTGGAGGTGAGGAATATCGACTTCCACGGCTTGCGGCTCAACATAAAGATTAGGAGGAGAGGGGATGGAGTGAATGTATCCTATGAGGTCGCGAATCCAATGAGGAGGGCGGCGCGAATGGAGTTTATAGTGGATGAATGATTCATGGTCATTAAAATCATCCACGCTTAATTTTTTAAACCATATAGCTATACGTAGCCTAATGAGCGTACCATATAAGTATATTGGAACTCCACTGGAGGAATTGATCTCGCTTGGATACTACGACCCCGAGGCCAGGAGGGTCAAGGCGATAAGGGGGAGGGACCTCCACGTGAGGAGCTTGGACTGGCAGTTGGAGGGACCCCTTCGAATGCTGTTCCACGTCCTGGACGAGGAGGTAGCTAAGGACCCCAAGAACTTGATCGTGTACGGCGGGACCGGGAGGGCGGCTAGGTCGTGGGACGACTTTGAGGCCATAGTATCTTCACTCGTGACGATGGACTCAGACGACACGCTGGTTATACAGAGCGGGCAGCCCGTGGCTGTATTCAAGCTGGATAAAAGGGCGCCCCGCGTCGTCATGAGCAACGCAATGCTCGTCCCCAAGTGGGCTGATTGGAGGACGTTCAGGGAGTTGGAGGCGCGGGGCTTGATAAGCTTCCACCAGATGACCGCCGGGTGCTGGGCCTACATTGGGACCCAGGGAATACTGCAGGGAACCTACGAGACGATCGGGTACGCCGCGGAGAGGCACTTCGGGAGCCTTGAGGGGCGATTAATGGTCAGCGCAGGGCTGGGTGAGATGGGTGGAGCCCAGCCCCTCGCCGTGAAGATGCTCGGCGGCGTTGCCTTGATAGCCGATGTGGATAGGAGAATGATTGAGCGCAGGATCAATACGGCGTACCTGGATGCATGGACCGACGACGTGGATAAGGCGATAAGCATGGCGCTGGGAGCCAAGGAGCGGCGACAGGCCACCAGCATAGGCGTGCTGGCCAACGCTGTTGATCTGCTTGAGAGACTAGTGAGGGAAGGCGTCACGCCGGACCTATTGACGGATCAAACCCCAGCGCATGACCCGCTTGCGTACGTGCCGCAGGGGTTGAGCCTTGAGGAGGCCAATAAGTTAAAGGCAAGCGATCCGGATAAGTATGTTTCCCTGGCTTCATCATCCATGGCCAAACACGTTCAATTAATGCTGGAGCTCCAAAGGAGGGGTGCGGTCACGTTCGATTACGGCAATAACCTGAGAAAGCAAGCATTCGATGCGGGCGTGGAGGATGCATTCAAGATACCGGGCCAGATGGAGTTCTTGAGACCCATGTTCGAGGAGGGGAGGGGCCCGTTCAGGTGGATAAGCCTGACCGGAGAGCCAAATGATATATACAGGCTGGACGACGTGCTTCTCTCCCTATTTGAGCGCAATGCTAGGCTTTCCAGGTGGATAAGGAACGCGCATCAATACGTGAAGTTCCAGGGACTCCCGGCCAGGGTGGTTTACCTGGGGTACGGCGAGCGCGCGCTCTTTGGAAAGGCAGTTAGCCAAATGGTGAGGAGGGGAGAATTAAATGGACCCATGTGGTTCGGGAGGGATCACTTAGACAGCGGATCAGTAGCGTCGCCCTACAGGGAGACCGAGGCCATGCTGGATGGGAGCGATGCCATCGGGGATTGGCCCATACTGAACTACGCATTGAATACCGCCTCCGGAGCGACTTGGACTTGCTTCCACCACGGCGGGGGAACCGGCATAGGGTACTCCATCCACGCCGGCTTCGGCATGGTGATTGATGGAACCGAGCTAGCGGAGGAGAAAGCCATGAGGGTATTCACCGTGGATCCAGGCAGCGGCGTTGTTAGGCACGCCCACGCTGGTTACCCCAAGTCCCTCAGGGTGGCCAGGGAGAAGGGGATTCGAATACCCATAATTGATAGGCTGGAGGAGAAGAGCAGGAGAGTTATCGAGGAGGCCCATAGAGAGGGCCGGGCAAGCGATTACACCTATGACCGCGTCAAGAAGGACCTGGAGGAGTACGATAAGAGGACCCGCAAGTGATGCCGATGCCAATGACTAGGGCACCCGGCGCTCGATTCATAAAGGATCCACGGGACGTGAGGCTGGAGGACAAGGTGATTAGGGGGGACGCGGAGGGGGACGTGGGATTGCTCGGAGTTCCTTGGGATGGCGCGGTGGGCGGGAGGCCTGGCGCGCGGTTCGCGCCATCACGGGTGCGGGGCTTCCTCTACTCCATGCCCCTCAACATGGATGTCAAGATAGTGGATTTCGGGGACGTCGACGTAGTTATCGGGGATCACGGCGAGACCATGAGGAGGACGCGCGAGGCGGCGGCCCATGCGTTGGGGCGCGTGAAGGAGCTCCTCGTGATTGGAGGAGACAACAGTGTTTCCCACCCCGTCTTTCAAGCGTTGAACGAGGCTGGGGGCGAGGGGGTTGGCTACATATTGATAGACGCCCACCCGGACATAAGGACCGTCACCGAGGGATTGACGAGCGGATTGGCTATAAGAATGATTAGGGAGGTTAACCCGTCAATGCCCATAACCGTGGTCGGCTACAGGCCCCACTCCAACCCGAGGTACCTCATGGACGAGGCGCGACGGCTCAACATAAGGATAATAACCATGAATGAGGCGGAGGAGGTTGGCGTTAAGGACATTGCGGCTCAACTGATTGAGGCGTATAGGGGGGTACAGGTATACCTTAGCCTAGACATGGATGCCGTGGATCCTGCATTCGCGCCAGGCGTGAACAGCCCATCGCCCGGCGGCTTCACGTCCAGGGAAGTCATAGACCTGGTCTCTGGATTATCCAGAGAGTTAAGGCCCAGGGTATTCGACGTTGTGGAGATAACTCCCTTAGTGGACGTCGCCGATCAAACCTCCAATCTAGCCGCCGCCATCCTCATGAATGCCATGTGGCCGCAAGGCGATGCCGAATGAGGCTGGGCGAGTTAAGCGTAATGGATATCTACGAGGCGGCGATTAAGGGGGCGCGGATAGAGGCAAGCGGTTTGGAGGGGATTGATGAGGGCGCCGAGAGACTCGTGAAGGCGGCGGCGACTAGCAGAGTATACGGCGTCAACACTCTCCTCGGCGAGCTGGCCAACAGCGGGGAGGGCGGCGAGGTGGATCCGCTCGACATGATTAGGATGCATGCCTGCGGCGTTGGGGAGCCGGCGCCCAGGGAGTGGGTTAGGGCCTCCCTGCTGGTTAGGGCCAATCAGTTGGCCCAGGGCTACAGCGGGGTGAGGAGCGGGCTTCTCCTCACCATGATCAACATGCTTAACTCCGGCATCTCGCCCGTGGTGCCGGTGCTGGGCAGCGTTGGATCCAGCGGCGACTTAATCCCCCTGGCGCATATAGCGTTGGCGGTGGCTGGGGAGAGCGAGGCTGAGGTGAGCGGTGAGAGACTCCCAGCAGCTGAGGCGCTTCGTAGGGCCGGCTTAACTCCGTTCACGCCGAACCTAAGGGAGGCGCTGGCCATGATTAATGGGACCAGCTTCAGCGCGGGCGCGTTGGCGGTTGAGCTGGTTAACTCGTTTTTGGCGGCCATGGGCTCTATCGCCTCCACAGTGATGATAATGGAGGCGGCCCGGGGATTGTTGAGCCCAAACTCTATTGAGGTGAACGCAGTGAAGAGGCACAAAGCCCCGCTTCTGGTGGCTAGGCTGCTGGAGGAATCCCTAGCTGGGAGCAGTAGGGTGAATTCGTCTGGGAGGGTTCAAGACCCGTACTCGATTAGGTGCTCCAGCCTAGTGATAGGGGCGGCGATCGACGCGTTGTGGTGGGCTAGACGCAACTTGGAGAACGAGGTTAACTCCACCAGCGATAATCCAGTGATGATTGGAACAAGCTTCAAGTCCACTTGTCACTTTCATGGGCAGTACGTATCCATCTCGAGCGACTTGACGAGGGACGCCGTGGCCTCGCTGATTAACCTGGAGGAGAGGAGGAGCGCTCAATTGCTTAGGCGGGAGATAAACGGGGTTGAGGAGTACCTGGACAGGAGGGGCGGCGTTGGCTTCATGATAATGCAGTACACCAATGCCGGTCTTTCTGGGCTTGCGCGGCAATTATCGATGCCGGCCCTCGTCAATAACGTGCCCACCAGTGGTTTTCAGGAGGACGTGGTTGCCATGAGCCTCAACTCAGTCTACGTATTGAGACAATTAAATGAGTTGGCGTTCAGGAGCATCGCGATTAATCTACTGCTCAGCTACGTAGCCCTCGACCGAGACGGGTGTGGGGGCTGTGGGGAGGCTGGTCGATTGCTTCACGAACTAGTCGGAGATAGGTGGAGGAACGGCGAGGTGGGCGCGTCCATAGAGTCGGTGGCGCGGGATTTGCCCTCAATAGTGGGTAAGTTCCTGGAGTCAAGGGGCTTAACGCTTAGGGGAGTGGTTGAGGGTGATCGATTTATTAATAGATAACATAGGCGTGCTGGCGACGGCAAGGAGGTCGCCGTGGCGATTCGGCGATGATGTACTCATCATCGAGGACGCTGCCGTCGCCGTTTCGCGTGGAGAGGTTCTTGACGTGGGGCCCTCGAGCACGATTAGGAAAAGATACAACGCGTCGCGCGTGATAGATGCCGGCAATAAGTTAGTCACGCCTGCGCTCGTGGATGCGCACACGCATATGTTGTTCGCTGGAAATAGGAGCTGGGAGCTGGAGTTGAAGCTTGGGGGAGCCACGTACGGCGAGATACTGAGGAGGGGCGGCGGGATATACAGCACCATAAAGTCCACGGAGGCCGCAAGCGATGGGGAATTAATGCGGAGCTTGGAGGACAGGGTGAGCGTAGCCATGACGCATGGAGCCGGAGTGCTTGAGGTGAAGACGGGATACGCCGCGACTCCCAGCGGCGAGGCTAGGCTGCTCGGCATAATACGGCGCGTCAAGCCAATGGTGGAGCTGGTGGACACGCTTCTCATGCACGTGCCGCCCAGGGAGGGGGGCAGGGAGGCGCACGTTAATGCAATGATCGAGACAATGCATCAGTTAATGCCGAGCTTCGTCGACGTGTTCTGCGACGATGGTGCATTCACCGTGGATGAGAGCAGGCGGTTTCTCTCAGCGGGAGCCGGGTTGGGCATCGGGCTAAGGCTTCACGCAGATGAGTTGGCTAACATAGGATGCAGCGAATTGGTAGGCGAGCTGCCCCTTTCCTCCATAGATCACCTACTCAAGACGCCGGGGGATGTCATGGCCATGATAGCCAAGTCGAGGACGGCGGCCGTGCTTCTGCCGTGCACTGCATTATCAATGCTGAGCGGCGAAAAGCCGCGAATAGACGTGTTGAGGCGGGAAGGCGGTATACCTGCGCTGGGCACTGATTTCAGCCCTAACTCGTGGTGTCCAAGCATGGAGGCGGCGATGGAGTTATCCACCTACCTCTACGGCTTGACCCCGCTCGAGGCCTTAATGGCGGCCACCATCAACTCGGCCTACAGCCTTGGCCTTAAGGGCGTCGGCATGGTGGCGCCGGGAAGCCGCGCGTTGCTTGCCGTCTGGAATGTCGATGACGTTGATTGGCTAACGTATTGGGTGGGGGGCGGTAAGCTAAGCCAATTATTGTTAGGCAGCGTCGTCATGGAGTTCAAGGCATCCCCAGCCACGTAAGTCAGAGCCCCAACTGCGGCCGCTTTACCCTTATGTTGACCCGGAGTTACCTGCTAGCGTTCAATGCATTGCTTATAGTACAATGGCTATTCGCCGTGCTGGCTGGGACGCGAGTTCAATAATAGTACCCGCCTCACGCCGCCGCGAACCTGGTAATCATTAGGCCCGCATCCGCCTTAGCCATGCTGTTACCGTAAGGTATGCTGTTAAGCGGAAACCCCGCGGCTCTGGGGTGGAGTCTAAGCGGGGAAAGTGAGCTTGATGCGGGGACGCTGGTGGGGTTGGTGCTACCGTGGGCAAAGGTTGACGCGCATCCCCACATAGAGGCCGGGAGCGCATAGTAGACTGAATCCATGCATAGACGCGTAGATGGATGCATGGATTGAAGGGATGGATGGGATGCATGGATACTCATCGTCATGGATTGTGATGAGGGTGTCTAGGATTGCTTCCGCTGGTTTTATGGTACTATGTCATTTTATTTATTATCTTTAGACGATTTTGGTACTATTATATATAGAGAGAATAGTTATAAATGCCCTATTGTTTACCTTTTTGAGGAAAATGTCAGAAACTCCCTTAAATAGGGCTTTAAGAAAACTATGGGTACGGATTATCCCCTTCGTTTTTGTTTTATATATTATTGCATTCATGGATAGGGGTAACATAGGTTACTCTATTTCTTCAATGGAGGCCACCGTTCCCGCCTTTACGCCCTACGTGCTCGGACTAGCCTCTGGAATATTTTTCATAGGCTACTTCGTTTTCCAAATGCCGGGGACATATTTGGTGGAGAAGTGGAGTGCCAGGGCTATAATTGCAATTTTTCTCTTTGGCTGGGGCATTTTCGCCATGCTCACAGGCACGGCAAGAACCCCAGTAACTCTCTATACATTTCGCTTTATAACAGGGTTCATGGAAGGGGGGTTCTTCCCAGGGATAATTTACTACCTCTCCAACTGGTTCCCCTCTAAGCAGAGGGCTTTAGCTATCTCCCTCTTCATGACGGCCATTCCTGTTTCGGAAATAATAGCCGCGCCAGTATCAACAAGAATTATAGCTACGTATGGTTGGCCTGCCATGTTTTACATAGAGGGGATCCCCGCCATAATATTCGCCATCGCAACATATTTTTACTTGACGAACAAACCTAAGGATGCTAAGTGGCTTGACCCTGATGAAAAATCGGCCCTAATAAGTGTGCTGGAAGCGGAGGCTAAGGAGGCCGCATCAAAGGCCAAGCAAAGCATAGGAAAGGCCCTATCTAACCCTGTAACCATAATTTTAGCGCTCGTGTATTTCTTCTGGGTCACCACTCTTTACGCTGGAGCCATTTGGACGCCTGATATAGTAGAGCTGGGCGGAAAGCTTGGACTCGTTGGAACGGGGAATTACGTAGCCCTCATATGGATAATCGGTTTGATCGCAATGGTGGTTTGGGGAAGGCATTCAGATAAAACTGGTGAGAGAATATACCACACCGCGATTCCACTTGCCATTGGTGCCGTAGGTACGATACTGGCCATAGCTTTTCCAAGTTCCTTTGCAATGCTCTACATTGGGCTTATTCTGGTGACTATTGGATTCCTGAGCAATTTCGGATCATTTTGGAGCCTTCCGACAAAGTATCTCACGGGAGCCACAGCAGCAGTTGCAATTGGAATGATAAATTCAATAGGAAATCTCGGCGGTTTTGTGGGTCCCTATGCTATAGGTTATATAAAGTCAGCAACCGGCAGCTTTGCGCTTGCTTATGGCCTGCTTACGATATTCTTCATCCTAGCTCTAATTCTGACATTATCGCTCAAAAAATTCAAAGCGGTTGCTTAAACCCAAGCAGTTGCTTAAATTCATCTTTTTTTGCCGGTTATGCATTCTTGGCAATCTATATTTCAATTTCTAATTCGTGAAACTTTACGATATTCTCCTCCCTAAAGCCTCCCACATAACCGCCCTGACCTGTTCAACGGGAAGGTTTTAAAGCCGGTCGTGCAAGGCCTAAATGGCGTCTCCATGTATGTTAAGAGGGAGTGGGATAGCCTCGGGGAAGTCATGATTCACAGGCCCGGCATAGAGATGTTCTACGGCCTCCTGCATCCCAAGTCATTCCTATACGAGCGTGCATTCAGCATGGATGAGGCCCTCTACGAGCATGAAGTGCTGGAGCACGCGTTGGAGAGGGAGGGGGTGGCCGTTCATAGGGCTAAGAAGGTCATTGTTCAGAAGATAAAGTCAAGCCCCGAGTTCAGGGAGAAGGTGGTGGAGAGGGTTAAGCGGTTGGTGGAGTTCAGGGGGGACGCCGATGACGATGCTTCGGAGTTCATTAATAATCTGTCAGTATATGATCCGGAGTTCCTATTTAATGTTTTAGTGCTGAGGCCCACGCTGATCCTCAAGAGGAGGCGGAGGTCGAGATCCTACAGGGTGTACGTTGTAAACAGAATGCCCCTGGCCAACATGTACTTCATGAGGGATCAACAATTGACTGTCCCCAATGGCGTAATTCAAGGGCGCATGGCGCTTCCCCAAAGGAGGGCGGAGACCCAGGTGACTGAGTTGGCGTTCGAGGCCTTGTCCATGCCGTTGATATATAGAACATCTCCTCCCGGCATATTGGAGGGCGGAGATTACATGCCCATGGGGGACTTCGCCGTGATTGGGTACGGGCACAGGTCCAATAGGAGCGGCATAATGCAAGCCATGGGCCTACTCGGAGTAAAGGAGGTGGCGGTGGTCAGGTTGCCTCGGCATCCGCTGGTTCCCAGCGGGGATTCCATGCTTGACATGCACTTGGATACCTTCTTTAACGTGGCAGGCGATGGATTGGCCGTCGGCAACGTGGAGATGATGAGGGACGCCTCGGTGGTAGTTTACGTCAATGAGGGGGATGGATTCACCGCCTTGACCAGTACCAATTTGCTTGACTACATGAAGTCCAAGGGATTCAATGTAATCCCGATAACATTCATGGAGCAGTTATCCTACGCCAGTAATTTCCTGGCAATATCCGATAGGAAGATAATAACGCCTAATGTGGAGATGAATGCCTCTAAGGTGATCAATGCATTGATGATGAAGACGGAGGCAAGTCCGGAGTACTCGAAGCTCTTCCAAGTGGCCAAGGCGGAGTACGGAAAGCTGAGGACCGAGGGGCACATATTCCCGCATAAACCGGAGTTGATAGAGGAGGGGGTGGACTTCGTTCAAATAGACGTAAGCGAGCTGACAGGCGGTTACGGCGGGATTCACTGCATGACATCGATAGTGAACCGCCATTGAGGAGAAATATTAATCCCCGACTCGTGGGTTCTTCACCCCGTGGGGTTCGAGTCAATAATTAGGGAAATGGCGGAGGATCAAGTCCACGGCGCTTCCTGGTACTTCAAAAGGGCTATCGACGCAGCGAGGGCGGCCGTGGGAACCGTGGGAGTCGACCGCCTGGTCTCCGCGCTGAGATCGGTGAGGCCAGGCATGGCTAGCCTGGAGTTCGTGGTCACAGCCATAACCCGGTTTGGATTGAACATGAATACTGTGGAGGCGCTGCGTAGGTACGGGGACTCGGCTGCGCTGGCCTTGGCGGAGGCAGGCCGCAGGAGGGGGGGAGGGGCTATACTCACAATCAGTTACTCCAGCGCGGTGGCGTCGGCTTTTGGTCAATCAATTCGCTACGCGCTGGAGTCCAAGCCGGGCAGCGAGGCGGTGGAACTGGCGAGGCGATTCCCATGGATTCGCTTGGTTCCGGACCTGGCTATGGCGCAATTCGCCGGGGAGGTTGACTGCATCGCCATGGGGGCGGACGGCATCTACTCCGGCGTTGTTCTTAATAAGGTGGGCTCCCTTCCACTGGCCTTGGTGGCGAGGCGCTTGGGAAAGCCGCTTCTCGTGGTGGCCGAGTCATTCAAGGTATTGCCACGAGATGTGGACTGCGGCGGCATCCATAGCGTGGAGATAAATGGGTTGAAAGTGAAGCTCTTCGACTGCGTTCCAAATGAGTTGGTGTATGAATTTATCACGGACGTGGGCGAATTCAAGCCTGGAGGGAACCTGGCGAGCGATATTCATGAGGCCGCCATGAATGAATTAATGAAGTTCCTATAAGCGGCGTCTACTCCCCGCCCTTACCCAAATATCGTTGAAGTCTCTGCCTGGAAACGCTCACGCAACGGTCGTTTTGGCTAGTCGTGGCTAGAACCGTCATTCCTCCACCATTAGTCTGTATATAGCTAAGGGTTCGTCATCATACGCGTCCACGTCTATAAAATACGCCTCCGATGATGATATGAGGAACCTCATCTCGCTGGCCGGCGCGTCGATTCTATCGGGCAGGCCATGGATCCCCAGTAACCTGACCGCAACCATGGCTTCTCGCTTCCCCAATAGATTGAATATCCTGTAATTAGACCTCATAGCGTCCTCGTACCTCTTTAGGAAGTCCTGGTTGGATATCCTCGTCATGGAGACAGTGATCCTATCCGCCAAGCCCAGCATTCTGGGAGATATTGAGTCCATCAGCACCAGCCGCCCTCTTCCCTTCATTGATTTATCCTCGGCCTCCCTTATTAATGACATAGATTTTATCCGCAGTGGATTAAAATATAAAGATTAACATCAAAACCGAAATGGATTGCCCCCCATGTAGCTCCGCGCCCTTTACTTGTCGGAGCTTTTTGGGCTCCGGCTTTCAATGGCGTGGATTAGCACGGGTTTGGGCCTGAATAGACCTACTGCGCTAGGTTTAATTAGGTTCTGTAAAGCGGTAATCAGTATTACATATAAATCACTATAATAATACATTAAAATATAAAAATGGGCGCGGAGCCAATCCCGCGCCCAATCGGCGGCGGAGCTACATGGGGGCTGTATATCCTTGAGCGGACAATGGATATATTTATATCGGTTATAATTAATTTCCATCGACGTGTGGACTTGACGTTGAGTAATTTCTTTTCCCGCCCTAAAGGCTGGATTTTAAGCACTCTCATAAGTGATAGAGAGTTCAATAGCGACATGAAGTCAGCTATATCTCTAGCTATATTTTCTATTTTGCGTTTAATGACAATCACCTATTCAATAGATATACTTAATAATTGGCTTTATATTAAATTGGAATGCAAAATATAGAAATTAAGCATAGGAGCAAGGTGGTGACCGAGGGGGTTGCAAGGGCCCCGCATAGAAGCCTATTCAAAGCCGCCGGGTTTTCCGATGAGGACTTGGCGAAACCCTTAATAGCGATCGCGAATTCATGGAATGAAATAGTGCCCGGCCACATACACCTAAATGAGTTGGCGGTCCACGTCAAGGCTGGGATTAAGGAGGGGGGAGGCACCCCGATGGAGTTCAATACGATTGCGATAGATGATGGAATAGCTATGGGCCACGAAGGAATGAAGGCCTCCCTTATCAGCAGGGAGGTAATAGCGGACTCCGTGGAATTGATGGTAATGGCTCATGGATTTGACGCAGTGGCTCTCCTCGCCAGCTGCGACAAGATAGAGCCGGGCATGTTAATGGCAGCCGCCAGGCTTAACATCCCGGCCATATTCATAAACGGCGGCCCAATGCTGACCGGGTCACTGGGCGACCGAATGTTATCGCTCGGCGACGTCTTTGAGGCCGTGGGCGCGTACTTCTCCGGTAAGATAACGGCGGAGGATTTAAGGCTGATAGAGAACGCCGCGTGCCCCGGCGCTGGTTCTTGTGCCGGGCTTTACACCGCTAATACGATGGCAATACTAGCGGAGGCAATGGGCATGTCACTGCCCGGGAGCTCCACTATACCGGCTGTGGATGCCAGGAGGAGGGCGGTGGCCGAGGCATCGGGTCAAGCCTTGATGAAGCTGCTGGAGGCCGGAATAAGGCCGAGGGATATTATGACGTACGACGCATTTAGAAACGCCATAGCAATCGATGCGGCAATGGGCGGCTCAACAAACGCCGTCCTACACCTCCTCGCCATAGCCAACGAGGCGGGCGTGAAGCTATCCCTAGATGACTTCGACGAGGTGTACTCAAAGACGCCGTACATAGCCGATCTCCTGCCAGGGGGTCGATACGCCGTATGGCAGTTGGACAGGATTGGAGGTCTCCCATTAGTGCTCCGCAAGTTAGGCAGGAGGGGGTTAATAGAACTGGACGCGTTAACAGTGACGGGGAAATCCATTGGGGAGAACTTGGACGGGAAGTGGCCATGGTTGCTTCCATTAATTGATCGCGGGGATATAGTTAAGGACTTGGAGAGCCCCATTCTATCTACCGGCGGCGTGGCTATATTAAGAGGAAACTTGGCTCCCGAGGGGGCCGTGGTTAAGGTGGCCGGCGTCAAGAAGCTCAGACACGAGGGGCCGGCCAGGGTCTTCAATGACGAGGAGTCAGCTTTCAACGCGGTAACTCAAGGTAAGATAAAGCCGGGCGACGTGGTGGTGATAAGGTACGTCGGGCCTCGCGGCGCGCCTGGCATGCCTGAAATGCTGGCGGTAACATCAGCCATAGTCGGGGCAGGGTTGAGGGATGAGGTGTCTCTGGTGACTGATGGAAGGTTCAGCGGAGCGACGAGGGGATTAATGGTGGGGCACGTCGCGCCTGAGGCAGTGGTTGGAGGACCCATAGCGGCTCTAAGCGATGGGGACATGATAACCATCGATGCAATCAACAAGTCGCTCTCCGTTGCATTAAGCGAGGCTGAAATAAAGGCCAGGCTGAGGGATTGGTCGCCTCCAGAGCCAAAATACACATCCGGGGCATTATCGCGGTACGCTAGGCTAGCTACATCAGCGGCCAGAGGAGCTGTGCTGACTTAAGCTTTGCTGTGAGGCGCGAGGTTCTATGCTATAGTTTATAAATGGTGGATGCTGCTCGAACAGTATGAGGTTGACTTTCCTAGGCGTAGGCGGCTGGGTGTCCAGTCCCTGGCTAAACATGGCCTCAATACTGGTCACGGCAGGTAACAGAAGGATATTGCTCGATGCTGGGGAGGGGATATATAGGCAATACAGGAAGTGCACAGGCCTTGACGTGGGCGATTTAGACTTGGTGGTGTTGAGCCATGGGCACGGCGATCACGTGTTGGGGATACCATCCTTCGCGTTGATGGCGGGTTCCCAGAACCGCAGGTTGAGGGTGATCGCCATGGATTACGTGGTGAGGGATGTAAGGAGACTTATGAGGGATGTTCATCTGGAGAAGTACATGCGGTTCCTCCGCCTAATCCCCGCATCCGTGGGCGATGAGCCGCGCATAATATATGAGGTCAATGAATACCAAATCTGGGCCTCCGCCGCCGCTCACTCCATCCCATCAATGGCTATCAAGGTCATCGAGAATTCCACGGGGCAATGCGTTGTATATAGTGGGGACACCATGCCGTCGGATAACGTGGCTAGGCTGGCAAGGGGGTGCAGCGCCTTAATTCATGAGGTCAGCGGCAATCCAGGCATGGAGGCGGAGGCGCACGCCGTTGGCCATAGCACCACGGACGATGCTAGACGCATGGCGGAGGCGGCCGGCGTTAAGTACCTGATACCAATTCACTACTATGTAAAGGACCCAATAATAAATGGAGGACGCGTATTGGTGCCGCTTGAGTGCTCCAGCGTAGAGGTGGGCGAGCTCTAGGCATATGGGAGCGATTCATTAAATTAATTACCCCCACGGAAGCGGGGCCCAGCCCTAAATTGGCGGGATTCAACCGCCGAGATAAGAACGGAGCACCACAAAGAGGGCGTAGCCGATTCCCCAAGCGAGTCCTCTCTTCATGGTGGAAAGCCGTCGGCGAATAAACACGGAATAAAGAATATTAACTAAGGATGCTCTTCTCGTGGTATGGCGACTATCAAGCCGACGGAGGGCGTTTGGGCGGCGGTCGCCGTGATACTGAGGAATTGCGGCGGCGAGCTTCAAGTGCTGGTCGGCAGGCGCAAGAACAGGAACGGGGATCCATGGGCTGGAGACGCCTCTTTTCCGGGGGGCCATTATAAGGAGAGCGATGGAGATCTATTGAGGACTGCGGTTAGGGAGACTATGGAGGAGACGGGAATAGATCTAAGCGATGCCCGCGTCATCAAGGTGCTGAGCGTCCAGCATCCCCATAACATACCTGAAATAAACGTGGTGCCAATAGTGTTCTCCATTAATGGATGCAACGTAGAGCCGGTCACGGATGGGGGGGAGTTCGATGAATTCAGATGGATAGCCCTCAGCGATATTCTCAAGCACGAGAGGAAGGTAACCGTTAAGGACAAGAGGAGAACAGCGATAGTCTACGATGGAATCACGATTTGGGGCATGACTAGGCGAATACTTCTCAGCGTGTATGATGAAGCGGATGAATTGAAAAAACAAATATCCAATTGATTTAATAATAATGAAAACTCACGGATTATCTATCGGGCTGACTCCCCACCCACCCCCACCCTCCGCCCTAAAGGGCGAGATTCACTCCTCATCTTTTCAATCACATGCCGTGGATTACTTGACTATGCGGCGTATCCTCATCAAATACACAATATTATCTTTTGATGATCAACGTTCTATTTCATTGTTAATTCAGCTGGGCCGATCATGATCATCGATATTATATTTAGATTACTGCCTGTTAATCCTGTTCTAATCAGCGAGTCCGTTGTCTCGAATATTGCTGCAGTATTGTTCCTGCCCAACTCTCCAATGAAGCTCACGCCGGCCCTTTCCGCCTCCCTCACGGTTACCCCATCCGCGACGCATCCCGCTGCATCCATATTGCCGTCCTGCCCATCGGTGGCCAGGGACAGCATGCGAACGCCGCTAACCCCCCTAGCACCTAACGCGAACCCCGCGCAGAGCTCTGTGGTCCTCCCTCCCCTGCCGTTCCCCCTGACCGTAACCGTGGGCTCCCCACCAGCTAAAATTGCCCCCTTAGGGAGAGGCACGCCACTGCGGTGCGCCTCCACGGCTATGCTGGCGAGAAACCTCCCAACCTCCCTAGCCTCCCCCTCCATCCTGGACGTCAAAATAAGGGAGGAAACCCCTCTCCCCGCTAAGCGGCTTGATAACCCCCTCAACACGTCCATGTTAGACGCAACCAGGAAAGCATCTGCTCCCGCCAATTCCTTTGGCGTTTCTTCCCTCAACCCCCGCACTCCCTCCTCCAATACAGTCCTTACGCGCGGCGGCGCCTCCTCCCACGCCCCCCTCGACTTCAACGCCGATACTGCATCTCCATAGGTGGTGGGGTCCGGAACGGTGGGGCCGCTCGCTATGGTGGCAGGATCATCTCCCGGCACATCGCTGGCCAACAACGATAAGGCCCTTGCCCCCCTATCCAGCGACATCTTGGCCAGCCGCCCACCCTTCACGGCGGAGACGTGCTTCCTCACCGCATTTATCTCCTCTATGGTGGCTCCACTCATTATCAGCAACTCATTGAGCTCCCTCAAGTCCTCCAACGAGACCCCCGGCGCCGGCACCTCCACCAGCGCAGACCCGCCTCCGCTTATCAGGAAGAGAACTAAATCCCCCCTCTCGACGCTGCTGCTCAGCAGCTCCATGATTGCCTCCCCCGCGCGAAGGCTGGCCTCGCTGGGCAGCGGGTGCGTGGACTCCAATACCCTTAAGCGGAGGCTTCTCCTCGGGGTTCCCTGGGGAGTCACCGCTATGCCATCAATCACCCTGCCTCCCAGTTCCTCCTCCGCGGCGGCAGCCATGTCGGTGGCGCCCTTACCTATTGAAATCACGTGGATGCGATCGACGTTAATGGGATGGGAGGCCAGCCATGAGCGGGTCCTCATGTATAGGTTCGACTCATCCAGTATATCCCTAACCATGCCCTTCATGAAGTCATCGATCACGCTGCTCACCGCTTAAGTCAAGTCCCGCCCGTCAACGCCTCGACCAGGACCTCCGATATGTCCACCACGCTTTCGTCTTTGCCCAAGTTCACGAAGCAGATGGGGCAGGCCGTCACTATTCTGGATGCGTTCGTATCCTTCAATTCCTTAAACCTAATCGAGGCCACATTATCCGATATGCCTGGATAGAACGCCTCGTCAGGGCCCCCGCAGCACATCGTGTTCCTCCCGCGATGCAGGGGAAGCCTAACCTCGGCCACCTTGCTCAATAACTCCAGCGGCTTGTCGTAGTCAAGTCTCCTCTTTAGGTGACACGGCTCATGATACGCCACGGAGCCCGAGGCGCTCCTCAAATTGAGGGAGCCCAGCAAATCTAGGTAGTGAACCACCTCCAAGTCGAAGCCCGGCACGTATTTGGGGTACTCATTGATCATTATGTCATATGTATGGGGATCCACCACTATTAGCCTCCTAACCCCCCTCTCCCGAAATAGGTTGACCACCTTCTCCGCGTATCTTCGGAACTCCTCGACGTACCCCATGTCCAACAACAGCGTGCCTGGGTACGGCTCGTCCTCGCCCAGGTAGCCGAACTTGACGCCGGCGGCCTTGAGGAGCTTAACCACGTTGCGCAGGTACCCCTCCATTTTCCTCTTCACCGCAGGATCATAAAGCCCCGCCATCATCTTGGAGAGAGAGGGGGCGCGGCTCAGTATCGCTGAGCCTATGCTCATCAATTTCGCGTTTCCGTTTAACAATTCCTTCAATTTCTTATTATACGCCATCAATTGATACATGTGGCCCGTGTAGAGAACAGTGCCGAGGCCCTCGTCGAACTCAATGCCGCGAGCCCACTCCGCACATTCCCTCCTCAATCCAAGCGGGTCCCAGTACCTCATGGTGAGCTCCACTATCATGCTGGCGACTGGGTGCTCCTGCCTCACTGCCAGGAAATCACCGTCAGCTATCGCCTGCTTCATGTAATCGCTGACCCTCCCAGCATTAACGCCGGCCGGGCAAACTTGGAGGCAAGCGTAGCAGCTCAGGCATGAGTTGAACGCATCCCCCACGGCCAGCCTCGACTTGCCTCCCCGCCCCACATCCTCGAGAAATGCCTTGGCCAGGTTTATCCT
>DAHE01000039.1:40291-74230 GCA_002508315.1 Thermocladium sp. UBA166
CGTGGGGCACACGGCCTCGCAGAACCCGCAGTTTATGCAGGCCCCGGCCTCCCTGGATATAGCATTCAAGACATCAATCAAAGAGCTTCCCCCTATTCAGCAAATTCTTGGGATCGAATACCTTCTTTACCTGCCTCATCAATTCCAGGTTAATGGAGGAACCCCGTGACTTAAACTCCTCCACCAGCAACTGCTTCTTCTCCAGCCCTATGCCGTGCTCCGCTGAGACGCTTCCACCATGCCTCACCGCTATCATGCCCGTCTCCAAGAGAAACTCCGACACCCTGCGCATCTCTCCCTCATCATCGGCGTCGGCGAATATGTTGAGGTGAACATTGCCGTCCCCTATGTGACCGAAGAGCGATACCTTGAACCCATACCTCTTTATTACTCCATCCAAGTCAACGAGGACCGCGGGCACCTCCGTCGGGGGGACAACCACGTCTCCTATTATGACCTTCTCGCCGGGCTTCGTCCTCTCCATCAAGAGGGAGGAGTAAAGCCCCTTCCTGGCCTGGTATATCCTATCCATCTCCTCGGGATCCGTGGTTATCCTCAAGTGAATGGGATTCGTGGTTCTCACTGCATCCGCGGCCGACTCGAGGTCCTTCGCTATGGATTCCTCGGTGGACGCTATGTCGATTATCATCATGTAACTAGCCTCGCTTGGATAATCTATTCCCTTGCTCTTCTTCGCCGCATCCATGGCTATTCCATCCATGAACTCCGCAATGTAGGGTATTATCCCGCTCTCGGTGAGCCTGGCCACCACCTTGCCTGCATCCTCTATTGATTTGTAATAGGCCAGTATCCTGCCTGTCCGCCGTGGAAGGGGGGCTATCTTCAGTATGGCCTTAGTTATTATGCCCAAGGTTCCCTCGCTCCCTATCATTAACGCGGTCAGGTCATACCCAATGGATCTCTTCAACACGCGCCCACCGAACTGGGCCACCTCGCCCGTGGGCAGCACTACCTCCATGCCTAGGACCCACTCCTTGGTGGCGCCATACATAGCCCCCCTCATGCCTCCGGCATTTGTGGACAGAGACCCGCCCACCGTGGCCGCCAAGGAACTCGCCGGATCCGGCGGGTAGAAGTACTTCAACTTGGATAGGTATGCATTCAACGCGTCCAACCTGACGCCGGCCTCCGCCACAACGTACCTGTCCGGGACGCTGACCTCCAGTATCTTATCGAAGCGATTCATGCTTATCACCACGCCGCCCTCAAGGGGCACCGACGAGCCCGTGAGGGAAGTCCCGCCGCCCCTCACATACATGGGAATCTCGGCCTCATAACACGCCTTGACCACCCCAGCCAACTCCGCGGTGGTGCCTGGAATCACCACGGCAAGGGGCTCACCGCCCGATAAATAGGATGCGTCCCGCATGTAGGGAAGCATGTCCTCCTTCCTGGTTAGCACGTTACCGGGACCGACTATCCTCCTCATCTTCTCTATAACATCCATGCATTAATGCTCCCTAACCATGTTAATAAGCTTTGAGAAGCACGGGAGCGGCGGCGCGATACGTTTTTATCAAGTAATTCACGGGCTTAGTCGGTGGATGCGCCTCTCTTGGCCAGGAATTACATAGTTTGGAACGGCGAGCAGTTGCGACTGCCCAAGCTGAAACACGACGCGGTGTTCTTGATGGTCAGCAACATAGCCATTCAATCCAAGATATGCGAGTACAGGATACACCTTAGCTACATGAAGCCCAGGGAGGTGGGGGAGGCCAGCTTGGAGGGGATAGAGGAGCACGGGAGGCAGTTGGGGGTGAGGGCTGAGGCTGGTTATGATCTGGACGTGGGGAAGGGAGTGCCCACCTTGGTGAATAGGGGAGAGGAGGGGGTGGAGTACTTCAACAGCGTGGTAGGGAGGAGGTGGATAGGCAAGTTGGACTTGAGCAGGCCAACGGCCGAGGCGGCTATAGTTGACGTGGTTGGGGGAGTGCCCATACTCGGCCAGGTCGACATGGTGATCCCGCTCCAAGGCTCCCTGGGAGTCGTGGAGCTGAAGACCACTGGGAATAGATTCGCCGTGATACACGAGCACGAGCTGATGCAGGCGGCCATTTACTGCATAATGATGAGGCGGCTCGGATATAACTGCTCCAACGCGTTCGTGGTCAAGGTAATCAGGGGGACGAGCTTCAACTTGATGCGGGAGGCCGATTCCCTTGCAAGCAAGTTGAGCGACATGTCGCCGGGCCAGGCAATTAGGATGGGTGATACAGCCATAAAGGACGCCAAGATAGATGAGGCTACCATAATGCGGGACGTGGAGCGGGCCCTGGAGTACTGGCTTTACAAGCGAAACCCTACACACAACAACACGCCAAGCAATTGCAGCCACTGTGATTACTGGAACTCGTGCCCATTCTCCACGGCCCGTGGCAGGCGCCATTAATCCAATGAGGGGTGGTCATTAATTGTTTTTGAATCGACCGCCCGGCCCTGCCCTCACGCATGTATCTCTATGATGCTTTGATCGTCAAGGACATAATTAAGCCCCACTTTCTTATACATATTGGGGTAGTCATTGATCCTCCACACCCTGGCGTACTTGAAGTTCTCATAAAGCCCGGTGTGTATAGTCTTCGCCACATCGCCCACAGTGGATCCCCTCCTCATTATGAGGGGCTTCCTGGAGTAACTATCAGATTGAGTGTTCTTGGAGTACACCCTTATGAGGTCAAGCCGCTTGAGTATTGCCTCGCTTAACTGCTTCCTGTTTATTTTGCATTTAATGAGCGAAGCAAATATCCTGGGCTCCAGCCCCGACGCTTGTATCCTCAAGTAATCCCTGTCGGATTGATCTGTCTTGTTTATTATAAATATGCTGGGCTTGTACACGTAGTTCTTGAATAATGCATCCTCCACGTCATCTAACGTAGCCTCCCCATTTATGGTGACCTGGGCATTGAGTATGCCGTAATCCGTCAACAGTTTCTTAATGGAATCAACCGAGCAACCCTTAAAGGAACCGGAGACCTGAATGCCGCCGCTCACGGTTCTACGAATGCTTATGGCGGCCTTGGGTTGCCTGATCAGTATTCCCTGCCCCCTAAATATCTCCTCTATCTTATTTACTTGGTCATCCACATTTATCGATGCATCCAGCACCAGCAGCAAGCCATCAACGTTCCTGGCCAGGGATGCCGAGAGCACGTTATTATCGCTCTCAGCATCGAATGGATTCAGCGAGGGAAGCTTCACTAACTGGTAATATATCAAGTCCTCTATGAACATGCCGGGAACAGGCTGCGAATCCGTGAACGGCACGTCATCCGGCTCAACATTGGCGTTGGTGAGGCACTTGAGCAGGCTGGACTTGCCGGAGCTCGGCAGCCCAACCACGCCCAGCTGGGCGTCCCCCTCCTTCTCGACGTATATGGTTCTGCCTCCCCTGCTGCTCCTCTCCTTCTTCTGCTTGAGCTCCACCTCGCGCCTCAACGCGGCTATCCTGTGCCTGACAAAGTGAACCAAGTTCTCCGTTCCCTTATGCTTGGGTATCGCGCTGAGGAATTCCTCCAACGCGGCTATCCTCTCCTCGTCAGTCTTCGCATTCATTGCCTTCATCCACTTCGCCTTCGCCTCGGGAGGCAAGTTAGTCGGCATCTCATCCCAACATCAAGGGAAACAAATATAAGCTTTTAACTATAGCATATTTAGCGTGAGGATTAAGGGATTAGCCAAGCTACTCACGCTCCTCCTAGTGCTGCTGTTAATAGTTAGGTCGGCTAGGCGAGGGGACTTGACGGGCTCGTTGAGGAGGGGGGAGGAGGAGGTGAGGAAGACACTCGCGCGTGGAGGGAACCTCCTCAATGATTAGTTGCGCGCCTCAAATGCATTAATCAACGCCGAGCCGAGGAGGCGATTAGAGTTTATTGTTAAGCCGATAAGGAAGGCCCTGACCCTTCATGGTCGCACGCGACGGGGTATTGCCCGCAGGGGCGTAACCAAGGCATCGAGGAGCCCAANNNAGCCACTACTGCGTCGCCAGCTTTTTAACGGAGGGAGTAAATCAAGCCTATATGCTGGTGGAGACCGTCAAATGCCTTAATCCATACATGAACGGGATAAGGGGGTTGATAGTGGAGCGGAGGAGGAATTCCTTCTTAATATTAACGCCAACGGGGGCCTTGAAGGTGGTGCCCAAGTGGCATTGCTGGTTTTACGTGTATAGGGGAAACTGCGTTAGAATGGAGCGCGACCCATCTCCTTGAGGCAATCAATGCCTTCGTTGACCCGCTGCCAGCGAATTAATGAAGGGAGATAGAATGCCCAGCATGAAACTCGTGCTTGCCTTGCTCGACCCCATCACTGCATCCCTGAGCGCGGTCCTCAGCAACGGCTTGGGGAACTTGAGCAACCTCTTCACCGCCTCGTGATCGTAGAGGATGGGGTCGGCCAGCCTCCTGTAATCCACCATCCTCTTCATGAATGGCCCGAATACGGAGTAGAGCAGAGAGTAGTAGTCAATGCCTTGAGTCATTGAGTCAACCGCCAATTTCCCGGTTATCATGGCGGGGTTTATTCCAGCCCCATTGGTGGGTATCACGCTGCCCACGGCATCGCCCACCAAGTACACGCTTCCCCCAGCCTTAACCAAGCCCCCCACGGGTATCGTCTTGGATAGAACTGCCCTCTGCAGCGGCCGTAAGCTGAACTTATCAATGAATCGCTTATGGAGATCCAGCACAGACGCACTCCCTCTCCACGCAGCATCGCCCCTCACCCCGATGCCTGTGTTGTGAGTCCCATCCCCCCTGGGAAATACCCAAGCATAGCCGCCTGGGGCAAGCCTTGGATCCATTATTATCACGGCCTCCTCATCGTCGAACTTGCCAGCCGCGCGCTGGCTGGTGGCTACTATCAAGTCCTGAGGACCCAACCCCGAGGCCCCAACCAACCCGCTCAGCGTGGAGGGATATGCATCGGCCCCCACGGCCTTGCTTGCCGTGATGAATGACTCGCCATCCCGCCCCCTCACTGAGCACTTAATGCGTGGGCCGTCCTCGATGCACCCCGTGACCGTGGTGGAGAAGAGAACCTTGGCGCCCTCCTCCTCCGCTACATCTATTACTTGCCTAATCATGGCGCCCTTATCAACCACTAATGAATCGAATGGAAACGATCCTATGGAGACGTCGCCCAGAATTACGTTTAACCTCTTTATTCTATTTATCACCACATCGCTCGACAGCGTAGCATCTAAGGTGTATGCCAGCAAATCGCTTATTCTTGAGGGCAAGTAATCGGCCAACAAGCCCTTCGATGGAAGCAGCTCGCCGCAGATGATGGGGGCATACCGGGCAGACTTCTTGTCCATCAACGTAACGCTAAACCCCTTCCTGACTGCCTCCAACGCTGTGAAGGAGCCGCCAGGCCCCGCCCCCACTATCATTAAATCCATGCCGGGAATACCTCCCACGACTAATTAAAGCTGAGCCCTGTCGCCAACGAGACTATGGGGAGGGCTGTATCCCTCACTAATAATTGAATGTAATGGAAGGCGAGGCGCCTTCCAACTCCCTCAATTGGCGAAGCACTCTACCGCGGATCTCATAGTCGTCATCCACAATCAATGGCTTGCCTCCCTCCATTACCTTCACCAGCAATTCCTCCGGGGCTCCATTGATGCAATCAACGCGTGATCCCCACATGGTAACCACGTCCTTGAACCCGGGACACCTGTGCACCTGCTTGAAGCCGGCCAGCTTACCCCTCTTAGTTATTGGGCGCCACTCCCCGCTCTTCTCATCATATGCCTCCACTATATCCATGCTCACGTCAATGCTGGGCGGAAAAGCTATCGATGTCCCGACCCCAAACGAGTCGGCGACATCCCTCAATGACGCCACGGCCTCCTCATCCAGCCCGCCGCTGACCACCACCTTCAAGTCATAACCCATGGCCTTCGCGCTCCACTTCACCTCATTCACTATATCCCTCATATTTCCCCTCCTGCTGCTGGGCGTGTCCAACCGCACCCCCGCAAGCTTATTGCCGAGGGACTTAATGGCCAGCTCCACCTCCTCCCTCTCATCCAAGAAGGTATCCGCCAGCACTATCCTGGGCACATCGCCGGGAACGGCCTCGTCGAAGAACCTCCATGCAAGGGAATGATCCCCCATCGCGTGCTTGAATACTATCATCAATGCGTGAGGCATAGTTCCGCTGGCCCTTATTCCCAGTAGCTCGGCCCCCAGCGTTCCAGCCACTCCATCGCATCCCCCTATATAGGCGGCCCTATCCGCCATGGGTTGTATCAAGGGGTGAAGAGCCCTAGCCCCGAAGAAGAGGCATTGCTTATCCATAGCCAACCTCTTTATTCTGGCTGCCTTTGTGGATATAGATGAGTAGTGCCTCAATATGCCTAGGATGGGCGTCTCGTACACCGCGAAATCGGCGTATCTCCCCTCCATCACCAGCAATGGTTCCTTCGGCAGGAACACGGTTCCCTCCCTCATCGAGTACACATCAATGCTCAGCCCGGCCCTCCTTATCAATTCAATCACCTCCCTTAACCCAGTGAATAACCCCCACGAGTAGCCGGGGGGGAGACCCATCACGTGGAACTCCGCCCTCACCTTCACGTCCTCAAGCCCGGCCTTCTCTATCGTCTCAATGGTTCGGATAAAGTAAACATCAGTGACCTTGCCGGCTATGACCTCCTCCTCCCTCGCCGCATAGAATGCCCTGTCATTCATGCCGGGGTCGATCACCATTATGCTATTTAAAGATATTCCGGCAAATTGATTCGAGCCCCCTCCATCCTCAACCGATGCGGAGAACCTCCATGGGCCTAACCTTAGCCACGCGCCTTATTGGAACAATGGATGCCAGCATCCCTATGACTATCGAGGCGACTAAGCCCAACGCGAAGAGGGAGGGGATCGGCTGTATTATTATATTTATGGAGTATCCCAACGCGTTCAGCAGGGCGGAAACGCCGTGAGCCCCGTAGAAGCCCACCACGAGTCCTATTGCGGATCCAATAATGGTTATGAACAGCGACTCGAAGAGGAACATCATCATTATCTGGGAATTAGATGCTCCTATCGCCTTCAGTATGCCTATCTCCCTTAATCTCTCATTTACATTCATCAACATTGTGTTGGCTATGCTGAGCCCAGCTATGGCTAGGCTGAGCGCTATTATCAATACGAAGAACGTATTTACGAGGCTTATCACATCCCCGATTGCCCCAATTATGTCCTGCTGCTCGTAGACCTGGGCGTCGGGGTAGGCGGAGTGCACGGCATTCACGAATGCGGTCAGGGTGGTGGATGAATCGCTGGTCAGCTTCACAAATATTGTATTGACAAAGCCGCTAACTCCCAGCTGATCTTGCAAGTAGCTGAGGGACGTAACCACCATATTCACTTGAAACCCAAAGAGACCCCCGAATATGCTGGAGAAAACGCCGGCAACCCTCATCCTCACCACTTGATACGTGGAGCCCAAGCCGCCCAGCCCCTCCGGGATCATGACGTATATGTAATCCCCCACCCCAACCCCCAGCTTCTGCGCTAATTGGCTGGATATTATGCAGTCGCCCGGCGACTCTATTAATCCCCCGCTGATCAAATTGGGGTAGAAGTACTGCAATGCGCTGGATGGCATTCCTATCAGCGTTATTGTCTCGCTGCCCGCCACAGCATTTCCCACCAGTATTGCCGGTACGGCGTTTGATACATACTTCATTCCATTCATGGAGGCGGCAACTTGCTGGGGCATGGCTATCGTGGAGGAGTATATTATGACGTCGGCCGGCAGTATGGTCTTCACCTCATCAGTGACGGCGAGTTGAACGCCGTGCGTGACTGTCTCGAGGGCTATCATCAATGCAACCGCGTAAACCACGGTTAGCGCTGTGAGCAGCGTCCTGCTTTTCTTGCTCCTCATGTTCTTAATGGCCATCCCAATCAGCAAACCATAATTCACTTGCCAGCTAAAGCCGCCCCATATAAAAAGCTCTCCGCTTAATGCCGGCGGTTTGCTCGGGGGTTCTTAGCAGAAACGTTAATAAAGGTGAATTGCACGGAATGGTTCGGTTAAATTGAGGTGAAATGAGCCATGGGAGCATTAACTATAGTGGCCAAATACCTAATAGAAGCAGCGGTGGAAATACAAGGTTTGGTTGATAAGCCCGATATAGTTGGGGCATTGTTCAGCCAAACCGAGGGACTGCTTGGAAGCGAGCTCGACCTGCGCAACCTGCAGAACACGGGCAGGATAGGCAGGATAGAGGTAGAGGTGGAGCACAAGGGGGATAGGACTGTTGGCAAGATCTATATCCCCTCCAACCTAGATCGCTACGAGACCTCCCTCCTAGCAGCAATGCTGGAATCCGTGGATAAGGTCGGGCCGTATAATGCCAAGGTCCAAGTCCTTCGTATAGGGGATTTAAGGGAGGAGAAGCGCAAGAAAATAATGGACCGCGCCAGGGAGCTTCTATCCAAGATAGAGGCCGAGACGCTGCCCGATACGAAGGAGATAGTGGAGCGCTTCGTGGATCAAATGAAGGAGGCGGAGCTGGTTAAATACGGATCCGAGGGATTACCGGCCGGGCCGGACGTGGATAAGTCGGACACCGTTATAATAGTTGAGGGACGCGCCGACGTGATTAACCTGCTCAAGCATGGGTACCGCAACGTGATAGCGATAGAGGGAGCGTCAGGTGGAATACCCAAGTCGGTAGTGGATCTGAGCAGGAAGAAGACAGTGATAGCGTTCGTGGACGGCGATAGGGGAGGCGACTTGGTGTTAAGGGAGTTGCTGAAGTCCGTGGACGTGGATTACGTTGCCAGGGCCCCAAGCGGAAAGGAGGTAGAGCAATTGACCGGCAAGGAAATATCAAAGGCCCTTCGCAATAAATTACCGATAGAGGAGTACTTGTTAACCATTGAGAAGAAGGAACGGCAAGTAATAGAGGAGGCGAAGCAGGAGGCAAAGGAGCAGCGCCAAGAGCAAGCTCAAACCACTAAGGAGGGCAAGCAGGAGGCTGAGGCGAGCGGCGCTGTGGAGGTGCCCGTTGAGAAGCACGAGACTGCTCCGGAAGAGATTAAAACAGAGAAGCCGCATTTAACGCCGCCAATGCAGCTTGAGGTAAAGATACCGCCCCAAGTGGTGGAGGAGATGAGCAAATTGGAGGGAACACTGGAGGCAGTGATATACGACGAGAACTGGAACGTGATTAAGCGAGTTCCAGTGAGGGATTTGGTGGATGCCTTGCAGCAGGTAACCAATGCCCATGCAATAATATTTGACGGAGTCTGCACGCAACGCTTGGTCGACGCTGCCGCATCGAAGGGAGTTAAATTGATGGCGATGTCCCGTCTAGGCAATATAGCGAAGGTCCCAGCATCGCTTCAACTAGCATCGATTGGAGATGTATTGAAGACTATGGAGGCGGAGGCCAAGCCCCCGGCCTAGCCGAGGAAATCAAGTATTCCACCTCCCCTTTTTCCAAATAGCCTATTTTCATCCACTCCAAGGGGTCCCAGTATCCGCATTGCGGCTGGCACCACTTGCTTCTCCACGTAATAGTCCACGTCAATCTCCTCCCCGCCCTTCAGTAGAGGTACTGGCATCACTCTATCGGCCAGCCGCCCCCCTCCCTTTAACACAATGAAGCCTATTGAGTCCCCCTTGCCAACCTTGAAACCCCTCTCCAGCAACTTCCTGGCCGCCGCCACATGAGGCGCATTAGCCTTATACTCATCCACGGATTTATCCAGGGTCTTCCAGATAATTAACTCATCCACGCCCAGCCTACCCCTCCTCAACTCATCCACCACCGTCCTAACGTAATCCACGGCGGTATCCACGCCCTGCTTTAGGACTAGCTCAGCGACCGTTTCTTGAACTTCCTTGGCTAGATCGCACCAATCCCCCCTCACGGCCTCGAATCCAACTATGTCGACCTCCCCATTGCTCAGAAGACCGACATAGCGTTTCTTGGACTCCGTAATCAATAGCTTAACATATGCCTTATCCACCTTGACCTCGAATCCCTTTCCAGCCATGTAATCCATCACGCTCCTAACGACGTTCTCATCATTCAGCAAGAAGAGGCTATCGGTATCCCCGTAAATCACTTTTCCCCCCATGGACTCCGCATGTCTTATCGCATCCATCAAGAGAGACCTGCCCCAAGCCGTCACGGCCTCGGCCACCTCCCTCCTGTACCACCTGGCCCCAGCCCAGCCGCAGTACCCATACATGGCATTGGCCATTATCTTAAGCGCGCGTTGCCTCTCGTCTAAATAAATGAACCCAGGCGAGCCCTCCTTGAATCGCTTCATTTCATCCCTAATAGCTCTCCTAGCCTCAACCAGCTTCTGCAGCATGCTGGGGTAAAGGCCGCGTGGGGATTTGAGGAATTTATGGCCCACCTCCGGAGCCACGTAGCAATCGCAGTCCGCTTCATCGGTTAACGTGTCGGGGGATACATTGAACCTCATCATTATGCTGGGATACATGCTCGAGAAGTCCAGGACCACCACGTTCTCGTGCAGGCCAGGCCTTGGTTCCAGCACCATGGCGCCCTTATACGGCTCGCTTTCCCGATCCGCTCTGTTGGGGGCGAGCTCACCTATCTTGAACGCCTCATGCATTATCATCCACTCCACCCTCGCGCCCACGCTGGCCTCCACGACTTGATCCAAGGGCAGTCCAGAGATGCTGGCCAATTGAATAACGTGGGGCAACAGTTTCTCGCCCAGCCTAAGCGTGCTGACTACGTCATCCCTCGCGTACTTCAGCAATTCCCCTCTATTGGCCGGGTCATCCCAGTACTCGTATATGCGGTGGCCCGGAATCAAGGTTCTCTCGCTTCTCTTCATTACCCCAAAATACTCGGCCGCGTAGTCCAAGCTCTTTCGCTTCACATCGCTCATCTCGTCTATTATATTGAATAGATCTATGTGAGCCCGCCCTATTATTGACCAATGCCCGTAGGTGCTCTGCTCCGGCTCGGTGCCGTACTTGCTGAGGGGAAGGCCTACGCCCAGCACGGATGCCCGCCTCGAGAGGTACGGTAAGTCGAACCGCCCGGAGTTGTACCCGAACACTATATCCGGGTTCAATTCATTGAACTTAGAAACGAATTCCCCAATCATCTTCCCCTCATCCCCCTCATTGATGAATAGATAGACGTTTCCATTCCAATCCATTAACGAGATTATTATTACTGGATCCCTCTCCGGGCTCGGTGTCCCTCTTGGGTTGTACGTCTCTATATCCAAGGCAACGTACTTGAGCTGGGGCACGTCCATGGAATCCAGTTGAACGGGGTCGCCGAGGGCCCTATACGATGCCTCAACCCCCCTTCCCAGCCACCCCCCCTCCTCCACCTCGTACTCCACCCAGCCAGGCTTGATTCCCTTATCTATCATGTACCTAAGCGTGAATCTTATGTCGGCTTCCAGGACATCCTTAACCCCGGCCACTGCCTTGGCCCTCTCCCTGGCTTCCCTCACCTTATCCGGCGCAGTGACTATTACCTTAGCCACATCAATTGGTCGCCCGAAGAGCTTCTTGTTATCCCCGTGAACAGAGATCACATCCTTCATCCTCTTCAACCTGGCCAACGCTTCCTCCCCCTCCACGACGGCGTAGAAGTACGGCCTGAACCCCCTGTGCGCGATCGCTATGGGCCTGCCGGCGGGGTCGACGCCGAACACCCTAATCTCGGGCTCCGACTCCGTGACCGCGTACGTCACGTCCACCGGGAATACCTTTATTCTCATCTAATACATAGAGCTTGGCCGGGTAAAAAACTTTTTAAAAGGAGCTATCGATCACGGAGCGATATTAATCAAGAGGTGATTGGATGAGTAACCAAAACATTAACTCGGAGGTGCAGGAAAAGATAACCCAGGCGCTTTACTACCTGGAGCGAATAGTCCAAGATATGGGCATACCGAGGAACATAAGGAGAGCGGCCAGCGAATCCGTTAAGATATTGAGAAATGCCCAAATGAGCCCGAGCCTGCGTGCCGCCACCGTGATAGGGATCCTAGATGATGTTCTATCAGATCCCAACATGCCCCTCTTCAGCAGGGTAATGATACTTCAGATAATAGCCGTGTTGGAGCAAGTGAGGGATTGATCCCCCCGGCTTCGGATTTCTGTATTATTACCTATTTTATTTGTATTGTTTTTAATTCTATGGGTCATCCATAATCGTGCGTTTAGTGGTGGAGAGAAAGGATGACTTAGTGGTGGTGGAGGATGGGCTGTACAGCAGGGAGTTTAAGATGGTGGACGATGCGCTGTCCTTCATAAGGGGGAGGTTAATGGGCGATGATTGCGAGCACAAGCATTGGTATATAAGATTCCCCTTGAGCAGGCTACTCGACTTCGCGAAATTCATCCATGATAACGGGCTCCGCGGAAAACCTTTCAACGAGGCGGCGGCGTACTACTTCAAACAAAGAGGACTCAGCATCTCCAACGTTAGGGCATTGATGCCCACGTTGACGGATCTTGGCTTGGTGAGGAACGGGGAGATAAGCAATGAATTAATGGAGCTGGGCATGATGATATCAAAGGGCCGGTTAATGGAGGCCGCCACATTGCTGGGAAAGGCGGCGGCGAGGAACTGCGTCTTGAGGGACATGATGCAACTGCCAATGGATGAGGCGGCGGCAAAGCATGGTCTCTCCAGGAGAGATGAGGTGGAGTATACGAGGCAACTCGTAGAGTTCATAAGATCCAGCGGGTTGACGGCTTGCGGTAGGTTCGTGGATCAATTCTTCTATAATTCATGCGAGGGATTCGATATATCCAACCACTGCATACCCAGCCTCCTGCTTAGGTTGATGCAGTACCTAATCTCCATAGGAAAGCCGCAGGAGCTCCGCGAAATAGTTAATCCCCCTGAGCTTTACTCCGTTGCCTCGGTGAAGGATGGTTATATATACGTCTCGAGGAGAGACGGGGATATCCCGGTGATGCGGGTCATGGGGGATTTCAAAGTGTTCGAGTCATCCACCTTCGTGCCCAGCGTTAGGAATTGGCTGGCCGATATGGAGCCCGCCGTACTGAGAGCCCTCAGGGAGGAGGCGCCTCACGTCGCCGTCCTCCTTCCATTCCTGGTAAACATGAACGGATGCCATCAACGGAAGATACTGCTGGGCATATACTCCGGGGACGGCAGCGTCGCGGTTAAGATTCATGATCTAAAGGATTTATGGAATCCCTAGAACGTTGGGAACGGCGTTGCTGCTGGGGGTAAACCCACCCTTAGGCGTAATCCCTCCGTTGATCTCAATAAAGACACGTGGAGCAGCGAGGGGGAAGGTGGGACTCGTGGTTATATGGAGTAGAGATACGACTCGCAAGCCCAACTGTGGCCAGCAGAGCGATTAGCCTCAAGTTGTATCTTTTATGGTGTAAAAATAAATGTTTATATATTCTTAAAATATGCTCAACTATATGTCGTTTCGCATCTCATCAATGATTAAATTATCTGCAGCGATAATAGGCGTAGCAGTGGTGCTGGCCGTGATGTACATACCATTCTCGCCGTTAGCTCCCTTGGTCGACGTGCTTAATCCAGGCATCGGCATCGGCGTTTGGGGATCAACGCCGCCGCCCGGCATTGGATGCATCAATAATACCGTGGCCATTAATTCATCCACTGCCGAGGTGACCGTGTGCGTTACCCCTGATGGATTCATAAGGATAGCCGCGAACCAGGACTGGGCTCTCTTCTATGAGCAGGGATACTTAACCGCTGAGTATAGATTGGCGCAGCTGGTCTTCATGAGGGCAATGGCGGAGGGGAATCTCTCATCAATAGTTGGACCATCCATGATCCAAAGCGATGAATTCTACAGGACGCTGGAGTCAACCATAGTGGCCCAGGAAACCGTTAACCAACTAAATAAATCCAGTTATGAGTACATGGCACTGCATTACTACGTGCTCGGCATAAATGATTATATCAAATCAATGCCGCCCTCTCGCTTGCCGTTGGTCCTCAAGGTACTCGGGTATGAGCCCACTCCATGGTCTATGCGGGATACTTTCGCCATACAACAATTGCTCACTTGGAGCTTGAGCGGGACTGATGATCCATTGGCATTCACCTTCGCCTTGGAGAACATGCCCAAGCAGGCCGTGGAGGCTCTCTACCCCGCCTATCCTCCCTCGGTTCAATATCCAATATATTCATATAATTTAAATCCAACCATATATGAGGGAAGCGGCAATGCAAGGAATCTAAGTCTCTACTCCATGAACCCGCTGCCGCCTGGAATAGCGCTGCCTGCATTCAATAAGGCGGCCGAGGATGCCATAGCGTTCTTTCAAGGCGATCCCTCGTTTTCCTCCTCTATTGTTGGAAAAATCCTTCCAGGCTTCAATCCATTTATCCATTACGTGGAGGGGTTAACGGATGCCGGCAGCAATAATTGGGTGGTGAATGCATCTATGGGCACTGCAATATTGGCAAACGATCCTCACTTGACCACCACGGTGCCCTCAATATGGATTGGGTTCCAACTAGTGGCGCCTGGGCTGAACGTGGTCGGCGTTGACTTCCCGGGCACTCCCGGCGTCATACTGGGCCATAATCCATACATAGCTTGGGGAGCCACAGATGCTGAACCGCAGGTGTGTTACTTCTACGTGGAGGAAACGAGCCCCTCCCATCCCGGTGAGTATTTCCACAATGGATCGTGGATCCCATTCACTGTAATCCACGAAACCATTCAAGTCAAGGGCGGGAAGGATATAAATTACTTGGTGGAGAGGGCGGCAAATGGGGTGGTTGTGGGCAATTACAGCGGCGTAGTGATAGTAATGGACTGGACTGGGCTTTACCCCAACAACGAGGTGGCAACGTTCCTGGGCTTCGACTTGGCCAAGAACCTAAGCGACTTCTTGACTGCCCTTTCCAATTTCAAGGTTGGAATACAGAATTTCGCGTACGCCGATAATAAAGGGAACTTCGGCATATTCACATATGGCCTATACCCCATTATAAGGGCGGGAAATCCCAGGGCGGTCCTGCCGGGCTACGGTAATTATGATTGGGTGGGATTCATACCGACAAGCGACCAACCCTACGTGCTTGATCCAAGCAGCGGCTTCGCTGCCAGCGCGAATCAAGTACCCGTATCGCGTGGGTATCCCTACTACCTGGGCTGGAGCTACGAGAGCGGCTTCAGGGCCGACGAGATAAATCATGATTTATCAACATTCAAGGCAGCAAGCAACTTGAGCATCTCATCCATGGAGGCGACGCAATTGGATGTGCATGATTACTCAACGGATTTATTCCTCCCCAGCCTAATCTCCGCGCTATCCGAGGGCAAGCTAGGCACCATGGGGAGGAGGGCCGTTGATTTGCTGGTTAAATGGAACGGCAATTTCACGGTGGACTCCGCGGCAGCCACTATATACTACTTCTGGCTGCAACAGTACATGAACGATACATTCATGCCTTGGTTGATTTACTACAACATAACGCGCCCAGAGGGTTTGGGCGAGTTCTCATTCTTCTTGGGACCCGACTCCGTATACCATGGCCAACTCATTCTCGATCTAGCCAATTGGACGCAATACTACCCGGACTCGCAGTGGTTCTACGACCCGCTTAACCACCAAGCAAGGAATTCGGATTACGTAATGGTCTTGGCATTCAACCAGACAGTGAAGTACTTGCAGGAATTACTGGGCCCCGACCCGACTCATTGGGACTGGGGCTACGTACATAAAAGATTGCTAGCCAGCCTATTCGGCTTGCCTGGATTGACCGTGGGCCCCTTCCAGTCCCCCGGGGACGGCAACACGATCAATGCCGCGTATGGATTGACATCGACCATAGGCCCCAGTTGGCGCATGATAGCGGATATGCGGCACCCCATGAGTGCCGTCGGGGTGTACCCAGGCGGCATCTCCGAGAACCCACTTAGCTTGTATAACGATACCACCGCGTATTGGTTGACCGGCAAGTATTATCAATTGATGCCGAGCGGCCTACCCATGGAGTTCTACTACCTATACTTGCCGGGTGTTAAGCCATGATGGGCAAAACGCGCATTATCGCCCTCTTCATAGTGGGAGCAATCATAGCGATGGCCCTATCAGTAGTTGGTTATTGGGGATTCATGTTCATTCCAATGATTCCAATGGGTTACGCAATGCGCAGCCGCTCCATTGTTTCCCTGGCCCTGCTTGGATTGGCCGGAGCAGTGGGAGCCATGGCATCCATACTGCTCAACCCATACGCCATTCAAGACGGCGCCGTGACCGCCGCAATAATTGGGGCGCCGGGGGGGCCCGCCATACCCTTGGCATTAACCTTAACGCTGGCCTTCCTGAACGCCGGGCTAGGCGGCGCGGCGGGGGCTCAAGCCAGCGAGGTTGTTAAAAATAAACGCGTAGGCAAGGCGCGATAGATAAAAATAAAGCCCTAACGCACTGCATTGAGTGATTCATCCATTTTCCTGGCCAACTCGAAGTCCAGCTCCGTCAATCCACCTGCATCGTGAGTGGTTAATTCGGCTTTTACCTTATTATATGAGATGCATAGGTCTGGGTGGTGATTCATTGCGTCAGCTAATGGCCTGATCCTGTCGATGAATTCCACGGCTTCCCGGAAATCCTTGAAGATGTACTCCTTTATTAATCGATCATCATCCACCCTCCAACCATTCAAGCCCAGAAGCCTCTCGGATACCTCTTGGGGCGGTAATTTATTCATGGATTAAGCAAGTTAAGCGCTTGCTTTTAAATTGATGGCCTAATTACCGCCCTTCCTGCGCACCGCTTCATGCCTTTTCCTGGCGTCGCGCTCCTTCTGCTTCTTGCTCCACTTATGCTTATGGGTCTCCCGCAGCCCAACAGAGTACAAGCCCCTGGAACGGCGGCCAGCCGGAGTCAAGCCCCTGAACGCCCTGCCCTTGACTTCCTTGGTTACTATCTCCAAGGCAGCGGCTGGTTTTGCAGGGATTGCTTCCTTTATTGATGATAGGTAATCCCGCAATGCCTTAATGTTCCACTCATACGAGCTCCTCCTCCTCGTATCAACCGGTATCCCCAGCAGCCTAGCATCGCTTATTGAGAGACCAACCTCCTTTACCTCCGACGGCGAGAATCCCCTGCCAGCCCTCAGCTTTGCAGCTCCCTTACCGCCAAGCAATCTGGGCGCCTTTACCTTCGGCATCGGCGCATCGAGTTGATGAGCCATACGAAGTCGAGATGAGCCGCCCTTTTAAAAATCTTCCCCGACATCTAAGCCCCTACCCTGGAGGAAAACCAAGCGCGGATTTCAATCCTTTGGGAGTTGTGGCGGAGATCCCCTTCCGCGGGTTGGGGGTCATCCACACCCTCCCCTCCCGAACACTAAACCCCGCCACGAGGCGGAGATGCCCCACCCACCCACACCCGCAAGGGCGGGGTAGTTCACGGGCAATTGGATGTATAGACGTCCAGAACCGCCCTTAAATCCCGGAGGGCCAATTGGGGAGGCATTGGGACCCCTGTTCCCTCCCGAATCGACCTCAGGAAGCCCTCAATCTCAAGTTGAACGGTGTTAACCTTCGGAAGCTCTATTTTCTCGCCGTTAAATAGTATATCCCCATAATTTCTGCCGCGTATCCTGCTCGCTGGATCCTCCACTATGGATCCTCTAACCCCGTAAACCTCGAATAAGGGCACGCGGGGCGGGTTGGGGAAGGCCCAGCCATACATGAACACGCCCACGGCGCCCGATTTAAACTTAAAAAAAGCAATGCTCGCGCTCTCGCCCTCCATTTGAGGCAGCGCCTGCCGGGAGGAACCGCACACGGCTTCGTAATCGCCCCCTATGTTTAGAAATGTATCCATCAAGTGAATACCCCCATCTATCAACGATCCGCCGCCCATCTCATCCAACTTGGCTCGCCAACCCGTTGGGGTATAGAAAGACAAGCCGCGCGCTATTATAGTATGCACGCCCAACTCCTTGGATAACTCAGCCGCCTTCCTCGCAGCTGGATCGAAGAAGTGATTCTCGGCCACCATGAACTTAACCCCGGCCTCCTCAGCTGCCTTTATAATGGCCAGGCCCTCCTCCAACGTCCTGGCTATGGGTTTCTCCAACAAGACGTGCTTTCCTGCCTTGAATGCCTTTACAGACATCTCCAAGTGAGAGGCATGATCAACCACTAAATCCACGACGTCCACAGGGGCCCTCAATACGTCGTCGTATGACGTGAAGAACCCGGAGGCCCCCCACTCATCCGCGCACGCCTCGGCCGCCGCCCTATCCCTCGAGAAGACGTATATATCCACATCCCCCATGGACTTCAATGCCTCCAAGTGAACCCGCCCAAACCCCCTACAACCGACAACTGCGACCCTCATCGAATCAATCACCTCCGCCCCCTAATATGTTTTGCCCAGCCGACCGCCAAGCCCAAGGATGCCGGCGCCACCAGCGCGAGAATCGCATCTATTAGGTATATTCCCCTAGCTGTTGTCAACACGTTGAGCAAGCCGTAGCCGAAGAACGCCATGGAGAGAAACGCCAATACATACGCGAGCGAGCTCTTGAGGTACGCCGCCGAGAGGGGGGCGGCCAGTGCCAAGGATAGGTATAGCGCGGCTATGGATGGAACGATGGTTAGGTCATAGAACAAGCCATAATTAAAAAGGCTCACAACGCTGAGTATCATCACCAGCACCACCAAGCCCACAGTGCCTTCCCTCAACCGAAGCTCGTCGACCAACACGCCCCTCACCGCGGCGTACTCGGCGAGAATTATTGAGTATTGACCAATGGATTGCAGGTAAACCACGAAAGAAGGAGCCACGAAGAAGCCTCCAATCACGGTAAATACGCTGGATAAAGCGAACGCGAATGGTATTACCCACGCATACCTCTCATCCCCGCTCGCGTAGGGAGCCAGCGATATGCAGATCAGTAATAGGCCAGATGATAATATGGCAGTGAATGGATGGCTCGGCACAAAGGTTGAGGGAGAGAACCGCCAACCCATTGGGATTGACAGCGCTATTTGAGCCATTGACGTAGCCAGCAGAGCCACGTAAACAGACCCGCTTGCCACAAGGACTGATGCTATCGCGGATAGCGAGAGAACCATAACTATGGACCCAGAGCCCGACAGATTTAATACATAGAACGAGATATAATCCACCGTGTAGGCCACGTATAGGACGTAGCTGAGGAGCCAGGAATATAATTGAATCCTGGCGAGCGTGGGCGATACATGCTTGGAATAGGAGTAAAAACCACCGCTGCTCCACTTACTCCTGGCAAGCAAGTATATCAGTATGGCGAGCGGGCTGATCGCCAATGCCGATAATGCGGAGATCAGTGGGTCCTCATGGGATATGGCTAGCGGGAGCGGCGATACGCACGCCACTACGTATCCGAGCAGCAATGACTTGTTGAGACCCATCGATGAATTCGCCGACGCCTCTTAATCAATAATACGCGGAAGCGCATTGCTGGATTAGACGGAAATGTTTTTCAGAGGAAGGCCTAGCCTTAACCGTGATCGCCGCATCGCTGTTGGCTAGCGCGTTGAGGAGCGAGCTTGGATGCAATTCATTATGTGCGCCGGGCCGGTATTTACGGCGTGGACTGCAGGGGTTGGCGGTTGATGTATTGATTGGGAGATTGAGCATTGCGCGGAGGAGGTGCGTGGGGAGGGCGGTGTTCGATGCTCCCATTCCCGTAATCGTGCCTGCTAGTGACGGGACAAGTGAGGCGGATTGCTTTGCAGTGGAGGGACGGGGAGATCTAGACGTGGAGTTGCTGAGGAGCGCCATGCCCAAGTACCCCCTATTAATAATTGATTTATCGCTCTGGGATAAGCACAGCGAGGTGGAGAAGAAGGAGTTGGTGGAGCAAATAATATCATCCATTGGCTACGTGAGGGAGTACCTATGGGACGGCAATCTGCTGGTAAGCAGCGCCCCCAGTGGATTCATGGAGTTGTTCAATAGATACGCCCCTGGCATGAGGCACATGGTCCACATCACATCCAGTTCACCTCTCCAGTTCATGGAGGGGGCCAGGCCCGCCGTGCTCGACCCATACGGGGATACAGTCAGCGAGGGGGAGCTCAGGGGCGTTGATGTGTTACTGATTGGGGGGATAGTTGATAAGGAGAGAAAGATAAGCAACGAAACTTTCTCGCTGTATAGATCCCTGGGATTGGATAGGGATGAAGTGCCCCGGTACAAGTTAACGCTATGGGGTTCACGCGTGGGCGTGCCCGATAGGATAAACAAGATAGTCAAGATAGTGCTGGACGTGGTGGTGGGGGAGAGGGGGTTGGATAATGCCATCCTAGCCGCTCAGTCCAATAAGGACAGGCTGCAGAGGCTGATCCATGAGTTGCAGGTGAGGGGTAGAGTCATTAATGTGGATGGCGAGAGGCGGTTGGCCATAAATGAAAATGAATTGAAGGATATAATATCGAGGCTCGGCGTAAACGAGAAAGTGCTGCGGCGGGCCACGCGCGGCATTAAGCTGCTCGTGGAGGATTAATGAATGGGCTTGCCTCGCCCATAGGAGACGGCACGCCGTGATCAACCATTTGCCCTCACCTCAAGCCGAGCGAGCCCGTTCTCCTCAGCCTTTCATCGGCCTTTCCGAGGATCAGCCACGCCACGCCTATCATGACTGCAGTGAATATGAATGAATATGCCAGTTGCAATTGGATCGGAATGCCCAGCTCATTCACGCCGGTCGCGCTTTCCCGCATCAAAACGAAGGGATAGGCCAGCGGCGAGTACTCGTTTATCAGCCTTATGGCTGGGCTAAACTCGCTGGGCAGTAGACCGCCCACCGCCGGCAAAATGAACTGGAGAACGTCGGTCACTACCCAGCTAGACCTCAACCCAGCGACTATTATGGCGTATATGGATGCTAGCGAAAGCAGTGAGAGCGAGGCCATGACTAGAGAGACGAGAAACACGGCTGGATCCATTATTGTGGGCTCTACCCTGAACACGGTGGCGAAGCTGGCCAGTATCACGGCTAGGTCCAGCGCCGTGTATATAAGCAGTGCTAGGCCGCTGCCCATCACGTGCTTGAACAGCGAGGAGCCGCTGCCCATCACGTACTCCAATACTCCATCTTGGTGCTCATCTAGCATGCCTTGCCCGAACTCCCAGAGCCATGTGGAGTAGAGGGAGAAGGAGTACGATATCCATATTAATAATTGAATGGTAAGGCCCCCAAGGGATAGGCCGTATCCCTCCAGCGATAGCACGAAGAAGGCCAACCAGAGGGGGGCGCTGATCATACCCATCACCAGCGAAGCGGGCCTGGAGAGGAGGGATCTAAGCCCCCGCTCCACCTCGTTGAACACATCATACAATGCCCTTCCTGAGAAGCGATCTCTGTAGCCTGCCATATAGGTATGCACCCAGCGATAGGTAGGCCGCCGAGGCCAGGGCCAGGTAAACAACGTGAGCCGCGTTTAAATAACCGATTAATTCGTAATACAAAGCATCGTCCAGCACGTGCATTGGGAGAACCTTCACCAAGAAGCCCAACCAACGAGGCAGTGCTTGCATGGGATACGTGGCCCCCGATAATAACGATGCCGCCGAAGTTATTAATCCCATCAATGAATCCGAGTCCCTGAACCTAAGAACCAAGCCGCTGAGCGCAAGGCCTAATCCATATAACGGCATTAAGCCTATCATCAATAAAACTATCGACGCCAGCGCCCTCATCATTCCCTGAACCCCGTAGACCCCGTAAGCTATGGGCATGAGGGAAACAGTGAACGCAGCTACTATGGATGATGCCATGACGAGCGAGGTCCCGAACAGTACTATGAACATATTGGTCGGTGATGCCAGTAAGTACTCCAGCCTACCCCCATTCCTCTCCTCCCGCAGGAACCGCGCGCCTGTCTGCATCATTATTATGGAAAGCATGACTACCTCGAACCCTATGAATTGCTCCGCGAATCTATATCTATTCACGCTGGCCAAGAACGAGGCTATCACAGCCGTGCCCCCAGCCACGAAGTACGGCAATATCACCAGCAACGCGAGACCTCCTGGTTCCCTGCTTATTATCCTGAACTCGTTCTCCATAACCGCCGCGAATTCATTAATTGCGCCCATTGCTGACCGCCGCCACGAACGCCTCCTCCAGGGTTGGTTCCCTTATCTTTATTCCCTTAACCTCCCCATCCACCTCCCCCAACAACCTCCTCAGCTCCACCGCTGGGTCCTTTGTCTCCACCCTAAGCGTCTTCAAGGATGACCCAACACTCACATCAATCTCTATAACGTACTTAAGGCCTAGCCTAGCCTTTATCTCGCTTGGTTCCCCCTCCATAATTATGCGACCGCCGTTTATTATGCCCACATCATCGCATACCTCCTCCACCTCCCAGAGGTTGTGGCTGGTCAGGAGTATTGCTTTTCCGTTCTTCTTCAATTCCATCAATAATTCCCTGACGGACTTGGAGGAGATGGGATCCAGACCTATGGTGGGCTCATCCAAATAAATCACCGGAGGATCATGTATTAATGCCCTTGCAATGGAGAGCCTGACCCTCATGCCTAGGCTGTACTCCTCATAAGGCCTGTCAGCGGCATTGGATAAATCCATTAACTTCAACAACTCCGCGGCCCTGCTATCCGCCTCCGACTTACTCAAACCATAGAGGCGGCCGAAATATACAAGGTTCTCGCGCCCGCTCAGTCTTGCATAGAACCCCTTATCGGGGTAAAGCACCAAGCCTATGCTCCTCCTCACCTCCCGCGGCTGGGATACCACGTCGAATCCATTAACCGTGGCGGAGCCCTCATCAGGCAACAACAACGTCGATAGTATCTTCACTGCAGTGGATTTCCCAGCCCCATTGGGGCCCAAGAGACCATAGGCTTCCCCCCACCCTATGTCGAAGGACAAGCCCGTCAACGCGTTCACTATTATCCTCCTCCTACTAATCAATCCAGTCCTCTCGAATGCGGCGAATCGCTTCTTGATTCCCCTAGCCTCTACGGCGCTCATATATAACGCAGCTGCTTCGGACTTTTATAAAATGTATTCAAGTCCCCAGCCCAAACAAAAGACTACTAGGTCTCACATGCCATTTGGCCTATCCCAAATCATTGTGGGGAAGCGATTAAGGGGAAGGGAGAGGATGAATGGATTCATCGCTTCACGTATAGCCTTGCCCAGCATTACGTGCGCACTTGATTGCATGTTCTCCTTGGAAAAAGTTATAAACATCTCGGTTAATCTCTGGGAACAGATGACCTTACTAGACATAGACGAGTTGAAGCGCAAGATTTCCGAGTTAAACAATGAAATAGGGGTCATCAGCAAGCAAATCGACGATCTTTACGCCGACATGAACGAGAAGAAGAATAGATTGAACGAGATTAGGGCGCGGATAAATGAATTGATAAGCCAAGTGAACCAGAAAAGGCAGAGGCTGGGAGAGATTAGGTCCAACATATCAAGGCTGGTTGAGGAGAGGAACTCCCTTGTTGGCGAGATTAAGAAAATGAAGGAAGAAAGAGATGAAATACTCGATGAGATGAATAAGGTGAGGGAAAAGGTGGCAAAGCTAAGGGACTTGATAAAGTTGGCGATGGAATACACGGACGGCAGGATAAGGGATAAGGACCAATTGAGGGAGTTGATAGAAAAGATGGAATACGATCACGAGACGACCCCCACCGATCCCCAGCGGGAGAAGGAGTTCTATAGAATGATATCCCAGCTGGAGGAGGAGATGATAACGGCGGAGACCCTCGAGAAGCTGCAGGCCAGGCTCGATGAGGAGAGGAATAAGGTGAAGGAGATGGCGGAGAGGAGGAAGCAATTGGCCGCTAAAATGAAGGAGCTATACGAGGGACGATACCAGGAAATAAAGGCCCAGATAAAATCATTAATAGAGGAGATCAATAAGGAGAGGGAGGAATTGGTAAAGTTAAAGGAACAAAGGGACTCGCTCAAGAAGGAGAGGGACGGGGTCAAGGCATACATGCTCTCCAAATACGTGGAGGTCAAGCAATTGAAAGAGAGGAGGACGCAGCTATATGATGAACTGAACAAGAACAAAATGCTTTTGGTAGCCGCCTATAAATCCATAAATGCAGATAAGAAGAGGGCTGAGGAGGAGAAGCAAAGGGAGATATTGAGGACGCGCGCAGAGGAGATCAAGCGGAAGCTAGATAATGGGGAGCGCGTGTCGTTCGAGGAGTTAAAGATATTAAGCGAACTGGAAACGGATAGTTAAACGAAATGTCAAACGTAAGCAAGATACTTATATTGTGCGTAGACATAGATGATGATGTAGGGGAACGGCTGGGCGTCAGAACCCCCGTGATAGGCCGCGAGGACGTCCTTAAGGTCGCCATGGATTACATACTGAGGTACCCAGATGATTCGGATGCCAACGCTATATTCGGCGCGATACAGCTGTACGATTCGATGAGGGCCTCATTCGGGGAGAAGAACATAGAGGTGGCGCTTGTGGCGGGTTCCAGCAAGGGTGACGTGATGGCCAACATGAAGGTGCTTAGGGAGGTCAGCGACGTCATTGGGAAGTTCAACGCCGATGGCATAGTGCTTGTCTCGGATGGGCCATCAGATGAAGCCGCTGCGGACGTGATAAGATCCATTAGGCCCATAATATCCATTAAGAGAATAGTGGTGAAGCAAACCAGGGGATTCGAGGAGGTGGCCGTCCTTACTAGGTACTACATATTGAAGGCATTGATGGAGCCTCAGCTCAGGAAGTACACCGTCGGGCTGCCCGCTCTCATAATATTGATTTATTCGGCTTGGCTATTCATACCCCTCAGCATAAAGGGATTGGTATCATCCATCCTCCTATTATCGATAGGGACGGGCTTGCTGGGCTTCGCGTTAAACATACACAAGCCTATAATTAAGTTCGCAAGGTCATATGAGGTGACGTTCTTCCTATCCATAGTATCATCATTTCTGCTGGCAATCTACGTCGCGATAGACTTAGTAGTCCTGCACTCCCCGCTCTCATCACTGATAAGCCCTGGCTTCACCTTTATAAACGCGATGGGGTTCGTGCTGGGAATAATAGTGGGGGTGAACGCCATGGAGGTATACTCCAAGACGAGGAGGCTACCGTATGGCCACGTGGTTGCCATATCCATGGTATCGCCCCTCTTCATATTGATGAGCCTAGCCTATGGGTTCATAAATGGAAATATACAATTCGAAGTGATATTGGCATATATGCTGATATACTTCGCGGTTAACCTTGTAGTTCTGCTCGCGTTGGTGGAGGTGAGGAGAAGGAGGAGGCATTATGCCTAGCTCCTCGGAAGCTTTTTAAACGGTGGAACAACGACGCGAGCGAGGGGTAATGACAAAGAGAACACATGGATATAGAGCGAAAAGCAGGGAGGTATTGAGCAAGCACCCCAGGGAGAGGGGCAGGCCTGGATTAATAAGGTGGATGTACAAGTATAATGCTGGAGATAAGGTGATAATAGACATAGATCCCACCAATATAGTAACCGCGCCGCATAGGCGGTATCAAGGCAAGGTGGGGAGCGTCGTCGAAGCGAGGGGTAAGGCATTAGTAATAGAGGTAAAGTTCGACAGAGAGAAGAAGACGATAATAACCACGCCCGATCACCTCAGGCCTCTCCTTGGAGAGCGACGGGCTTAGCGTTCAGTTCATGGGAGCGCTTTTATATATGGTCCGGAGGAGCTGATCACATGAATATCGAGGAAGTAAGGGGGAGGAGCCGCGTAATATTGGCCATAGATGAGGAGGAGCCAAGGAGGTACTGGGATGTATTGGACGCGGTGGGGTCCTACGTTAAGGCCGTGAAGCTGGGCTGGATGGCAATCCTATCTCTGGGCAGCGACGGAGTTAAATCCCTGATAAATGGCCACAGTGATAAGTACTTCATAATGGATGCAAAGATGGCCGACGTGAATTTCATAAACGAGAAGATAGCGAGAAGAATGGCTGGCCTAGGCTTTAATGGAATAATAATGCACGGCTTCATAGGCCCAAGCAATGCCCCGCCCAGCGTGATGGACCTATTCGTGCTGATATCCATGACGCGAGGACCAACGCTGTACGATGCATCGCTGGAGCGGGCCATGGATTACGCGAAGGCAATTGATCGGCGAGGCATAGTGGTGCCCGGCAACAAACCAGACATAATTAGGAAGGCAAGGGAGCAATTCCCCAGCGACGTGATAATCAGCCCAGGCATAGGCGTGCAGGGCGGCAGTATTGGGTGTGCCGTGAAACATGGAGCTGACTTCGGGATAGTGGGTAGATCCATATATGAATCCAGCGACCCCATCGCATCCCTGAAGCGGTTAGAGAGAGAGGCTGCGGAGAACCAATGTTAGGGCTTAACCATCGTATAATCCCCGATTAGTGGTTTTAACCTACCCTCGTATTCTTGATCCACCATAACTAACTTTCCATTAACTATGGTACCCACCACCCTTCCCATAACGCTCCTTCCTGTGAATGGGCTGTGTCGAGCCTTTGATTGAAACTTGGAGGGATCTATCTCCGTGACGGCCTTCGTATCAATCAATGCAAGGGAGTTAGTCAAGTCTATTCCCAACAGGCTTGCCGGCCTGGTGGAGTATAGGGAGACTACCTGCTGAAGCTCTATTAATCCCCTCCTCCACAAATCTATTAAAAGCAAGCTAGTTGTCTCCAGGCCGGGAAATCCAGGGGCGGTGTCCTGGTAACTCCTACCGTATTTCTCGTTAAACGAGTGGGGAGCATGGTCGCTCGCCACCATATCCACCTTGCCTTCAATCAATAGCCTCAACAACTCGATCCTTTGATGATATGGCCTTAATGGGGGATTTACCTTACAATAAAAGGGATCTCCCACCGCTCTACCGCATTCCTCGTAGTCCAGCAACACGTGATGCATGGTAACATCGGTGCTCAAACCCAAATGCCTCAATTCATTGGCCAACCTAATTACCAAGGGATTCGATACATGAGTGATGTGTATTCTGACTCCATGCATTAAGGAAGCCCTAGCCACGCTGAGGAAACACAGTAGTTCTGCACCGAGGGGTCTCGCCAAGTTATGAATCGATGAATCGCTTCCATCCACTGATCTGAACATGTTGGGGTCCTCACAATGAACCACCAGCATGATTCCAAGCGAGGCAGCGGTTGACGCCAAATCGTCTAGTCTTGCCAAGTCCTCCGGGTATATCTTGACAGTCTTTATCCCCAGGCTCGCGTACTTGGCCAACTCATCCGGATAGGGAGGGACCCCTCCATGAAGCCTGTAGGCTATGGGGAGGGACCGACCCTCAACCAACCTCTTCGCCGCAATCTCGGAATTACGTATTGGAGGCAACGTGTTGGGCATGTCTCCCACGCCGACCACTCCGCCGGCCAAGGCGGCCCGCGAACCGCTTTCCAAGTCCTCCTTATAGGATTGCTCCCACCCCCTCAAGTGAACATGCATATCCACGAAACCAGGCAAGGCAATAACGCTATTCGGCAATTCCACAAACCCCTCCCCCAGCATTGTTACCTTATCTCTAGCTAATTTCCCATTAACATACCTGACTACGCTCAGAGATGCCACTGCTCAATTGCGCACCGGTTTTAATAAGTATATGCATCATTCCCTCGATGGTCAACGTAGATCCATGTTTCTCCACAATCACGGAGGCTTAATTTCAAATAGAACACGATCCAAAACACTAACCGCCGCGAGAGAGGGAGATGAAACCCACCCCACAGCTATGCAATAATCTATTTTATCCCTCCATTACCTCACCAATCAGCGATCGAAGACAGTGCATCACCAAGATCATCATCGAGCTGCCTCATCACCAAGAGAAAATGCCGGCCGGTCACTAAAAAACTTGTCTATAACTCATCACACGGCGCAAATCGCTCGCAACCAACTACCCAAGCCCTTAAGGATGAGCCTCCCTAGCCTTCCCTCACAAACCAAGAGGGGGCCTCGCCGTTTACGGCGGGGTTTTTCTTTAATGCCCGCAATGGGATATTATCTCCCTTCTTTAAATCCACAATGGCGGCAAGAAGTTTTTAATTAATGTGGGATCAGAACCCCCGCCCCTCAAGGCAGGGAGCCGTCAGCTCCTGGAAAACTTATGCCCATCAAAAAAAGTTAATCCCCAATTCTCTTGGGGATCCCTCTTGCAATTCACTAACTGCTTGAGGGGAGGGGGTCGGGCATTGCTTAATAATCCTTGGAAAAACAGTAAATATGTAAGCATGAACGTGGAAGAGGCATTTTGGAGCATGGTTAGGAACCCGGAATTGCTTCGCCGCTACATATTAAGCGATGGGTTTAGCTTAGATGAGGTATGCATTAGGAGTCGGAGGCTTGGTTTCCCATGCATTCCATCTATTGATGATGATTTCAAGACCAGGTTAGTGGCTGTGTCCATAACGTTCTTGACGGTGCTGACCATGGAGTTAGAATCAATGGGCGCCCCATCGTCGATCGACGGGATTGCCGCGTTGCTTGGGGATATATCCAGCGACCTAGCTATCTACGGCGCGCCTAGAGACGTTATAATCGAAGCCCATGAATTGATGAAGCGAATAGCAGTCATGTCGAAGCTAAATAAAAACTCCTTTTGATGCCAAAGCGGATTTGAATATCGACCTCCTCCCCACTCCTTAAGGGCGAGGGCCCCCTTAGGGTTGTAATGGTTGAACCCCGGTGTATGGAGATGGCAATCCCCGTTTTCTATATATGGCTGATTTGAGGAGAGCTACGAAGAGCGGCTGCGGCCTAGTCAGCCTGCTTTTGAACTCTGGATGGAATTGAGTTCCAACGAAGAAGTAATGATTGGGCAATTCAATCGTCTCAACCCTATCCAGATCCGCGCGCCAGCCGGATAATACGAGGCCGCTCCTCCTTAATTCGTCGAAGTACTTTGGATTGACCTCGTACCTATGTCTATGGCGCTCGACTATCTTGGAGGACCCATATATGTTATGAACTATTGAGCCCTCCACTAATTTTATCTCCCTATTGCCGAGTATCATCGTCCCCCCAACCTCCGTAACTCCAACCTCCTCCGGAGTTAAATCGATGATGGGGTGATGGGTTGATGAGTTTACCTCAGTGGTGTGGGCATCCTCGTAGCCCATCACGTGCCTAGCGAACTCGACCACCGCTAATTGCATGCCGTAGCATATCCCCAGAAATGGAATATTATTTTCCCTCGCAAACCTTATGGTCATTATCTTCCCCTCCACTCCCCTGGCCCCGAACCCCGGCAGAACTATAACTGCATCTGGCTTCATGCTGCTCAACACGCCAGGGCTGGATTCCACCTCATCGCTATCGCACCAAGTTATCACAGGCTTCACGCCAAGGTGGGCCCCGGCGTGCTTTAGGGCCTCTATTATGCTTATGTATGAGTCATGGAGCCTCACGTATTTCCCGCATAGAACCACATTGACTTCATCCTTGGCGTTAACTATTGCATCGCTCAGCTTAAGCCAAAGCGACCAGTCGGCCCTCTTCAACTGCAATCCCAGCATTTTATCTATGTGGTCCCCAAGCCCTTGCTCATCTAATAGGACGGGAACCCTATATACGGTGTCGACATCGAATGAGGAGAATATGGCGCTCTCCGCAACATTCGTGAAAAGCGCTATCTTACGCCTTATATCGGGGGTGAGCGGCTTCATGGATCTAGCCACTATGGCGTCGGGCTGTATCCCAACCCTCCTCAGCTCCATGACGCTATGCTGCAATGGCTTTGTCTTGAACTCATCCGTGGTCTCGAGTATCGGCACCAAGGCCACATGTATGAACATGACACTGCCATCCTCCTCCAACCGCATCTGCCGAATAGCTTCCAGAAACGCCAATCCCTCGTAATCCCCAACCGTGCCTCCTATCTCGACCATAACCACATCAGCCTTGGATTCATCTGCAACCAACCTCAAACGCCTCTTAATTTCATCAGTGACGTGGGGAATCAATTGAACAGTCTGCCCCAAATACCTGCCCTGCCTCTCATCATTTATTACCTTTAAATACACTTGACCGGACGTTATGTTGTGATTCTTGCTTAACTCTATGTCCAAGAACCTCTCATAGTGCCCTAAATCCAGGTCCGTTTCTCCGCCATCCATGGTGACGAATACCTCTCCATGCGCAAATGGGTTCATGGTCCCCGCGTCCACATTTAAGTAAGGATCTATCTTGACGGCCGTCACGGAAGCCCCCCTCATCTGTAATATCTTGGCTATGGATGATGTGGTCACGCCCTTGCCAACCCCGCTTAATACTCCTCCCGTCACAAAGATGAACTTAGTCATAGAGCCTCATCCAAGCAGCCACTATTAAACCTTATTTTCAGCAGGTAGGAATTACCAGGCCTAGAAGTTCCGTCCTTCATAGGAAGATGACATTTCATGCAATGTATTATGAATAAACCATTTACAGTTATCCTTTATACCTCCAAGAACAATAATACCTATAACATTTACTGACGATGTATATTACCATAGTAATGCTCCGAATCAGCGTTTTATATTTGCTCGTCGTTTACATAAGTGTTTGGTGCCATTACGTCTTATATATATCAATTAATATATGAAAATATAGCAAGGATAACACCGGAGAAAAATTTATAAAACCATTAGGAAATGAGGACCGCGATAACCATGAACATAACCGATGTATTGATCCTGGGCAGGGGTGGCCAAGGAGGAGTCACGGCCGCCAGGATCCTCGTCTCCGCCGCCATGAAGGAAGGAAAGTGGGGGCAAGCCATGCCGGAGTTCGGGGCCGAGAGACGCGGCGCTGTTGTTAGGTCATATGCCAGGATCGGGACCGAGCCGGTGATGCTGCACAGCGCGATAAAGCAGGCCGATATAATCATGATGCTAACGCACACGATTTTAAACCAGGTTGATGTGACGGGAATAGCCAAGTCAAGGAGCACAAAGCTTATCATCAACTCGCCGGCCCCCATTAAGACCGAGCTGCCGACGTATTGGGTCAATGCAAATCAAATAGCGGAGGACCTAGGGCTAGTGATAGCTGGGTGGCACGTGGTGAACACCTCCATGCTCGGCGCCTTATCAAAGGCAACGGGCCTCGTAAAGCTGGATTCCGTCATGGATTCCCTGGAGGAGTTCATACGCGGCAGCGTCTTGAAGCAAAACATAGAGGCCGTGAGGCGGGCATTCAATGAGACTAAGATTACGACGGAGGCGGAGGTGATCGCGTGATGGCGGACCTGGAGTTCACCAAATACCTGCTATCCAGGCCAGCTCCCGGCTCAGCTGGAGCCACGGGCACGTGGCGCACATACCGGCCTGTTGTGAATCAAGATAAGTGCATAAAGTGCGGCCTATGCTGGCTTTACTGCCCCGAAGATACCATAGATTGGCTCGAGGACAAGTCTGTGCGGATAAACTACGACTACTGCAAGGGATGCGGCGTCTGCGCGGAGGTTTGTCCAGTCAAGGTAATAGATATGGTGAAGGAGACGGTGGTGTAACCATGCAGGAAACCATTCAGAGACAAGCCCGGAAGGTCTTGGTGGGGGACCACGCAGTGGCCGAGGCCGTTAAATTGGCCAGGACCCAAGTCATATCCGCGTACCCCATAACCCCCCAGACGCTGATAGTGGAGAGGCTCGCCGAGATGGTTGATAACAAGGAAATAAATGCCAAGTTCATAAGGGTGGAAAGCGAGTTCGCCGCATTGGCATCAGTGTACGGAGCATCCGCGGGAGGGGCAAGGGCCTTCACCGCCACATCCAGCCACGGCCTGTTCTACATGTACGAGATGCTTTGGTGGGCCGCCGCCTCCAGGCTGCCCCTAGTGATGGCGGTGGTCACTAGGTCGTTGGGGCCGCCGTGGAACATCCACGACGAGCACACGGACATAATGGCAATAAGGGACAGCGGGTGGATAATTGGAATGGCCCAGAACGTGCAGGAAGCGCTGGATATGACGTTGGCTGCATACAAGATAACTGAGGACTCGAGGGTGCTATTACCCGTTGCCGTAGGACTGGATGGATTTATATTAAGCCACACGGCTGAGGTGCTGGAGGTGCCCAGTCAAGAGGTTGTAGATGGATGGCTGCCTCCACGTGATCCCCACATTCCATACGTCATAGAGCCGGGCGGAGAGCCCATAACCATGGGCAATATGGTTAAATCAGACGCACACCACATGTTGCTCAAGAAAATGATGGATGAGGCGATGGATGGAGCAAAGAATGTCATACACGATGTGTTTGCTTCATATGCCAAGCTGACCGGGAGGAATAATGGAGACTTGATTGAATGCGTAAATTGCCAGAACTCGGACTACGTGGCGGTGGCCACGGGCGCGTGGTCAGGCGATATAATGAAGGCAGTAAGCGATTTACGGGAGGAGGGCTACAACGTGGGATTCCTAAGGATTAGATTCCTAAGGCCGTTCCCCGAGGAGGCTATAATGGATGTGGCATCCAGGGCTAGGGGCATAATCGTATTTGACAGGGATTACTCGACTGGGCTAGGGGGCATAATTGCAGCGGAAATGATGGGACTAGTGCCTCAGTCCGTCTCATTTAAGGGAGTTATAGCTGGATTGGCTGGGGTCGATGTTACGCCAAGCGAGGTGAAGGCGGCAATAAAGGATTTCATAGATGATGCGGAGAGAAACGGTCCCATTAGGATCAGGAAGACGTGGTTGATGCAGAAGATGGAGGGTGGTAAACCATGAGCATTAGAATAGATCAGCTCCCCAGGGATAAATTCATAATGCCGGGAACAGCGGCGTGCCCCGGCTGCCCCCTGCTGATAGGGCTTAGGCAGGTCATGATGGCGCTCAACGGCAAGATGTCCCTGGTAATACCGGCCGGGTGTTCAAGCGTGATTCCAGGCATGTCGCCCGCCACCTCATATGGAGTGCCCACAATTCACGTGCCATTCGCATCGAGCCCCGCCGTGGCAAGCGGCCTCGTCTCGGCGGTGAGGATGAGGGGAAATAATGGACCAGTGGTGGTGTGGGCGGGGGATGGGGCTAGCTCAGATATAGGGTTCGCCGCGTTGAGCGGGGCAGCTGCCAGGAATGAGGATTTAATATACATACTGGCAGATAACGAGGCATATATGAACACCGGCATACAGGCGTCTGGAACAACTCCATGGATGGCTTGGACCACGACGTCTCCCAATGGAAAGACCGAGGAACGCAAGGAAATGGCGCTCATAATGCTCATGCATAAGATACCATACGTGGCCACGGCATCCATAGCGTATCCCTTGGATTTCATCGCTAAGGTAAGGAAGGCAAGCCAGATAAGGGGATTCAAGTTCATTCACCTCTACGCGCCGTGCCCTCCTGGCTTGAAGTTCGATGATAGTTACACTGTGAAGATAGCACAGCTGGCAGTGGAGACCGGGATTTGGGTTCTCTGGGAGTATAATCAAGGCAAGCTAACCATAAGTCCTCCGAGCGCAATGTACAAGGACAAATCCAAGAGGAAACCATTAAGTGAGTACATGAAGCTGCAGGGTAGGTTCTCAAAGGTGGGCGAGGACGCAATGAAGATATACGAAGCCAAGATAGATGCGTATTGGAACACCATACTCAAGCTAAGCGAGCTGTATAAATGAACAACTAAACGCGGGGTTCACTGCCAGCAACAGACGCGGAGATCAGCGATCTTATTTTCGATGATAACCCCAGTAATTGAATTAAGGGATCGGATCCCCTGATTATCCTGTAGTGGGAGGAGGATAATAGATATATTAATTGCGGCTTCAAGTGCTCCGGCAACTTGTAGCTCGAGTATGATGACAAGAGATCATAATGCGCGAAACCTATCACATCCAAGGGATCAACGCTTTCATCCTTTATTAAACGCCGAAGCTCGGCCACTCCACCGTTGAAATCACCCATAAGCAATTCATGCAACACCGC
>DAHE01000039.1:74278-74892 GCA_002508315.1 Thermocladium sp. UBA166
TGGAGATGGAGGCGGCCGCCTGGAGCGCGTTTATCGCCCTCCTCAAGTCGCCCCCGCTCGCCTCCCACAAGGCGTCGAGCGCCCCCTCGCCTAGGGAGACTCCCTCGGAGGAGGCTATGAAGGAGAGCCTAGCCTCCACGGCCCCCCTCGGCAGTGGGGAGAACCTAACCACGGCGCACCTGGACTGTATCGGCTCTATTATCCTGGAGACGTAGTTGGCTATCAACACGAAGCGCGCCGTCCCGCTGTGCACCTCCATCATCCTCCTCAACGCCTGCTGGGCGTCCCCAGTCATGTTGTCGGCCTCATCCATGACCACCAGGCGGAACGGGGCCCCCCCGCCTGGCAGGCTCCTGGCGAACTCCCTAACCCTCTCCCTAACGGCCTGGAGGCCCCTCTCGTCGCTCGCGTTGAGCTCAAGCGTGTTCTCCCTCCACTCGTCCCCGAACAATTGCCTGGCCAGGGCGAGTGCGGCCGTGGTCTTCCCAGTGCCCGGGGGGCCGTGGAGGAGTAGGTGGGGTATGTTTGGGAGCATCCTCTCCAGCGCCTCCCTGGCGGCCTCCTGGTCCGCCATGTCCTTCAAGCTCCTAGGCCTGTACTTCTCCACCCAAAGC
>DAHE01000021.1:0-8881 GCA_002508315.1 Thermocladium sp. UBA166
TGATTTACCAAGACTTCGCCCTCTACCCCTGGCTCACCGCCGTGCAGAACGTGGAGCTCGCCCTCCTCCACAAGAGGCTGCCCAGGGAGGAGAGGAGGCGCAGGGCGCAGTCTATGCTGGAGCTCGTGGGGCTCGGGGGCTTCGAGGATTACTACCCGAGGGAGATGAGCGGCGGCATGAGGCAGCGCGTGGCGATCGCGAGGGCCCTCGTGGCTGAGCCAATAGTGTTGTTGATGGATGAGCCATTCGCCAGCCTCGACGCGATAACGGCGGAGGGGTTGAGGAGGGAGGTGCTGGACATAGTGTTCAGCAGGGAGTCCACGGTTAAGTCCGTCATAATGGTTAGCCACAACATAGAGGAGGTGGTGGAGCTGTCGGACAAGGTGGTGATACTGGGGGGGAGGCCCGCCGCCGTGGTGGCTCAAGTCCCCATAGAGCTGCCGAGGCCGAGGAGCTCGAGGGACCCCGCCTTCAACGAGGTGGTGGATAGGCTGTACTCAGTCATATCGACCGCGGTGAAGGAGGCGAGGTGACGTGGCTCCCCCCGCGCTGTTGATAGTGCTGGCGGGCCTCGCCACCCTGGGGAGGGTGTTCGCCATGATAGGGCTCGCCATAGTGACGGGGTGGTTCCTGGGGTACCTGGCGGCCAGGAATAAGAGCGTTGAGTCCGTCTTCCTCTCCACGACTCAGACGCTTGAGGGTGTCCCCATAGTCACCTTCTTCCCCCTGGTCCTAGCCATATTCCTAACCCACCTGCCGCGGGGGGTCGGGGTTGAGCTTTCCGTGGACTTCCTCGTCTTCACGGGCGTTGCGTGGAACATCTGGGTGGGGCAGTACGAGGCGATAAAGACCATAAGCCAGAACCTGGAGGACGTGGCTAACATGTTTAACTTGACGTTCATGGAGAAGATGAGGCACCTATACATACCGGCCACGATACCGAGGACCATCGCCAACGTGGTGACGAGCTTCGCCGTGGGCCTGTTCTACATAACGGTGAGCGAGGTGATAACGGTTGGCACGACTGAGTACTCCGCCTTCGGCATAGGCACCCTGATATACAACTACACCGTCGCCGGCGCGACGGGCATGGCCCTCGCCTCCCTCGGCGTCCTTGTTGTCCTGGTAGTCGCGGTCACCTACTTCATCCTCTACCCCCTCATTGATTGGTCCATGAAGTTCACCTACGACCCCCTCCTCGCCGTCCCGGCGAACCGCTTGGCGGCCCTGCCGAGCAGGTTGAGGGGGGGAATGGTGAGGGGGGTGAGGAGGTTGAGGAGGATGTTACCGGAGAGGGCTCAACCCATGACGCCGGCCAGCAGGGCGAGGCTCGTCTCCCTGAACTCCAGGCAGAGGGCGTACGGGAGGCTGAGGCCCCGCGCTCCCAGGCTCGCCTCGATAGTGATGGGCGCGGCGCTGGCCGGACTCTTCATGTACGCCGTCTACCTGGCCTTCACGGGGCCCGCCGCCTTCTCCATGTTCAGCGACTTGAGGCAGCACCTGTACCTATACCTATACCTGCTGGGGCTGGATTACTTGAGGGTCCTCCTCGTCACTGTCGCCTCCCTCGCCACGGCCATAGCGGCGGCGTACGTCATGGCGGTGAAGAGGGGGGCCGAGTCCATCCTAATCTACGCGCTGGAGATAATCGCCTCCATCCCAGCCCCCTCCTACGTCCCCCTAATAGCCACCCCCCTCGTCACGGCTATGGGAAGGCTGCTGGGCTTCAACGGCTCCCTGGAGTTCCTCGCGCTCCTCACCGCCTACCTCAGCACTGTTTGGTACATTCTCTACAACACCTACATAGGCGTCAAGTCCATACCCCGGGAGCTCTGGGAGTTGAGCTCCACGTATAAGCTCACGCTTCTCCAGAGGATGAGGTACCTAGTCCTCCCCGGCTCCTTCCCAGCCATGGTGACGGGCCTCGCCAGCACTGTGGGCAGCACGTGGGGCGGGCTGCAGCTGGCGGAGTACATACAGATAGGGGGCAATTACTACATGGTGAACGGCATATCGGGGCTCATGGATTACTACACCGCCATGGGCAACGTGGCGGGCCTCAACGCCGCCTCCCTCCTCCTAGCCATCACAATAGTGGCCCTAAGCGTGGGCCTATGGAGAACGCTCTTCAGCTACTCCAGGAGGCGCTTCAGGATGGAGGGAGCCTTCAAGATGTAACCCAATAAACCCAACCCTCCCCCTCCTCCTTCTCTCTCCCATTTCCGCCCTCCTTCTTCTTTTCTTTTCCTTATTTTTTTCTTGCTTCTCCGTTGTCTTTATTTTCTCCTCCCCGCTGGGTTCTTCGTGTTCGTGCTCTCGACGTCCTCCAATAGTGGGAAGACTGTGATTGTGACGGCCATCGCGCGCGTCCTCTCTAGGAGGGCTAGGGTGGCCCCGTTTAAGGCTCAGAACATGTCGCTGAACAGTTACCCGGCGGTGGATGGTGGGGAGGTGGCGGTGGCTCAAGCCATGCAGGCCTACGCGGCTGGGGTGGAGCCCTTGACCGCCATGAACCCCATACTGCTCAAGCCGTTGGGGGATGATAGGAGCGAGGTCATAGTTAGGGGGCGCCCGGCCTTCATTGGGGGCTTCGGGGAGTACTCCTCCTCCATACTGGATAGGTGGCGCGCGGNNNGGGGGTTTGACTTGGTGGTGGGCGAGGGGGCTGGCTCCGCCTTTGAGCCCAATATAAGGGACGTGGCTAACTTCCGGGCAGTGGAGTACCTGGGCGGGGGCGCGTACGTGGTGCTGGACATAGAGAGGGGCGGCGCGTTCACCTCCGCCCTGGGCCTCATGGCGTCAATACCGCCGCGGTGGAGGGGGTTGGTTAGGGGCTTCATAATAAACAAGTTCAGGGGGGACGAGGGGCTGCTGGATGGCGCCGTGAGGTGGTTGGAGGGGAGGACGGGGAGGAGGGTTGTGGGGGTGATTCCATGGGTGGATGCTCACGGGCTCTGGCCCGAGGACTCCGAGTCAATGGAGGGCTTCGGGTCGGGGCCGCTTGACGTGGCCGTGATTGCCTACCCATGGATATCCAACTTCAACGAGTTCCACGCGCTCTCCCTGGAGCCCGACGTGGGGGTTAGGTTCGTGAGGGGCGGCTCTCTTGGGGAGCCCGACCTAATCATCCTCCCCGGGTCGAGGAACGTGCCCGCCTCGCTGGAGTGGCTTAGGAGGACGGGGCTTGAGGCGCAGTTGAGGAGGGCGCTCGGCTCCTCCCTAGTCCTGGGGGTGTGCGGTGGGTTTCAATTAATGGCGGCGAGGATAAGCGACCCCCTCGGCGTGGAGGGCGGGGTCCCGGGCCACTACAGGGGGTTGGGGCTGGGCGGCTTCGAGGTGGGGTACTCGGCGGAGAAGGTGGTTAGCAGGAGCAGGGCGCGCCTCGTCGAGCCGGTGGAGCTGTGGTTCAGCGGGTACGAGATACACAGGGGGAGGGTGTCCTACGGCTCCGCCCGCCCCTCCTCCGTGATAGTGGAGAGGAACGGGGAGCCCGTCGAGGTGCTGGACGGGGTTTGGGATGAGGGGTTAGGCATAGCGGGGACGCACCTCCACGGCGCCCTCGGGGACCCTGGGTTCAGGGAGTTAGTGCTGAACGAGGCGCGGAGGAGGAGGGGGTTGCCGCAGCGGAGGAGCGGGGGCGGGTTAATCGACGCCCTCATGAGGGGGGTTGACGAGGTGGCTAGGGTGGTCCGCGACCGCCTAGACCTGGAGTGGGATTAACGCGTGGGGGAGGGTTGGGGGAGGTGGGGGTGNNGGGGGCTTGGCATGTTGAAAGCAATGCTGGGAATCGGCAATCGCATGGGGACCATTAGGTTATTTTGAGAATCCATTCAATATCATATAGTTAAACGCCGAGCCATCGCTGGGGCGGTTCATGGATGTGGAGAAGTTAATAGGGGAATACGGGGATCCAGTGATTATTTTGGAGGATTACTTTAGGGAACCATATGAGGGATTCAGCGGTGACCCAGGGATTGCTTGCGAGCACGCGAATGCCGTTATTCGGGGGAGGTAGGGGGGACTATGCCGTTGTACAGGGAGCCGTGGGGAAGGGCTTGCCCGGGAAGCACTGCGGCACGTGCTTGATTCGATTGACTGGCCTTACGCTTAGTGATGGATCCAAGTGAGAGTTATAAGACTTAGCCCGACCTACGCTGTAAATGAGGAGCTTCTCCCTCCCCCTCCCCCGTTCTCTCCCTGGCATTGATTAACCTAGGGTGGGAGGGATTATGCGTTTTGCGTGGTGTTCGAGCACGTCCTAGGATAGTCATGATTACAGCATTTTCAGGTTTACTGTTGTGGGACGCAAGGTGATTGGTCGAGTGTAGGACGCTTTAACTTGAGGATTAAGGGGGAAAGTCGCAATCTCAATAGGGGGATATAACATCCCGTGCTCTGTTGACCTTATTTTTCCCCAGACCATAACTTCTTTCAATAACTAGATAGATATACAAGATGGGTTTTCAGTACTCCTAGAATCTCCTTGAATATTAGTCCGAGGAGTTCTCCCTAGAAATGCCTGGGAATAAAATGATGAAATAACAATTATGACGTTCCTTTGGACGGGAAAGTAAACTAAAGACCGAAATAAATTCTTTTAATGGTTCACCTAATTTCCCGTTCATGAAGTGTGCCTTTATCTTTAGACGCGATCTCAGACTCGATGATAACACGTGCCTTCTGAGAGCATTACAGGAATGCGATGAGGTCGTTCCTCTCTTTATATTGGATCCAAGACAGGTGGAAGATAATCCATACAAGTCACCTTTTGCCCTAGGTTTCATGCTGGACTCTCTTAGGGAACTAGACGAAGAATTAAACGCTCGGAACAGTAAACTTCACGTTCTCAAAGGAGTCGTCGAGTACGTAATCGCTCCTCTACCCGTGGAGAGACTCTACTTCAATGAGGACTACACTCCCTTTAGTAAAATGAGGGACTCGAGGATAAGGGAGAGATTCAAAGGAGAAGTGAAATCCTGTGAGGATCTACTCCTAACGAAGAAGGACTTCTTTGTTGGGAGAGGTAAACCATACTCCGTTTTCACCCATTTCTATAATGACGCGAAGAAGTTGAAAGTGGACAGGCCCAGGAAAAATACATTCAATAATTTTGCGAGTTTAAATCTTCCAGGAGTGGAAATATTTGATGAATTAGAGGCACAAGTAAAACACGGAGTTATACCAGGAGGACGAAGAGCGGGGTTGAGAGCACTTGAAAGGGCTAGGTCGGTAAACTATGAAAATAGAAACTTTCCTGCCGTTGACGGAACCACTAGACTTTCCCCCTATCTCAAGTTCGGGGTTATATCTCCAAGGGAGGTCTATTTTCAAGTGAACGAGGAAATTCAGAGGCAATTGTACTGGCGAGACTTTTACACCCTATTGGCCTATTATAATCCACATGTTTTCGGTCATTCATTCAAGAAGGAGTACGATTGCATCCAATGGGATAACAATCAATATTATTTTGAATTATGGAAGCAGGGAAAAACTGGTTTCCCCATTGTCGATGCTGGGATGAGGGAGTTGAATACGACCGGTTTCATGCACAATAGAGTGAGGATGATAACGGCCTCCTTTCTGGTTAAGATATTGCACGTGGATTGGAGAGAGGGCGAGAGGTACTTTGCCACTAAACTTGTTGACTACGACCCTGCGGTAAATAACGGGAACTGGCAATGGGTGGCCTCTACGGGAGCTGATTACATGTTTAGGACATTTAATCCTTGGATTCAGCAGAGGAAATTCGATCCTGAAACCAAGTATGTCAAGAAATGGGTCCAAGAGCTCGAGGAAGTATCGCCTGATGTAATTCATGAGATTTACAAGCATAGAGTTCCTGGATATCCTTCGCCCATCGTGGACTACGCTAAGGAAGTTAAAAGGGCGAGACAATACTATGAGGATAGCAAGGCCCGTTGTGGTGGGGTAAAGAATCGCACCCTTTTGGATTATCAGAACGAGGAGGATGTAGGTTAATCCCGACGGGTTATGGGGGACGGGTTATGTGGGCTATCATTCTTATTTTATGGAAATTGGCGCTTAAGTACCTTTAACCTCAAGTATTTTTGTGGAATTTCTTGACGAGACATATCCACCATTGTCTTATTACCGTTAAGTCAAAATATTATTGACAAGGGGCTATCGACGTGAATTGTGATCTTCCTGGTCACATCGTATAAAATATTAATATAAATTCTATTTAACAAAGATTAATTAAACATTGTGCGAATTCTCGGAGACCTCAATCATGACCTTTTCAAGACGATTCACTTTATAATGTGAATAAAACGTAAATTTCAGGAAATTACATACATTTAAGCTTACCTCTGAGGTTTTTAAGACCTCTGAATACGTAAAGGTGCATAAAAATTGAAAATAAAAAAATTTATCGCCCAGAAGAAGGGCAGACATCTGTAAATCCATTTTTTGCATCTAGAAAACCTAGAAATACTTAAAGTAGCCCAATGATCGATCTGAATCAAACCTAGAACTATATTCAAGCAAAAATATTTGATCCCTCTTAATTTATTTTAATAAATATCCTTCCATCCCTACTTCTATCCTTTAAGGCATTCAGAGCATCTCTCCCATGCTCAAGGTTGAACACTTTCCACGTTCTAACCTTCAGGTTTCCAGCTAACTTTTCCAGTTCTATGAACTCTCCCATATTCCCGCGGTTAGTCCCGTGGATGGAAACGTGTTTGGCGTAAACCCTATTTATATCTAGAAAGATTTTCCCCCAGTGAGACCTCCAAAGGTGACCACTCTCCCGTGATTTCCAACTAACCTTAATCCAAGATCCCAATAATGCTCTCCCAAGGAGTTCACCACGACTGATGCCATCCTCCCTCCAGTGAACTCCCTCAGGGCTTGCTCGACCTCACTGTAATCTGCAACGATATCGGCTCCCATTTCCTTGCCCCAATCTTTTGATGTGACCGCTACTACCTTTGCCCCCATCATCTTTGCCAGTTGTACCGCGAACACTCCAGTATTTCCAGACGCTCCCAATACCGCCACAATGTCACTGGGACCTACTCCCACGGACTTCAACGCGTGATAAGGTGTAAGTATGGCTATTGGAAGGCTAGCCAGGATCTCATCACTGAGATTAGACCGAATAACGTTTCTAGCAGGGACGACTATCTCCTCTGCGAAACCACCTTGGCTCTCTACACCTATTCTTTTCCCTTGAATACAATACGTCTGATCCCCGCGGATACATGACTCGCATATTCCATCAAATAAACGGGTGTAAACGGCTACTCTATCTCCTGGGGAGACGTGAGTTACTTTCTCCCCTACCTCCTCTACTACTCCGAAGAACTCTGAACCTGGTATGTGGGATATGGGAGAGACTGGGAGAGGCTCTACCGTCATCATATCGACAGGATTGGCTCCAGCCATGACAACCCTCAATTTTACTTGATCTGAGTCAACTTTGGAGGAGTGAAGATCCCTCACCTCTAGGTTATTTACCTTATCAGAAGAGTTAGGGGAGGCTGGCAAATCGACTTTCTTAAACATTGAAAAGAACAATCCCGTGGATACGCTATACATCACTCCCGTGAAAACGAATGGTAGCCATAGGATTCCTAACGAGAGGAAGTATCCTCCCAGTGTGGGCACTACAGACCTAGGGAGAAGCGAGGGCTTTCTTGAGGAGTGTAGGAGGGCATTAACTCAGCGCATCGATTAAGTATGCGAGGTCTGCTGCGAAACCTATACTCCATAATGCTGGGGGCCCTCGACGCGGGATGCGTTTGGGGGCTTTTCTCAATGTGTGGGGAGGATTGGGAATTAACGGCTTGATTTTTTATTAAAAAACAAAACGAAGAAGAATCTTCGCAGTGGAAGTCGGGGTTTCTGGAGCGTGGGTCCCCTCCGCTTTTTTCCGTGCGTGCCCCTTGGCGGTGTTTTTCCCCTCTTCTCCGGGTTGCTTAAAGCTTAAAATTCGCATTGCACGCGTTTCTTCGTGGATTTGCTTGGCTTGGCTTTCATAGGTGTCTTCCTCGCCGCGTTGGGCGTGGGGAGGGCCTTTCCCCGCGTCTCCCCCCTCTTCGCGCGGGTCATGCTTCCCATAGTCATCGTGCTCGTCTTCACGATAAGCATGTGGGGCGGGAACTCGATTAGGACCGTGGCCGGCGCCGCCTCCCTGCTGGGCTACTCGGCCGCGTACGCTGTCTCCACAATGTTTCTAGGCTACTCCGTGGGGCTTTGGCTAGGGGGCGGGGTTGGGCGGGGGAGGGGGGTTGGCGCGGGGCCCCCTAGGCTGGGGCTCGTCTTCGTGCTGGACCTGGCGGTGGGCTGGGCCGTGGGGTCGTTCGTGGAACTGCCTCGCCCCGAGTCAATCATCACTGGGGAGCTGTACGTCTTGGCCGGCGTGGTTGGGCTTGGACTGGGCGGGGAGGTGGGGCGCGGGGCGTTGGGGTCGGTGGGGGTTGTTGGGGTTAAGGCAGTGGGGCTCGCCTTGGCCGGCTCCCTCATGGCCGGCGCCGCTCTCTCCCCAATCCTCCGGATCCCGCTTAAGGAGTCCCTCGCCGTGGCGCTGGGCTTTGGGTGGTATACCTTTGACGGGCCGGCGGTGGCCGCGTACGCTGGCCCCTACCTGGGCGTCATGGCGTTCCTAGCCAACTTCCTCAGGGAGCAGTTGACGTTCGCCGTAGTGCCCCTCCTGCCCGGGAACCCCGCGGCGCTCATCAGCATGGGGGGAGCGACCACTATGGATGACACGCTGCCCCTATACGCCGCAGTGCTGGGGAGGGAGTACTCAGTCCCAGCAATGGTGAACGGCTTAATCCTAACCCTAATCGTCCCCATCATAGTCCCCCTAGTGCTCACGGCGTAAGGAGATAAAGGCAAGGAAGAAATAGACGAA
>DAHE01000021.1:8918-10488 GCA_002508315.1 Thermocladium sp. UBA166
TTCCTTTCCCACCCATAATTGCCCCTTGCTGTGGGCGCCCTTGGTCTTTTTTATTTTCAGTCTCTTGTGGGTGGGGTTTCCTCTTCTTTTTGGCTTACATCAACTTTAAATAAGCTGGTTGGGTTGAGTTCATGAATGAGGCCCAGCGTCAAGCCTAGTGAGGAGTCCAGGGTGATGGGGATAGTGCTGAACTACGCCCAGACTCTGGTGAACTACGGCTTGGCGGTGGCCTACGTGGTGCTCCTCACCAGGTACGTCCCAATAGATCAGTACGGTTACTACAACGCCATCTACTCATTCATCTCAATAATAGGGCTCCTCTTCCCGACGCTGGGCGTGGACAACGCCATAGCCAGGGAGGCGGCGAGCGCCCGCGCGAGGGGCGGGGACGTGATTCCCTACTACTCCGCGTTAACGGCATTAATAGTGATGCTATCCATAATTTACGCAATAGCATCCACGGCCCTCGCGCCGGTGCTCCGCGCCCACGGCGTCCCCCCCTCCCTAATCCCAATAGTCTACCTGCTGGCCGCGAGTAACGTGGTTAATTCCTTGGCCTACTCGATGGGGTTCTACCTATGGTCAGTGCAGAGGACCGCCACGCAGGGCTTGGGGCTCACCATAGGCTCCCTAACGTATAGGCTGGCCCAAATAGCCCTGATACTCCTCATGCGCAACGTATACGCCATAGCAATATCAGCATTGCTAGGCAACGTGGCCTCCCTCGCCTTCCTAGCCGTTCAAGTCCGCGTGGCTCCCCGTGTGCTGGATGGGTTTAGGTTATTGAGGGGGAGGTTGAGGGGCTTCCTCAACTTCGGCTTTCAATACTGGATAGCAAGTTACTTGGGCTCCCTATCCAGCAATGTTCTCTCCTACATGGTGTTTCTACTGCTGGGCCCCCGCTCCTCAGCCTTATTCGGGGTATCCGTAGTCATGATGGGGGCCGTGGTTAATTTCGGCGCGGCTGTGGGCAACGTGTTCGGCTCCTCCGCCTCCCACGCGTGGGGAGCGGGGCTGGACGTGGGGGGAATGGCTAGGAGGTACGCTTTATCCGCTGTGGCCCTGGCCTCGATCCTATCCTCCATCGCCGTGCTGCTGGCCCCCCTCCTAGTGCCCCTCGGCGTGCTGGTCGGCGACTACGCCGCCGCCCTGCCATACGCGATGCTGTTAATGGGGACGGCGTCCCTATCATCGCTGGACTCGGTCTACATGACCTACTACTGGGTGGAGGGGAGGGGGTGGTTAGCGGTGGAGCGCGCGGCTGTGGGCGCGGCCGTAACCATCGCGGTGTACGTCGCGGCGGCCGGCGAAATGGGGCTTTACGCCGCCGTCCTCTCCTCCTACATCGGCATGGCCGTCACGTCCGCCCTCTACTGGGTAAACAATAGGCCCTGGGGGACCAGGATGGCGTCAACCATAGTGGTCTCCCTGGGCATACCGGCGTCCGCCGCAGCGGCCTACGCGTTGGGGATGTGGCCCGCGCCGCAGGCATTGGCGGTGCTGCTCCTCCTCCTATTCCTGCTCGCAGTTAAGCCCTTGGACTGGGACTCCCTCGGACAATTCCCGCCCC
>DAHE01000021.1:10499-16292 GCA_002508315.1 Thermocladium sp. UBA166
GGGGAGGGAGGGGGGAGAATCAACCCTCCCAGCGCTCGGCGTTAGACCGCGATGCAGTCGGCATCCCTGGGAGGTGGGCGGCAGGCGTGCCGCAGCCAAGCCCTCTCCCCCAGAATAACCCCGGCCCCCCTCGCCTCGCGGAGCACGGCTGCCCTGCGAGCCATGGCCAGCCCAGCCAACGGCCCCGCGGCGCCGAGCCCCCCTAATCGCCTTATGTTCATTGCCTCAATCCCCCCGATCATGGAGTCCATGGCCTCCACGTAGTTGGCTGGGGAAACCTCGCGCTCCACGCGCTCCCCCCTCCTGCCTATCAAGATCACCCTCGCGCTCGCGCTCCTCACCAGCAGCGCGGCCACGGCTGAGGCGAGGGCCGCCCCCAGCCTATCAACCGCCTCCCCGTCCGACGCGTATGCGAGAACGGCCACCACGGGGTTCGCCTCGGGCGCCTCCATCAGCTTCACGACGTACTTACCCAGCTTGAGGGACTTCTTCCAGTGAATCCTCCTAACCGGGTCTCCCGCCGCGTACTCCCTCACCTCAACCACGTCCCCCGCCCCAGCCACGGAGGCCCCCCTCAACAACCTCTCCCCAACCTCCACCGCCCGCCTGGCCCTCGGCGTCACTATTATGGGTGGGTGGGGCACTCGCCTCAACGAGCTGACCAGCCCATCCCCGCTCCTCAACTCAAGGATTAACTCCGGCCTCTTGACCCCCCCGAGGCCGTACAGCGCCTCCGCCTCCACGGAGTCGCCGCCCACATCCACGTCCACCCGCCTCAGTCTCACCCCGTCTGGCGCGCGCATCACTGCCCTGACGCCCCTCAACCTAGGCCTTGAGGATACGGTCAAGGCGTACCTCGCCCTCCTGCCCGCCACGGTCCTCAGCCTTCTATCCGCCCTAACCACTATCCTGGCGGTGGCCATCCTGCCCCACTCCACGATCGCCTTCAGGGAGATGTAGGCGGTGGGGATGAGGAGGGAGGCGAATGGAGCGGCCCCGGCGAGGGGCAGCGCCATGGCTAGGGCGATGGAGAGGGGGGCCACGTAGGCCCACCATGGGCGGGGGTCCAGGCGGAGGGATGCCTCCAGGAGGGGCAGGAAGGCCAGGGCTAGGGCGGCGCCGTACGGGGGCGGGACGGCGGCGATGGCGGCCAGGTGAGGCAGGGACTGGGCAGCGTCGCGCCCACCCCCTCGGGGGGCTAGCTCCATGGCTAGGGCGACCGCGGATAGAGCGTACACAATGGGGTGGCCCAGCCCCATCGCGACGTATAGGGCGGGGAAAGCCTTCCTGGCGAGCCTGGCGGCGTCGACCCACTTCATCTCTNNCTCTCCCGCACCGCCACAGTTGGGGCCGGGACCTCGTTGAGTGCCTCCTCCACCACTTGATCGGGGCTCACGTCGCCCTCATACTCCTCCCTAAGCACGACGCGGTGGGGGAGAGCGAGCCTGGCGGCCTCCTTCACGTCGTCCGGCACAACGTAGCCCCGCCCATCCAGGAAGGCGAGGGCCCTGGCCAGCCTGTACATGCTTATTGGCGCCCTAGTACTAAGCCTAACCCCCAGCCTCCCGTCCCTTCTTACCCTCTCCACCACGTCGAATATGTAGCTCAGCACCGAGTCATCCACGTACACCCCCCTCGCCGCCTCCACTAGCTTGCCCGCCTCCTCAGGGTTTAGGGAGTGGGGCTGGGGCTTGTCCAGCGAGTCCTCTATCTCGTCCGCCTTCCTCACCACCGCCTCCTCGTACTTCCTGGGCACGTGGTTCACCTCTATGGCGGCGGCGAACCTGTCAAGCACTGCCACGGGCAGCCTTGAGGTGAAGCCCAGCTCCTCCTCCGTCCTATTCATGGTGGCCACTATCATGTGGGGGTGGGGGAGGGGGAGGGGGGTGCCGTCGATGGTGACGTGCCTCTCCTGCATTGACTCCAGCAGCGCGGAGAGTGTTCTCGGGGGCGCCCTGTTCAACTCGTCCAGCAGCGTCACGTTGGCGAAGATGGGGCCCTTAACCACCCTAGAGTCCCCGTCCCTGGAGTAAAGGGTGAACCCTATTATGTCGGATGGGAGGGTCTCGTTGTTCACCTGCACCCTCTTATACGTCCCCCCAATGGCTTGAGCCAACGCCTTGGCCAGGGTAGTCTTGCCGGACCCAATGGGGCCCACCAATAGGGCATGCCCCCCCGCTATGAAGGTGGCCAATATTGCGCGCGTCGAGCGGGGGTCGCCTAGGAACACGCTTGTGATGTATCCCCACGCCTCCCCCACAGGGTCTCTACGACTCATCGCGCCTCCTCCCTCCCCGGTTCCAATTTAACAGTATCGCGGCGGCAAGCAGGGGGGCGGCTATCAGGGCGTAGCTCCAGGGAGTCGAGGCGGCTCGGGCGGCGTACCCAATCGCGAGCCTAACCAAGCGGCTAGGGGAGTCCACCCTCAACTCGCCGGCCCACAGAACGGCTTTCCCGCCGCACAGGGATTGCAGGAACTCCTCGTTGTCCTGCATCCCTATGATGGAGTTCATGAAGATGGCCGGATCAGAGACGATTACCACGTAACCCCTACCGCGGGGAACCGCGGCGGCGACGAGGAAGGGCCCCCTCCCCCCACCGCCGGCTCCCCCGCCCTCCCCCGCCCTGCTTAGGATGCTCGTCTCCGCCACTGCCGCGTAGGACCCGTTGATGGTGATGGGCTCCGCGCCGTATAGTGCCAGCGCGGTGGCGTTGCTTGGGGCGGCGGGGTTGTTTAGCACTATGGCTAGGGGGAAGTCCTCGTTGAGCGCGTTGAAGGCGGGGTCAGTTATGGTTCCGTTAATGAAGCTAGCGTTAATGCCTAACCCCCTCAACAGCGCCGCCGCGTACTCATTACCTCCAAGGACAACGAGCCTCCCTCCCCTCTCCACGAATCCCGCCAGCTCCCCCTCCCCGCTTATGGGGGTCATGGGTATTATGAAGATGGAGTCCGCGTTGTAGTCCGGGTAGTAGACGGGCCTCAAGCACTTGCTGGCGGCTATTGAGTACCCGTTCCAAGCCTCATTGTGGGGCCCGTACGGCGTGTTTGACCCGGAGTAGTACAGGGCGATAAATGCCAGGGCGGCGACGAGGATCGCCGCGGCTACTACGTGCCTCACCCAGCCACCACCCTCGCCAGCTCTTCAGCCCTCCTAACCTCCTCCTCCCCCGGCTCATACGCTGAGTAGAGCACGGGCTCCACAATCCCTATCAACTCCCTAAACGCGCTTCCAGCCTCCTCCCCCAGGCCGGGGGATGCAGCCGCTAAATACTCCCTAAGGGTCATCGAGGGAGCGAGCTCCACGCCCGTCGCTCTTTCCACCCCGCGGATAGCCACCGCCAACGCCTTGACCGCCCTCTCCCCATTGGGCCCGAGGCGCTTGGCCCCGGAGAGCCCCTCCTCAACCGCCTTGACCGCCTCCGTCTCCTCCTCTCTCCTCCCTCTTCCCGTCTCCTCCTCCCCTTCCCTCCCAGTCCGCGTTGATCGCTTGACGGCCACGGCCAGCCCCAGCATTAAGGCTATGGGCGCGGCTATCTGCAGCGGGTTAATCACTAGGATGGACGCGCCGTACCTCCCCCCCTCAAGGGGGTAGCTGGGGCTGACCTCCACGGCCACGGGTTGATACCCAGTCCCCCAATCCAGCGGCGCCCTAACTGACCCGCTCACGGCGGGGGTCTCCGTCGTTAAGTTAATGGCCTCGCCGTCCACCGCTATGGTTATGTTGACCGCCCTCGCCAGCCACGGGCTTATGATCACGCCCACCTGGAAGGGGAGGCCGGCCACCGCCACCCCGCTCACAACCACCCTGGCCATGGTGGGGACGCCCACCACTTTAACCACAGCTTCGCGGGCGGCCGGGCCGTACCCCCCGTACGGGGCGGCGTACACAGTCACTGTGTGGTTGCCCGGCGTCAATCTCAGCGTGTCAATGGAGGCGCTGAAGCTCCCGTTACGCGTCTCCGCCTGGAGGGCCTGCCCGTCCACCGTTATGGTGATGGGCCTGCCCGGCGGCCCAGTCGCGCGCCCAGTCACGTTAATGGCCTGGCCCCAGCGAACCGCCTCGGCCACGTTAACCGTCAGCGCGGTGGGGTGGTAGAGGGAGAGGGTAGCGTTGCTGGGCGCCGCCAGCATCCCGTTCAGGGTCTCGTTAATGGAGGTTAATTCTTGGGTCACGGAGAGATTAATGGCCCTGGCCAGGCTTGAGTACTGGGGCAGCGCGGCGATTAATTGATTGACGGCTTCCTTGACCTCGCCGTACAATTCCCCGTCCAGCGCCACCCCCTCCGCCGCCAGCCTCCTCGCCTCGCTGTAATTCACCGCCTCATTGCTTAATGCCTCCCTGTAGGTGGAGTAGAGGCTGGCCAATCCGGAGTTAATGCTCGATAGCTTCCCCCCCAGCGTGGATAGTTGGGATGAGTTGACGTGTATCAGGCCGGCCAGGGCCGTTACGTTAATGCCTATGAAGCCATTGTAGTTAGTGATTATGAGGCTCGTCAAGGATTGGTTGATGGGCTGGATTTGAGTCGAGGGGGTTGGGCGGTGCCCGATGAGGGCCGCAATGGCTATTACGGCCACGGTGGCCACGGCTATGTAGAGCGACCTCACGGGGACGCACCGCCCACCGCCTTTACTCCAGGGGAGGGGCGCGCCAGGCACGTAGTGAAATCATGCTTGCCGCGCATCGACTCCCCGAGGCTCGCCGCGGCCAGCCTCATGAATTGACCCAAGCGGGCGCCCAATAAATGCATTGCGTGGCCCCTCCTTCCTCCCTCCCCCTTCTCGCCGTGGTCAATGGGTCGCCTCCATGCTTTGGTATTTAGCGGCTCTTGGCGAGCATTCTTTCTTGGGCAATGCTTAAAAGGGATGCGCGTGGGGGTGAATCGTGGATGGGTTGCCGGGGGAGGTCCCTGCATTGATTGAGGAGTTCATTTCCGGCCACGTTAGGGATGTTGGCTTGCCGCTCCTATTGTCTTTGAGGATTAGGGCGATTAGGTCCCGGGCTTGGTTTAGGCTGAGCCCAATTAGGAGGGGCCTCCTCGAGGCGGCCATCGCATACATGCGCCGCGGATTCAAGTTCACGTCCTCCCACGCCCTCGCCTTGCTGAGGGGGGCGGTAGTGGAGGCCTTAACCCTCCTCCTAACGAGGAGCGTTAGGTTCGTGGCTTACGTGATCGGCTCGAGGCTCGCCGGTAGGTTGGCCCCCGCTGGGGTCATGCGCGTGGCCGAGGTCATAGTGCTTGGCCTGCAATGGCTTAACACGCCAACAATATATAGGGCGGGCATCGCGTGATTAACAGCAAAGCTCAAATGATCCGTGGCCCTAAGATGGGTAAGGGATGCGCACCACTTGACGGAATAATTGTGCTGAACCCGATCATTGATAATGCATTTCGGAGGAAAACGCCTATCTGGCTAACTGGGAAAGGCCTCAATTAGGGGTAGGGAGGCGTATTGCGTGGCAAGCACCGTCATGGGGAGATAGTGAATATGGTGCTGGAGGGGCGTAATAGAACATGAGGGTAATATACGTGGCTCCATTTTACACGCCGGTGATCGGTGGTGTTGAGGACGTGGTTAGGCACATGGCTGAGTACATGGTGGTTCAGGGACATGAAGTCCATGTAGTCACGTATAATAGAATGAGGGAGGGAGTTGCGGGTGAATTGCAGAGGGAGGAAGTGATTAATGGGGTGCACGTGGTTAGACTGAAGCCAGGCATAACCTGGAGCCACGGAACATACAGCCCAGAACTACCAAACGTGATAAGGGCATTAAAGCCGGACATAGTGCAC
>DAHE01000022.1:0-532 GCA_002508315.1 Thermocladium sp. UBA166
GTGAACTATCTCCTCCCTAATTGGCATACTGCTGGCATTGGCTCCTAGGCCCAGAGAGTCCCACTGTGGGAACCAATCAATGGAATCCACGTAATTATTGAGGATAATTTTATAAATGGTGCTGGATAGAAACAGCCTTATGCGCAATACATTAGCTAGGCTGCTTAATCCATTTGTGAAAGGCGAGGCGGAGCTATTTAATGGCTTGAGACGGCACGTAGAGCTGGCCCATAAAGCCATCATGCTGCTGGAGTCCTTGTCCTCAAATCCATCCGGCAGCGACATATCGTCCATTATATCAGAGGTATCAATACTCGAGAACCAGGGAGATGCCATAAGCAGGGAGTTGACGCANNGAAATATCGTCGGGGGCCATATCGACTCCATTGATCGGGGACGTGGAGATATTGGTGGGTAAAATAGATGATATACTGGATAAGACGTATGTCTTGGCCAGGGAGATGAAGCGCGCATTGACGCTGTGCAACACGCCGGCAGTTTCATCGATGATTCAAAAGAACCTGAGGGAGGA
>DAHE01000022.1:566-1070 GCA_002508315.1 Thermocladium sp. UBA166
TAATTAAGGGCGAGCCCAGATCGAGTCTGCGAGATCACACGCTTGCCATAGAGAAGCTGGAGGAGATGGTGGATGACGTTAAGGACAACGCAATAGATGAGTTGTACGGCAACGTTAAGGATATGGGCTATGCGGAGTTCCTCAGCTTGCTCAACATGATTTTCGAGGCTGACGACATCATGGATGCCATAAAGGATGTCTCCTTCATGGTAATAACAATCCTCAGGAGCATGGGATCATGATGCCGATTTATTACTATCTGGTCACGTACTTATTGGTAGCCATCTCCACTTTCCTGGTCTCCGCCAACAACCTATCCCTGATAGTTGGCCCCGTCGTAGGGAGCCGTCTCGCCAAGCCTCAAGCCGCCATACTTATGGCAGCGGCTGGTTACATATTGGGCCTGGTGATCCAGGGGAGAAGCATGAATGTATACTCCGTCCCCCAGCCCGGGCCCGCCGTGCTCTTTGCTGTCAGCCTGGTTGTGTTCACGGTCGGGGAGGG
>DAHE01000022.1:1130-1449 GCA_002508315.1 Thermocladium sp. UBA166
TCGGCTATTGGTTCATAACCCCAGTAATACTGGCAGCCTTCTCCTACCTGGTGTACCTGACCATACGATACTACAGCGCGGCTAATCCAGTGAGATACATTGCCTGGTTTAAGTTACTGGTTATAATTCTATCATTCATGGTTGCATACTCGTTTGGAGCAAATAACCTAGGCCTAGTGTGGGCTCTATCTGGGCCGAGCCTGGGCAATTTATTACTGATATCGGCAGTATCAGTGCTGGGCGCTATAGTGGGAGGCAGGAGGACCCTGGGGGCCTATGGTAGGATGTACGGGTTTGGACCAATGACTGGAACAGCGGC
>DAHE01000022.1:1469-5981 GCA_002508315.1 Thermocladium sp. UBA166
GCAACGGTGTTCTCCATACCGATGACACTCACGCTAAGCGTCACAGGCTCTCTCCTGGGGTTGGCGTTTGCCCACAGGTTCCGCTTCATAAACATCAACTACGTGTACCTAGTATTAATGGGATACTTNNACTTACCGCGATCTAATAATAGACACAGAAAGAGAAGTAACTGACCTCCTCCCCGCCCTAAAGGGTGGGGGTTCCGCTGGGGTCTGAGGCGTTACTCCCCTTTACGGGAGCTACTGGAAAAATCTTCAAAGTACTTCTATTAAGTTTCCTGCCTATCCCCCCTAGAAGGGGCGAGGCTTGCCCTTTTTCTATCACAGCCCCGACCCATTAAGGCCTGCCGCGAGGGCTCTCCCCGAGGTCCTTGATTACTCCCTCAAAGGCTAGGCTTGCCCCTAATCGTATCGAAGCCTCTACTTAACGCCGCAGATGGGGCACTTAGGGTCCCGCTGCAGCTCCACGTAATCCACAATGCCGTTACTCAGGTCCACCACCAATAACTTATTCAGCAGCGCCGGCCTGAGCCCAGCCGCTATCCGTATGGCCTCGCTTGATTGAATTGATGCTATCACGCCAGCCACCGGCCCTATCACTGAGCTACAGTCGCCCGTAAGGCATGCAATGCCCTCATCGCTCACCCCCAGCCCGCTTAGCTCTCTAATGCACGGAGTGATCCCTGGGATCACGGTGGTGACCGTCCCCACCCACCCACTTATGGCGCCATGGATTATCGGCTTTCCACGACGAACGGCGGAGGCATTTATGAGCTGCCTAGTTCTCCAATTATCCACGGCTAGAACCAATACGTCGGCCTCCTTAACCACCTCCTCCGCATCATCTTGATCCATTACTGCCTTATTCACAGCATCTACCTTGATCTCCGGATTGATGTCCCTGAGCCTCTTGACCGCTGCATCTGTCTTTGGTTTGCCCAAGTCACTTGACGTATATAGTAATTGCCTATGTAGATCCGAGACCGAGATAGAGTCGAAATCCACGAGAACCAGCCGCCCAACGCCGGCGCCCGCTAAGTACATTGATGCAATGGATCCAAGGCCTCCAAGCCCTATAACAGCGATAGAGCTCTTGCCAAGCCTGGCTTGCCCATCAAGGCCCAGCAACGGTATTTGCCTAGCGTATCTCTCCATGGCGAGCACCCCCGTCTCAGCAAATAAAGCCTCCGGGGAATTCTTTTTACCGGGTCAGTCCAGGCATGCACAGTGAGGAGAATAAGTAGCACGTGCCCCGGCGAGGTGCGGCAGATGGCGATATCGCTCGCCGTCACATATGGAGCATTTATGGTAGTGTTCTATGGATTATACCCCATTTATGTCTCAGCCATCTCCGTTCTCATAGCAATTGCATCGGGCTTCATGGGTCATGAATTAATGCATAGGTACGCAGCGCGAAGCCTGGGCTACATAGCCTGCTATAGGATGTGGACGCTGGGGCTCGTCATGCTTGCCCTCACCGCCGTGGTCAGGATACCGATGGGAATGGCCGGAGCCGTGCAGATAGGATACAGAACCAGAAGCGACCGGCCGAGCCGACGCGCTTCCGCCCTTATATCAGCCGCCGGTCCCCTAAGCAACATAGCGTTCGCGCTAATATTCCTCTCATTATATAAATACGCCTGGCATTCCCCCATAACGTACATACCGTACGCAGTAAATGCATGGTTTGGACTAATGAATATGATCCCAATCCCTCCCCTGGATGGATTCAAGGTAATCCACGAGCGGGAGTACGGCCTTTGGACCGTGGCTATGATATCAGCCATACTCTTATCCATTCCATACCTAGAATCCATAATCTAATCCATCAATCCCCAACGCCTTCACTTAAATCATTTCACGTTCATTTAAGATGGATACTTAACCCTCAGCCGACATCGATGAACTGGCCACGCCCCACTCAAGCCCAACAGCGCGGGGGTCACGCACTCCCCCCTACTCTCAAGACAGCGCCCAGCGCTAGTAAACCAAGATGGCGGAACACATTAACATTAAGGGTTCCTTGGAAATAAAGGAGTACAGCCCCACTAAAATTCATATGCTGAGGAACTAGCAATGGATTTTTCGTCATTTATTTTTAAGTCACCGCCTCTTGGGAACGCATAATAAGGCTTAAGTAGTAACCGCCTCTCTGGGGAACGTAATACGCGTGAGGAGCCTCGTATCCACGGGCAAGGCGCGGGAGCCTGCTTCGTTGATGACGATGGGATGAGCTGAGACAAATGATGATTAAATTACGCTGACCATATCCTCCGCTTGTTGAATCAAGGCGGTAAAGAGGCGACCAGCCTCACCCCTCAAGGCGGGAGGAGACTGGAAAAAATCCTCATGGCATGACTGGGGAAAAATACGTTTCCGTGGGAATAGGTTTATTTTTAATTGTTTTATTGCATTTTCTATTGAGACTCGGTGCTTATTCCCATCTCCTTCAATGCCACCATTAAGTCATCGGTCAATATGCCGCTGTACGTTCCGTAGAAGTAGAGAGCCAAAGCAACTAATGCAGCCACCACCACATCCCATGGGAACGGTATCACGGCGGTGGTGAACACTAACCCGTAATTGGCGGATCCAAGGAACGACAGTATTACGGAGGTGAATATCACAGCCACGACCCACCATCCAGCCCTGACGTGCTTCGCCGCATCCTTATTTGGGGTGGTGGAGGAGAGCCACAGCGTGAATCCTATAGTCATTGCCAAGGTTATCAACATGTAGACCGTGAAATCCAAGGCCTCGCCTGCGGTCAACGGTATAGCGACTGGAGTGGTGGAGGGCCAACCCGTGGGCGCTATGATTGGCTTGTAGATTAGGAAGTAAGTGGAGACTATCAATACTGCCCAGTAGATTATGCCGGCAGCGACAGCGTTGGTCTTGCTCACATTGTATCTATTAACCATGGTATACATGTAGAAGAGAGGCAGGCCCCCCATCACTAGGGCGAATACGAACCAAAGAGTGTAGAAGGTGCTCCAATACACTATCAGGTAAGCCGCTATGGATGCTATCGCGGCTATTAGGGAGGCTGCGGGAAGCCGTAGGGGACGCGGCGCGCCCGGTATGGTCTTTCTGAAACTCATCAAAGCAGGCCCGCTCACCACGTACGTGAAGACTGTGGTTGAGGTTATGAAGCTGGATATGGCGAACCAGGTCGGGAACGGCAATAGGAAGATCAAGCCTATGACGAGGGATGCTATCATGGGGAACAACGGCACCTTGTATCTATTTAGCTTAAGGAACGCGCCGGGCAAGTGGCCGTCAGCTGCCATTCCATAAATGGTCCTCGAGGTGGTGCCTATATATATCCAGCCCGTGCCGGACGGCGATACTATGGCATCTATCAGCAATATTACTCCGAACCCTGCCAGCACGGCCACGCCGCTGAGGGTCATTATCTCATAGAAGGGGCCGCTGGCCAGCTCTGTCTTCCCCAAATCAGCCCAATCCCCTGGGGATATGGGCCCCACTACCTGGCCTTGGGAGTTAAGTATGTGAAGCTTGCCCCAATCCACTGCCCCTATGAAGGATACTTGGAGCAGCACGTAGATTGCCATTACTATTATGAATCCCAGTATGGTTCCCCAAACCACGTCTGTTGGTTTCCTGGCCTCACCGCTGAAATCAATGCCCTGCCTGAACCCTAAATATGAATACGCTATGCCCGTGGTAGGTATTGCCAGGAAGACCGCCGCAGCGCCATATGGCATGAAGCCGCCGGGCATCGCAGTGAAGTTAGCGCTGTGCATTGCGAGTCCCATCAAAAGTATGAATGTCAGCGTCGGTATTATTAACTTCCACCAACCAACTCCGGTGTTGGTCTTCCCCATAACGTGGATGCCGTACCAATTCAGGAAGAAGAAGAATATCGTCAATAAGGCGGCAACCACTATTCCGGCCGGGGTTATGCCGCTGGAAGTGTAGAGCTGCGGTATGTAGGTTGACATATAGGTGACGGCCGCTATGGCCTCGCTGGGGGCCACGGTCACCGCGCTCAGCAGGTACGACCAAGCCAGTATGAAGGAGGCAAAGCCGCCATACGCGTACTGGGGATACCTAACTATTCCTCCGGATTTTGGAAGCATGCCGCCTATCTCGGCGAACGTGAGGGCAACGAATATCATTAGGAAGCCCGCTATTATCCATGAAAGTATTGCCCCAGGCCCTGCGGCGGACGCGGCGCCCTGGGAGCCGAAGAGCCAGCCGCTTCCTATCATGGCGCCTATGACCAGGAACGCTATATCCCATCTACCCAAGGCGCGGCGTAGCATTTTATCTGATTTCTCGGCATCTGTCTCGCTTATTTTTCTATCACCCGGATTCTCTTCAGATCCAGGCATTCTAGAACTATATACTATTGATTTTTAAGCATTGCTGGCATTTTTCCTATTCTGGCAATAAATTAAGTAAATTAACTAGGTGAGTCCCAGTTATACACACGTAGAAATTAGTCACCGATTTAAAATGCTTGCATCCAATAGACGAACTGACCTC
>DAHE01000022.1:6023-6233 GCA_002508315.1 Thermocladium sp. UBA166
ATGATCCACGAAGAAGGAGAGGGGCTTCTTTATAGATCGAACGATATTCCCCACCGCCTTCTCCATGATGTTAAGTGCGCCGTTTAAGTCACTGTGAAGCCTATGACCGAAAGGACGTGATACAACCCCCCTAGGCTCTCTCCGAACCTAGACGCCGTGATAAGCACAGAACCTGGACGTATTATACTCGACGACAACGATAGCATCAAT
>DAHE01000038.1 GCA_002508315.1 Thermocladium sp. UBA166
AGGCAGTACCCACCACCCCCACCACCACCCCAATACCAGCCACAACAAGCACCGCCGCCCCAACCGCCGCCACCCCAGCAATCCCAGCCCCAGGATGAGTACCCGGAGGACTCTGAGGATGAGGAGCAGTAATGGCTGGCCAGTCTATCTAGCCCTCCGCCATGGATGGTAATGTTTATATTTATCCATGGGATCAGTTTAATGATGAGGCTGCTCCTTGCACTGGCCCTTCTCTTGATTTGCTGGAGCGGGGTTGTGATTGCACAGCAAGTATACGTTAATCAATATGGGGTCCCCCAAGTGGTTAATTACCTGAACGTAACAAACGCCACCATAGTTGTAATAAATGAACCGTTGAGGCCCATTAATGGAACAGTGCTCATAATGAACGGCACACAGCCCGTGCCATTCGTGCTGCTCCGTAATGGATCGATTGCAGTATTCGCGTTTGGAAGCGGTGTGCTTAACATCACCTACTCCGCTAACTTCACCATAACCTCAAACTCAACGTTAATGTCTTGCTATAACTTCGACGAGCCCATCAACATCAAATACGCCGCCAACGTGATACCCATAGAATTTCCCTCCCCAATGAATTACAGCATAAAGGACGATTCGGTGAGCATGGTTCTCCCGCCGGGCGCGAATTGCATTCAATACGTCACGCTGCCGCTGACGACATACGTGTCGCCAAAGACTCTAAGCCCCAGCACGCCGCCCACTTCACCACCCACCACATCCACGGCCGCCGGCAATGAGTCGCCTATTATAATTGCTGCAGTGGTGGCGGTAATAGTCGCGGCCGTCGCGGTTGTAGTTGCATTAAGGCGGAGGAGTCGATAATTCTTCGAAGCGGGGAGAGTCGAGGGCGGGAAGATGGGAATTGACGGGATTGATTATTGAATGGGTTCACAAAGCTCTCTTTGCCCTAGCCACTTGCTCCGCCCTGGCCCTGAGGGGCTCCGCCCACTCCAGTTCCAGTTCCTTTAATAATTCCTTGGTGGGCAGGCCCAGCTCCTCGTCCCAACGCCTCAACTTATAGTACTGCCTCAATCCATCCTTTATCTCATCCAAGTTATACTTAGGACCGTTTGGGTCGTGAATCATCTTCCATGGAACTTGCTCCCACTCATTCACGTAGCCCTCCAATACATGATATATCCTTGCAATGGCCTCTATCCTCTCGCTGACCCTCCTCAAGCCGTTCTCATCAATGCTAGCCCCGGTGGCCCATGAGTACAGCTTAGCCATGTCCTCCCACGTGTATGGATTGAATATGCAGAGCCCCATTGCATCCATGACCGCCTTGTGATCCCTGTCCTCCAGCATTGACTCCACGGTGTCCCTCAGCGGGGTCTCTGGGTCATGCATTTTAGGCCACCCCCTCAAGTGGGACCCGCCCACGTCAGCCGTCAGATAGCTAAGGACGAGCCCCCTCAATGGACCGTTTGGATACCAGGCCGGGAGGGCGAGTTGCTTGAAGTGAACAGCGTACTCCGCTCCCTTGCCCAGCATCTTGGCCGCCCCCCCGCTTCCCTCCGCGAGGACCTTGCCGAACCCCTCCCTATACGCTATATCGTGTATCAGCTTTAACAGCGCCTCTCCATTGCCGAACCTGAGATCCAAGCCTCCAGTCTCCTCGCGGCTCAGCAGTCCCTTCTCGAATAAATCCATGGACCACGCTATCGCGTTTCCAGCGCCTATGGAGTCTATGCCAAGATCATTGGCCAGCCTCTGCGCCTTGAGCACTGTTACAGGATCGAAAACCCCCGTGGCGGAGCCCAGTAGCCCTATGTTCTCGTACTCTGGCTTCACCACGTCCTCGGAGCCCGGTATTGGGATCCACCTGCTGCACTTGACTGGGCACAGCGCACCAATTATCTTAATGGGCTTGGCGGGGAAGTTAACCTCCCACTCCTTGAAGGTGACCCCGCTTATCTTCTTGGCCGTCTCCTCGTCAAGCGAGGGGTGGGAGTAATTAAATGCTGGAGATACGCCGAGCGATCCGCTGTACATCAATGAGTTAGTCGTGCCGTACTCCCTGGTCTCCATGGTCTCCGTGGCGCTCTGGAACTTCCTGTAAATGTCGAGTGAGTACCGCCCGAACTCCTCCTCGTTGGAGATGCGTATGCGCGGGGTGCCGTACGCCGCCACAGCCTTCAGCTTCTTGGATCCAAAGACTGCGCCCAAGCCGCCCCTGCCGCCCGCCCTCTCCCCATCAACTATTATATTCGCTATCCTGGCCATGTTCTCGCCGCCGGGCCCTATAGCCATAACGGACGCGGCTGGGCTTGTTGCCGCCCTAACAGCCTTAACCGTATCCCTAGTGGTGAATCCCCACAACTTCTCGCCGTTTCTTATCTCAACCGTTCCATTGCTCACCCATAGGTATACCGGGGCGGGGGATGCGCCCTCTATTATTAATGCATCGAAGCCAGCCCCCCTCATCATGTACGAGAACCACTCGCCCACGCTTGTGTCGTGTATCACGTTGCTGAGCGGGCTCTTTGCCCCAACTATCGTTTTAGCGCTAGCTGGGGCTAGGCCGGCCAATGCCCCCGCAGCTATCACTATCTTGTTCGATGGGGATAATGCATCTGTTCCAGGCTCGACTTCCCTGCCCAGTATGCCGTACACGAATCCCTTTCCTCCAATGAAGAGCCTTATCAACCATTCCGGGGTGTCCTCGATCTCGATGGATCCGCTGCTTAAGTTGATTCTGGCGATCTTGGTGTAACCAACTACCATGTATCGCCGGATTGATTAAGTAGTTAAATAAGTTTCGTCTCAGCCTACCGCATTTAGCCGAAGGGCAGCTGAAGCCAAGATGCAAAAACTTTATTTAACAGCCACTGATCACCGCAATGGAGATAGATGGAGACGGTGCGCGGAGTCGCCATATTGCAAGTGGATAAGGATCTGGGCGTGACTGAATTAATCCTCAGCCATGTGGGCTTGAGTCCAGTCACCCTTACCAGCGATTACTACGAGTACTTGGACATAGTGGAGAACGAGTTCTCCGCATACCTGCGCGACGATGATTTCACGAAAATGGATAAGGCACTGGAAGCAGCAGCGCCCAACTCGAAGCCCAGCATATTGCTGGCCAGGCTGTATGTGAGGGACTACATGGTTAAGAAGATATTACTGGTATCGCTGAGGATGGGATTGATATCAAAGATATCAAGAAGACTGGCAAGCAATGGGTGGAAGACGTCGATGCTATTTGAGGCGCATAGAATACCCAGCAAAATGAGGCATCTCCGCTAGCATTACGCGCTCCGGATCCTGATGATAGAAATAATGCACGCCCGCGTAAGGCCGTGCCGGGATTACCGCGACTTGAGGAGAAAAGCGCGGCGCTTAAATAGGGCGTGTCCATTATACCAATAACTACTTCATACGGGGATAAGTATTGGTAATAGCATTTTGGTGGCTCCTCGCTGATCCTTCATCATTGAGGGCCGCGTCTAGGGGCGCACTTAGATCTGGCCGCGTTTAGCTTGGAGATCATCTCATCCCTGCCCACTCCCCTGCACTTGGATAGCAGTGGCTCCATTAGGCTTGGATTAATTCCTCTTATTATTTGATCCATGTCCCTATGAATGAGGGATTTTGTGTATTCATCAATTCTAATCTTCAATATTATTGACTTGGCATCCCCGAACAGGTTGCCTCTGGGCAGGACCGCGTGGACCAAGCCTAATTGACCGGCCTCCGCAGCATCCATTTCCCCTCCCCCTATTAATTGAATTGCCCTCAGCCTGGGCATTGACTTGAGTATTATGGGGGCTCCAAGCATCATCGGTATGCCCAGCCCGCCCTCCGGATTGCATAGCTTCACATCTGTTGGCGCTATCAGTAAATCGCTCAATAAAGCCAGCTCCAGCCCCAATCCCGCCGCCGATCCATTCAAAACTGTTATCACGGGCTTGTCCACGGTCACCATTATAGACGCGAGCGTCTTTATGGAGCTCACCAGCTCGCTGATAGAGTCGTAGTCGCTTCCCACGCTGCTCCAATTGACCCCCGCCGAGAAGAACTCATCGCCTGCGCCGCTCAACACTATCCACTTCAGGTTGGAGTCGCTGGAGGCTATGGTTAGTGCCGACGATAATTGATTGAGCAAATCCCCATCTATTAGATTCAGCTTACCGTTATTCACCACTATTACTCCTATCCCATCCTCGTTCCACACCGCCAACCTATCGAATTGCCCGCTCATTTACCTCAACTCGTAATTGAAGTAAATGAATACATCGGCCGCGAACAGCAGCATCAACGAGCCCCAGGACAGGCCTATGAACGGTGCTTGGGTCACGGGGTTCAACGTGAATGAGAGCAGCATTATTATGACCGCCATAGCCGTCACCAATGCACCCATGGCCGTGAGCAATTTGTTGTTTAGGGGAAGCGGCTTAGAGTTGCTGACTGCCTTGTTGATGATCCTCTGCTTGACCCCCCTCCAAACGAAGTGGAGAGCGTATATGCCGGCGAACGATATGACGAAGGGGGGCACTATCACGAGCAGCAGCCAAAGGGGCTTTACTGGAATGCCAGGCTGGCCCGCGCCCCAAATGCTAAGCTCAACTAACCACGTCAACCCGGTTATGAAGAGGGCGGTAAGGAATGGCCTATCCAATGGATGTAGATCCTCGCTTCTATCCACGAATGGCACTATCAGCAGAACCACAACCGGTATCAGTCCTCCCATTGATACATCCACCGCCAACGGGAACGGCATATCGGCCATCTTGTACATGAAGAGGAAGAACCAGGGCGGGTACGCGGGAACCAAGCTGGCCTGTGGGCTTGTGGGGGATGGGCCGGGGAATGGAGAGAACAGTATTGGTATCTTATCCAATACCTGCGGTATAGCCAATATTGATGGAATCGTCAATATTACCCCCCAAGTCATCGCTATTATTCCCAGCATGAATACGAAGTTCCTCGGCCACCATGGCTTTATGCGTTGATCGCTCTTGTCCAGCAGCGCTGGCGCCTTGTACTTGGCCTCCTTCAAGTCCGGCATAAAACCGTTCTGCTCAGCTAGGTAGAAGTGAAGCGCGAAGAGCAAGGCAATAAGCGCAGCTAGTATTACGTGCCACCCCAACAGTCTGGTGAATAGATCCAAGTCCGTCCCGTTTCCGAAGAATATTGGAGTCAAAGCGGATAAGTGGAGGCCGGCCAGTATTCCCTTCCCGACGTCCACGGCGTCGACGCCCAGCACGTCTCCAGTCATTGAGTAGCCCACGAACGAGGTTATCATTACCATGGTAAACATCAAAACGCCGAGCACCCATTGGAACTGCCTAGGCCGCTTATAGGCGCCCTTGAAATAGACGTGAAGCCCGTGTATGTAGACGGCCAGTATCATCACATAGGCACCGTAGAGGTGGGACGATGAGAGTATTGCGCCGAATGGAATTGAGTGTATGATGGCCATGGTGGAATTGTAGGCGTCGCTGGGTTGGTAATAGAGCAGCATCAAGAGGCCGGTCAATGCTTGCCAAATCAACGCTGCAGAAGCGACGCCGCCGAGCCAATACTCAATGCTGAACATGTAGGATGGTACTCCCATGAACGGTATGTCCCTCAAGTGAAAGACGTCCGCGAGCCAATCGCCTATGCTTCTTTTGGCCATTCCCATCACCCTAGAGCCGGATTGCTTAGCATGGCGACGCTCGTCGAGTTACCGCTGATCGGAGAGCCGCCGCTTAAGTCATCCGTGTGGCCGTATATCGTTGGTCCTATCATGGTCACTGCATACAAGTAGTCAGTCGATGGATCCCACTTGAGCTGGACCGTGGGAAGGGGCTTCGTTGTGGGCCCCGTCACCACCGCCGCTCCCCTGTAGGGATCATACGTGCTTCCATGGCAGCTGCAATGTATCACCTTATCCATAGGCCCATTGAATGTAAGCGCCTTAACTCCCGGCGGGTAGAACGTGAGCTCCGGATACGTGCAGCCCAAGTGCTCGCATATGGCGCTGTAGGCAACTATGGATTTATTCGGCCCCACGCCGCCGGGGAACTCATAAGTTTTTCCCGTGGCCGGTATGGTCACCGTGGTGGCTGGGATCTCCACTGGCTGGTTGGAGTCATTGCCGAGGTTCAGCAGGTAATTAGGCTCGTTGCTAAGGGGGTAGTTGAACATGGCCATTTTCTGTCCATTGACCGGAACATCGGATGCCTTTATTGGGTTTCCATTCTCATCGACTAATTGTAGGGTGGGAAACGAGGTCAAGCCCACTGATGGCGGAACCAGCACCTCCAGCCCCCGGAGCAGCCCAACCACCATGCTGGCGCCGGCAATTATGGCGAGGGACTTGAGGAATGTTCTCCTGGATTGATTGACGTCGCCCATGAACCCTCATTCATGCTAATTGTTTTAAAAGTTTTTTACCAAATTTATACTAATATCATTTCCAATTCATGCAAATATTAGACCATATTTATACCACAGTAACGCTTAATAATGCTCAAGACCCCGAATCACCCATGGGTAGAATAGGAATACGCCCAGTCCTTATTATACTATCCGCCGCTGCTCTGCTCGGCTTAATAGCGGTCTTCCACTCAATACCCCTTGCCCAAACCCCATCCGGCTTAGTGGCCTATAAGGTGGTGGGCGCCGCGAACCTAGCCAATCCAGGCAGCGAATCGTTCTGGAGCAACATACCCTGGTTTAACGTGAGCCTAGCCCCCACGCTATCCGGAGTACCCACATCGGGCTTGGTTCCCTACGTCGAAGCCAAGGCCGCATATAACGGCGATTACATATTCATATTAGTGAAGTGGCCCGACGAGAGCCCAAGCACGATAGGGGCAAGCTCGGTGGCCGGGCCAGGTCATTGGCCAGTCGTGTATAATCCCAAGGGCTCCCTGAACATGACTTTCCTACAATTATTGACGGGCACGTTCCATAAGCACTACAAGGTATTGAACAGCAGCTACGCCGTGATATTCGGAAGCCCCAGGCCCATGGAGTACGTATTGTATTATTACGGCCCAGCCAACGGAGTGTACTTCTACGGTTATTACGTCAATGCCACCCATTACTACCCAGATAGGTTTGCCATAATGTGGTACATGGGGACGCAGCAAAACCCGAGTGACTGCATGAACATTGGAGGACCGCATCCTGGGTATAAGGTAAGCGGGGAATTAGGCACCGTGGTAGGAGCAATACCCAACACCGGGGGCTCGCTTAGCTCTGGTGCGGCTAATATATGGGAGTGGATAGCCGGCGTCACCTATCCCAAAGGAGCTGATTTCAATTACTTCACGAATGCAACGTGGGACGCGGAGAACGGGATAAATCCTACAGCGGCAAGCAGCTTCGCCGCTGCTCCTCACGGCTTCTTCCTTAACCTACTCACAAATCAAACCGGACTTTATGATATAGGCGATGGCGGCATATGGTATCCAAACGCGACGGGGCCCGTGCCCGGTTACTTCAGTGGGTACACGGGCGCCAAGTACGAGAATGGTTATTGGGTGCTAGAGTTCGTGAGGCAATTGAAGGCACCCATGCCCAACACCGTGAATATAACCGTGGGAAGCACGTATGACATAGCGTTCGGCGTGTGGTACGGCAAGTCCGGCGAGACGAGCTTCGATAAGTCGATAACCGCCAACTTCGTGCCTCTAACGCTCGTCTCTAAGCCGCCGACCGCGCCCTCGCCCGTTCCATACGTGGTATTGATTGTTGCAGTGATAGGCATTATAGTAGCGTTGATAGCGATAGGCATTGCGTTCTATTACATGAGGAGGGGCCAGGCATAGGGGTATGATGCCTCGGATCAATAAGAGCGATTTCTCCATCTACTCAACCGCCTTCGGAATACTCTTCCTCCTGCAATACGCGTTCAGGGAGTTCCTGCTCCCTGTCTTTCCATTCATGCCAAGCAGCTCCTCCAACATGACGGCCCTGGGGCTGGTGGGCACCTTCTCAGTAATGGCGATGACGGTGGTGGCTCCCATGGTTATCTGGGAATCCAAGAAGCTCAAGCTGAGGCTGGTCTACTTCGCGGCCGCCGTGGTAATGGGGTGGGGCGGCATTGCCTTCAGCCTGATATATCCTCAATACTATTTGACGACGCCGTGGGTTGCAGCCAGCTTAATCCTCTGCGCAGTAACCGTGGCATCGCTGATTCAAGTTTTGATTTATGGAGGCATCAAGTCCCTAGCCCTACTCCCACTGATAATGCTTCAATTAATAGCCATGTACCAATACGCGGTGAACGTGGCCACCGAATACATGCTGATCCCATACCCAAACCCATCCAGTTACCTGGTATATCCAATGATGTACCTATTGATGATGGGAGCCGCATCCCTGCTGGCCGTATCCATATGGACGAAGCCCAGGCGGAGCGTCTTGATCGGTTACGTAATAGGCGCGGTATCCGGGGCATTGGTGGCGGTGCCCATGTATCAATTGCTCGCCTATAATAGATTCATGCAATCCATAATGGGGGAGGTCGCTGCGATGGGGCTGGGAATACTGGCTCCCCCATCATATCTACCCACGTTATCTATAGTTATGGGGATATACGTGTTCTCCTTGGTGGCCATGCTGGCCAGGTCCCTATCTGGGGAACCAATAATGGGATTCTACGCGCTAGCCGCCTTGATATTCGTGGGAACCGCGTTCGCAGTTCACGCCTTATCGATATACTTCATAGCGGCTATGACGGCTGCCGCGGCGCTGGCGAACTACTCCAAGGCAGTGGCTGAGGCGGGGGGTCCAAGCAATGATTCGTCTCGCTGACGCCATCAAGGAAGGAGTGGGAGCTCAAGTGAGCTCTGCAATTCCGTTATTGAAATGTGTCCCTCAATTCACGTGAAAACGCCGTGGTCAAGTGACGCGGATGCTGTTTATTAATAAGTAATTCCGAATTCCTATATAATTTTCCCAGTTTTTCCGCGATCAGTTGCTGGATGTGGGTTTAACTTTCATATGAAACCGTCTACCCCAACTCATGATTTGGGCCTTCATTGAGGAGTTCCTCGTAATACTAGCGGCGGGGGCAGTTGCGGGAGTAATAGGGGCATTGGCTGGCTTGGGCGGTGGAACAGTCATTTCCCCAATACTCACTCTATTCCTGGGGATCCCCATGGCTTACGCGTCGGGATCCGCCTTAATATCCACGATAGCCACGTCGGCGGGCTCCGCCAGCGTATACGTCAAGAAGAAGATAGCCAACGATAGGATAGGAATAAGCCTGACCACGGCAACCACCGCGGGGGCAATACTTGGATCCATTATGGCCAACTACGTATATACCCATGGAATCACCTACGTGATTTACACGGTGTTCGGCATCGTCCTGCTAGTATCCATAGTGCCCACGGTGCAGCGAAGCACCTGTGAATTACCCCGGCCGCGGAAGCCGGATCTAACCACAAAGTTGCTTAACTTGTATGGAACATGCTTTGACCCCAACCTGGGATGGATACGTTACTGGGGTGTTCGTTGGTGGCTTGGTGAGTTCATTATGTTCTTCGCAGGCGTTATCAGTGGTTTGTTGGGCATCGGCAGTGGGGCGCTTAAGGTGTTGGGGCTTGATTGGGCCATGAATCTCCCAATGAAGGTCAGCACCACCACCAGCAACTTCATGATAGGGGTGACCGCGGCGACGGGGAGCAGCATATACTGGTACTTCGGGTACATACAACCATTCATAGCAGCAGCAACTGCAATAGGAGTACTAATAGGGGCGCAAGCTGGGACTCGAATATTGATGAGGATAACCAACAAGCAAATAAGGTGGGTATTCGTCGCCATACTGTCCTACCTTGGCTTCAGGATGCTTCTCCGTGGGCTTGGAAGGGAGGGATTAATGCCGATCTCATCCCTTGACAAGACGTTCATTTCCCTGATGTTCTCGATAGTCATGATATCGGCGCTTTACTACTTAATGACACGGAGGCCAGTCGATGAGGGACTGCCTCCCATATACACCGCCCAATCAGTTAGGGGCAGCAGTGTTGAGGAGAGATTCGAGGGGATCACGTCGAACCTGCTCCGCATCGGAATACTTCTGAGCGTGGCAATAATGGGGTTGGGCCTGGCGTTGGTTGTGCTTCACGGTGGTGGGTTGGGCCATTCATTGATGAGTGTAGCTGACCCATCATCCGACGTGAACACGGCCTCAATAGGCGTTAAAACAATAATTGCCGGCCTGCAGGAGTGGGATGGGGTCTCATTTATGTTGCTGGGCTTGGTTTTATTGATAATCATGCCCATAGCCATGGTACTGATAAACGTCGTGAGGTTTTCATTGGAGCGAGATAAGTGGTACACGCTATTCGCAGTGATAACGCTTGTGAATCTATTAATAGCACTGCTCGTGGTGCCCGGCCTGGTCCCTCATTGATGCCGTGATGCGGAGGACGCGCAACCCCCAACTCCTCTCCCGTAACTCATTAAATGAAGCTAGCCGGGCAAATTATTTCCCGCACCGCCTTAATGAGCATCTTTCTGACTATCAACGCAATTGCCACCTCATATGGGAGAGCAACGGCGTCAGCGAACTCGTATCCCCAACGCTTCACATGCATTAATAGAAACCGCATCGCTTCATCAATGGCATCCCCGCCCATAAATGGGGAAAGCCAGCATTCATTAATTGAATTTTTTAAAATAATCCATCATTGCTAGCAAGGATTTCGGCATAGCCAGCAATGGATTTATTCCATGACAACCGGCGAGACCCATGTTGATGTGGATCGCTTCGATAACCTTGATCCTCTGCGGGGTAGTCGCTGGGTTGATAGGGGCACTGCTTGGACTCGGCGGCGCAACAATATTGATCCCCATCCTGGTCATATATGGAATACCCATTAATTACGCATCGGGGGTTGGCCTTCTTTCCGCGCTGGCCACGTCCTGCACGGCGTGCAGCCGCCTAATACGAAGGGGCCTCGTCAATCAACGACTAGCCATAGAGCTGTCCACTGCATCCACGCTGGGCGCGATTATGGGATCCATATCCTGCTATTACGTGTTAAGCCATGGATTGGAGTACGTACTTCATATAGCGCTTAGCGCAGTGATGTTCTCATCGATTTACCTAGTCAACAGCAAATCCAGCGCTAGTCCCACCCCGTCGCTCTCCAGTAGATTAACATCCATGGGAATAATGTCGATGGGCGGGTTCCTTTCCGGCCTGCTTGGGATAGGCGGGGGGCCGATCAATCTAATAGCACTCTATTGGTCGCTTGGACTCCCCCTCAGGGCGGCTACCGCGACGAGCAACTTCGTAGTGGGCGTCACGGCAGCCACCAGCGGTTCCTTGTACTGGATGTTCGGTTACATTCAACCGTTCATAGCATTCCTGGCAGTTGCGGGCACAGTGATGGGCGCACACGCAGGAGCAGCCCTGTTGCCTACGGTGAGGGGCTCTACCATAAAGACCATCCTCATCACGGTGTTCGCGTACCTAGCCACTAGGATGTTGATTAGCGGCCTTAGGCTTGGTGGGGCATTACCGATATCCCAATCCCATGAATACGCGATCTCCGCGATAGCGGCGATAGTATTCGTTACCGCAATGCTCGCATCGGGGAAAATAAAGTAACAATGGAAATGCATTGCTGGGCTGTATCGCCGTTAGATATGGACGATCAAATTATTATTTGGCCATTCACATTCCTGCGCAACTATTAGCCATTAATCCTATCCCCTCCCGCCCATTGAGTGAGCTTGAGACGGCATGCTTGTTAAATCCTCCTCCCCTCATCAATGTCTCACGCTCATCAAGGTTTGCAGCAGCCTTTGGATTGGCCGGCACCGCTTTTTTTGAATAACAATGAAAACCCTATCAGGGAGCATCCCCTCCATTGGGAGGGAGACCGCCGCCCCCTCTTAACCCCGCTAAGTTAAGGCTGTTAACGGCGATGAAGGCCGGCTCTAGAATCGCTCGGTCCAGAATTTATAGCCCAATTTCCCCAACTCCGTCAATGCATCGTCCACTGCCTTGGCGTCGGGGGGCACCTCTATCACGAAGCTGACCTCCACGTAGTTGGGCTTTATCTCTGGGTTGAACCTCTCGTGGAACACATCTATTATGTTTATGCCCAACTCCCCCATTTTCCCAGTCACTATGGATAGAGTGCCGGGTCTGTCCGGTATTAAGCCTCTTATCTTTATTATCCTGTTGGCCTTGGCCAATGCCTTGTAGATCACCTTGGTAAGCATCGGCATGTCTATGTTGCCGCCGCTCACCAGCGCAACCACGTTGCCCTTTACACTTACCTTACCGCTCAGCAACGCAGCCACAGACGCAGCGCCGGCCCCCTCAGCTATAACCTTGGTGGCCTCTCCTATCATCAATATCGCGCTCACTATGTCGTTATCGCTGACCAGCACCACGTCATCCACCACCTCCCTCATAATGCTGAAAGTCAAGTCTCCTATTCGTTTCACCGCTATTCCCTCCGCTATTGTATCCACGCTCGTCACTCCCATGATCTTCCCCTCCCTCAACGAGAGGTACGCGCTGGGAGCCCCCTCGCTTTGTACCCCTATCACCTTGACGCCGGGCCTCTTCCTCTTTATCACTGTAGCTATGCCCGAGATCAAGCCGCCCCCGCCTATGGGGATCACCACGGCATCTATCTCATCCAAGTCCTCCAATATCTCCCAACCTATAGTTCCCTGCCCAGCTATTATTAGGGGGTCGTTATAGGCGTGGACGTAAGTTGCGTTTAACTCCTTGGACACCTCCATGGCCTTCGCCTCCGCCTCCGCGTACGATTCGCCGTGCAATATTACGTCGGCCCCGTACCGTTTCGTCCTGCTTATCTTTATCCAGGGCGTGAGCTGCGGCATAACTATCGTGGCCTTAATGCCATAGAGGGAAGCCACGTACGCCACTCCTTGCGCGTGGTTACCCGCCGATGCAGTCACGACTTGCTTCACGCCCTCCCTGCTCAGCCTAGTTATGGCGTTGTATGCGCCCCTAGCCTTAAACGAGCCCGTCTTCTGGAGCGCTTCCAGCTTCAGGAAGACTTGAGCGCCTGTCGCGCTTGACATTGTGTCGGACTTGACCAGGGGGGTCCTGTAGATCAGACGCCGTCTCTGAGCCGATTTTATTAATTCCAACGCGTCCCGCGTCATGTCGAATACCTCGTTCACGGTAACCATGAAGGGGCTGGACGCCCGGCATATATATCCTTTCCTATAATATGTAGGTATATACATGTATATGGAATATTGACCAAATCCCCAGAATGAACCGAGCCACGTGCAACACCCAATTAGATCCGCGACGCTATAACCGTCATCTCTATCAAAGCCCCCCGCGGCAAATTACTCACCTCAACCGTGGTCCTCGCCGGCTTGGATTCGTTAAAGTACGTCGAGTACACCTCATTAAAGTCATTGAATGTNNCCCAAATCCCTCAGGAATACCACTGAGTAGACCACGTTATTTAAGTCCAGCCCAGCCGCCCTAAGTATGGCCCTTATGTTCTCTATAACCCGCCTGGCTTGCTCCTTTATGCCTCCCTCCACCAACTCACCCGTCTTGGGGTCCAGCGGTATTTGCCCGCTCACGAAAACCAGGTTCCCCGATTCAATGGCTTGGGAGTATGGGCCTATTGGCC
>DAHE01000004.1 GCA_002508315.1 Thermocladium sp. UBA166
GGTTGTAGGCATCTCCACGCCATGCACACCCACAACCACTCATCAAATAACAACACTCCCTCCATCCAATCAACACCCAACCCCCTCTCCACCACCAACAACACAGTCCCCCCACAAAACAAAAAGAGAATACAATTAAAGAACCTAACACTGAAAGGGGATCCAGTCCTGCTGGGGGTTTAATTGCCTACCCTTGCCGTTCCATTAATGAGCAGCATTACATGGAATACTTCCGTTAAAGGCCACGGAGGCCGGCACAGCCATTCAATAAAGTGGCCCCTCCGCATTTGGCTAATAATTAAATAGGGCTTAGCTGAGCGAAAGCCTAAAATGGATGCAGTGTTGAGCGCAGCGTTTTACCCAGCTCCGTGCGGTGAAGGCAGTGCATCTGGGTTCAGGGGCTGGCATGTTTATGCAGCTGCTGGGCTGGTAAAGCAGGGATTCCGCTCCATCGCAATGAACCCAGTGAGTTGCAGATCAGCATCGTTGGACGTAGTGGACGGGGTGCCTGTGCTGGGCATTCCCATAGATGTGGGACGTAGTTGGCCTCTCAAGGCAATTAATGGGGCAATTAAGGGATTGCTTGGGTATGATGCAGAGCTAGGCGGAATATCGCTCTCTTACGGAGAGGTCCTACGTGATCTATCGGAGGGAGCCGTGCTTTACTTGCATGGATATCACAGAAGAAGCGAGGCTTGGGTGGCTTTGAGGAAGCTGTCCCCATCCATGAGCGGGGAGACTAGGCTAATCCTTCAAAACCACGCATCCCCTCCTCCTCACGGCTTACGTAACGGTAGTCCCATCCGTAAGGCGCTCTGGTATGCTAGAGAGAACGAGTTACGGAGGCTACGGGCCTTCTTCTTTGCATTGACGGAGGCTGAGAAGAGGTACTTGGAGGGGCTGGGAGCGGAGTTTGTTAAGGTTAGGCCTATGGCCGTTGATTTCGGCTCCCTAACACCAATAGATGAGAGGAGAAAAGCAACCATAAAGAGAGCGTTGGGGTTGGATGAGAACTCAATCTACGTGGTGATGTATGGGGGAGGACTTGAGAAGGGATCGCACTACGCTCCATTAATCCATAGCGAGCTTCAAAGGCGATTCAAGGCAAGTTTAATAGTGACGGGCATACCGGATCACCAGGAGGGAGTATTTAGGTGGCTGAAATCTCATGGAGTGACGGCATTCCTAAAACTGCCCCACGCTGATTACTTGAAGCTGGTGGCTGCATCTAGTGTGTTCATAATGCCGGCTAGGAGCAGCATAATGTATGGCGGAGTGACTGTTTCCGTAATGGAGGCATTGGCTATGGGAATCCCGGTTGTGTCCCCAACTCTAATTCACTTCCCTGAAACGAATAGGTTGAAGGAGGTGGGAGCCGCCACGCGTTTCATTGATGAGCCGAGGGATTTACGGGCCTTCTTAGATGAACTCATGTGGGTATTGGAGAATAGGGATGACTTCAATCCAAGCAGAATACACGAATTGGGGCGGCTCTACTACTCCTGGGAAGCTTTCTCGAGGGACTTCAAGGAAGCGTTGGCGAGCCTGGGTTAAGGACCACCAATAACTAAAAACTTTACTCAATCCCTAGAGGAGATTATTTCCTCTTCTTAATCATTAATCAATTCGTGCCCCCATGAGTGGCAATCGAGGAGGCTTGGCTGAGCAATTTTAGAATGCCAAGAGGCATTTACGGTGTACGATCTATCCAAGCTTGAACTTATCTCATGCTCGGCTCAGCATGTTTTTAAAGCGGCGCGGAATGATTCCGGCGATCACTGCATGCAGGATTATAATGGCATGGACGTGCTGTTCTCGCCGTGGAGGTATGATTATATAAAGAGCGCCGTGAAGAATGAGCTTGGATGCTTCATTTGCTCCTATGTCAAGGATGATAGGGACGACGATAATTTGGTGGTGTTCAGGGGCAGGAGGTGCGTCGTATTGATGAATAAGTACCCATATAATAGGGGGCACGTGATGATCGCCCCGTACAGGCATGTTCCCTCGCTGGAGGATTTGAGCGATGATGAATTGATGGATTGCTCCCGCCTCATTTTGGCCGTGATGAAGGCGGAGGAGGATGTATTATCCCCCGATGATTTCAACGTTGGTATAAACGTGGGAAGAGTCGCTGGGGCTGGGTTGGAGGAGCACATGCACGTGCACGTCATACCCAGGTGGATCGGGGATGCAGGCGCCGCTCCGTCCAGTTACGGATTCAGCGATGTGGAGAGGGATATGAAGGCGATAATGCTTAAACTGAGGGGTAGGCTGGGGGTCTTGGTCTACAATGATAGTGACGGCGAAGAAATTCATACCGATTGAAACCAAGCTTCAAGAAGTGAGGCAACCAGTCATGGAGACGGGCAAGCTAATCGATAGGATTGGGGAGGTGATAGACTCCTTGATAGGCGATGTAGAGAAGAGGGGCCACGTAATAAACATGGGGATATCAGTGTCGCCCCTGAGCGTAGGCAGCATTAATGGGCTGTTGGTGGTTGTCTGGGCGATGCTTCAATGATTCGCAAGATCTGCGCGAGCAACTTCAAGGCGATAGGCGAGAAGTGCATTGGTGTGGGGCGAGGATTGAACTTAGTGGTGGGCCCCCCAGCCTCTGGTAAGAGCAGCATGATGGAATCCCTCGCGTTCCTTATGCAGAGCAAGGGGGAGGACTGGTTAATCACGGAGGGAAACTTCCTCGTGATACATGATTTACTGGACGTGATAAACGGAATGGATGCGTCGAAAATCATGGGCATGGGGATTGAGGTCGACGTGGATGACTTCATGAAAAGCTTCCTCGAGCCGAGTGGAGTGACGGCTGGTGCAATAGAGTATGAGTATAAGTACAGGCACTCAGATGGGTGGGTTTCGCAAACGGTCAAGATTGATGGGGAGGAGATCGCATTCGAGAAGGACGGGGATGGCGGCATCATGACCAGGCCAAGGCCCCTGAGGCTATGCACCCCACCGGCATACGTGATGCACGAGGATGCATTGATGCCGTGCGAGAATTCAAGCGAGGTGGGGAGGGCTCAGGCGGCTTTATTCGCGTTAAGGCAGTCCCTGCGGGATCGCTTCTTCTTCCTAGGCGAGAACAGGGTGGCTTGGTGGAAGAGGACCTTCGAGACCACGGTGGACCTACCAACTCATTCCGTGGGAGGGGATGGCCAATACACTATTCATTTTCTCTCCATGATACTAACCAAGCCGGAGTACTCGGAGGGGGCTCAAGCAGTGAAGTCCATGCTATTCAGGCTGGGAGTGGATGACGTGACGGCGGGATTCGTGGAGCCCAATAGGGTGTCGGGCTACATATCCATGAGGGGAAGATGGGGTCCCCTCTATCACGCGGGGCTAGCCATTAGGTCGCTCCTCCCATTACTGGTTCAATTGGTTATATCGCCCAGGGGATCCACCGTGGTCGTGGATGGAATCGATATTGGATTGAATGAGGAATGGCTGGAGTCAGTGATCGATATTCTACTGGAGGCAAGTAAGGACCTGCAGATAATAGCTACGTCTAGGCACGCCACAAAAAGAAGCGGGGTGAACTTGGTGACCCTATGATGGACCCCAATCATTCCAACCCCTCCCCGCCCTAAAGGTCAAGATTTCTCTTTCATTTTATCATGGCAAGGAAAGGCAGCCTCTCCTCGGCATAATGGTTCCCAACAGCATGGCTGACTAAGCGGCGCGCCTATCCGAGGAACCCACGCGTGCCTTGTACATCAATTTTCCCCTCTCATCTAGTTTCTTCATGAGGAGCCCGGCGGCCGTTAATTGCTCCACGGCGGATAGAAGCTTTGCCGCGCTTAGGCCCCTTTCCTTACCCCAAGCCATTAACTCCTCCTTACTCACTCCTTCCCTGCTTACTATGAAGGACAGCAAGTCATCCGCCGCTCCCCCAGGCCCCGAGGCTTGACGCTGCTCCTCCGGGGAACCGAATAGAAATGACGTTATGCTGGCATCACTGCCCTTCTCCTTCTTGGACTTCCTAGGCACGAGTTAACCCAGCCCAGCTCAATATAAACTTTCCTTGACAATGGCGACCCAGCCATGAAGACCAAAAAGGGAATCTGACCTCCCCCGCCTCAAAACCATAGGAGAGCCTTCGCCCTCCATCCCCTCCCCGCCCCCAAGGAGGGGGCACTGAGTCTTGGTTATGCTTTAACTTGACCCCACTCCACAGTGAAGCTCTGGGAGCGGTAAGGGCTTCATCATGGCCATCACCGCCTCATCCGCCCCTACCCTTAAATGATCGATTCCCTCCCACGTTTAGGTGAGGGATGAAGCTTATGATTTTTAGGATTATTGATGAAACCCCTTCCATTGCCTCTAGTCTACACTTTCATGGAGTGCGCGGTGTAGTCACACATACTCGCTTCTATTAACTAGGTTTTTGGCGTCGCCTCCCTCCAGGAATTTTACCACGTTAACCACGGCGCTCATCATAACCTCCCTACCCACTTCATCGCTGTAAGTGGCGCCGCCGGCTATGTGGGGGGTCCCAAGCACGTTGGGAAGCGAGTGTAGTCCCGTTCTTGTCTTCATCACCGACTCGCCGGATCCGTAGTTCCACCAAACGTCCGTGCCGAACCTAATGCCGGGCCTTCTCTTCAATTCCTCATATAAGTCCTCCTCAACTATCACCTCTCCCCTGCCCACGTTGACCAATATCGATTCATCCTTCATATTCCCCAAGAACTCCCTCCCTATAATGCCCCTCGTCTCCTTCGTGAGGGGAAGAGACACTATCACCACATCCGCCCTACCTGCCAGCCTCGGCGCATCAATGGATGGGTGGACCTCATCTATGCCCGGCGCCGGCGCGCCGCTCCTGTTTACGCCTATCACCCTCATCTTGAATCCCTCCTTACCTATCCTGGCCGCCTCACCGCCTATGCCCCTGGTTCCAAAAACCATGAGCGTCTTCCCATGTATTAGGTAAGGTTTGGAGTAAGGACTTGATATGTACGCGGATCTGTTCGGCGTCGTGTTATTCAATCCCTTGGCGAGGGCCAGCACCAAGCCCCACGCGAACTCCGCCACAGGTCTTGAGTAGGCACCTGCATTGCTCAGCACAGCAACGTGGGGAGGTATTGCGTTAAATCGTAGATGATCCACCCCCGCGGAGAATGTCTGTATGGCGCGGAGCCCCCGCAGCTTGTCCATTATGGCTAACAAGTCCAAGTCACCCATGCACCAACAAAGCAGTGCAGCGGCCCTAGCCATGGTTTCCCCATCAGCATCGCGCACCGTCCTTGCTTGGAAGCCGTGATCCTCCAAGTACTTTACCGCCTCTCCATGCAAGGGGATTGTAGTCAAAATTACATCCATCGCTGCCATCTAGACAACAGGCTATTAAGCGTTTAGGGTTTAGGCGATTAGGCTGAAGCGACTTGCCCCGTTGGAAGCACGGGGGCCCGGGCCCGGCGGGAGCAGATCCATTGCTGGCTCGCCTCCATTCATGAAGACCAATCCCACTCCCTGGACCGCCGCTGGGGGCGTGCTTCACAAAAGGACGGCAAGCTGATCTCCTTGCTGACGGCTCCCCGCCTTGAGGGGTTTCTGGCCCCAGCTGGAGCTATCATCTACCTGGAGCCCCTCACTGGGTCGGCGCCACATCAATGCCCCCGCCGGCAACTGGCAGCGCGCTCATCGCCTGCTGGACCAGCCACACGCCAACTCCAAGAATAACTAATAAAATTAAAAACTTCTTGCCGCCATTGTGGATTTAAAGAAGGGAGATAATATCCCATTGCGGGCATTAAAGAAAAACCCCGCCGTAAACGGCGAGGCCCCCTCTTGGTTTGTGAGGGGGTGATCCAGGGTAATCCCTGGGAGCCCACGGTTAGTCCCATCACACCGTGACCACCTCGTTGGAGTGTTTCTTGGCTATGGCTACAACGGCTGCAATCAACATAATAATGATCAATGAGGAAATCACCATTATCGATTTAAAGGTGAGCGGCCACAGAACGGTCACGTGCACAATAGGAGCCATCTTAACCACGTAATCCTGCCCATTCACCTGCACCACGACGAATGAGGCGGAGTAGGGTATGCATATGGTCCTCGCGTCAAAATACGTTAGATTATTGCCGATCATCACCACGTAATTAGATATTGGGAATCCAAGTATATCGGTGACCCTGACCTTCATAGAGTTGACGGGCATGTAAATGGACTCATTGGTGCCATTAATCACCACGTCGCGTTGAGATAAAACAACTCCGTCAAGCACCAACTCCAGGGACACGGAGGAGCTATTCCTCACGTAGCTCAGCGACACAGGGGACCCGTACTGCTTCCTCTCTCCGTTGACCAATAAGTATGGCGAGCCGGGGCACGTGGTTGCATTTGTCTTGATCGTCATGGATGTCTTGTAGAAGAGGGGGATCGTTATGTATGGATCCAGCAGGGTTACGTTTACGTGCCCAAGCTGGAATGAGTAATTACCGGCGACCACTATGGCTGAGTAAGTGCCGGGGGGCACGCACACGCCTGGGCCTGGCCTTATGGTTGACCTCCCATTGCTTAGAACAACGGTGCCGTTGAGCAACTTGCCGTCGAGCGACACTATGCTTATACCACTCGACAGCACGTTCAAGCCCAGCGAGGCAGAGCCCGTTGGTATGGAGCCTATGCTTAAGTTCATGAACGGAGCCCCATTGAGGAAGAGCGTCACGTTGCTGGGCACCTTAACCCTTAATTTTCCGCCGGAGTACTGCCCTCCGCTTACTATTAGGTTACTGCATGCCGGGGTTATCGATATGGAGGCTGGCTCCGTGGTTATCGATGAGATGGAGGCATTCCTAACCAGTGATTGGGATGGGAATAATTGAGTTGGCGAAGCGATTGAAACTCCCCTGTACTCCACGTCATAGAATGGCTGGCCGATCAAGTAAGCCGTTCCCGTGTTGAAGACCGTGGTGTAGTAGGTTGGGGTTATGGAGGCATAGGCCAATCCACTTGCGTTTAGGTAAATAAGGGCTTGCGGGGTGAAGGTTATGATTGTCTCCTGTGTGACGGGCAATTGAAACCCACCCACCTCTGTGTAGTTTTTAACCGCATTAATTGGATGAACGAATGGGGACTTGATCACCACGCTGCCGGGGCCTATGAATACCACCTTAATCAATGCGTAGAGGAAGGAAAAGCCCGGGGGGATTGGGATGGTTATGTTATTGCCGCCGGGCGCGAGCTTCACCGTATAATTGACGCCGGGCTCCAGGTAACCGTAGGGGGAGGGGGGCGGGTATTGCCCCAGCGTCACGTAGAGCCCGTACACGGAGCCGCAGGGAGTGGTTAGGGAAGCGTACTTAGGGGAGTAGAAGCCAATGTACGGGGCGGCGGTGCCATTGCTGTATATTACCTGTATATTGGATATGCCGATTTGAGACCTGGGGTCAGGGTATATCAACCAATCAGTGAAACCGCTGGAGCACTTCTGGGGAATCAGCACTGAATCACCCATCAGTTGGTATTGATACGAGTAATTGCCTTGCTGTACATAAATGTAGTTAAGCTGAACCGTCGACGCCAACGCTATGGGCAAGCTAAACAACACCATCATCAATGCCAGCAATGGTCTTGCATCCACTCGGCTATGATCAATCATTGTAAAAATAAGATAACGTTTAAAATCTCCCTTGTCTCCTAATAGCCATGAAGCTGGTGTACGCCGATGCCGCCGTGACCTTAACCGCGTTCTTCCTAGTAGTGAACGTGGCCCTCCCCTCCTTCTCAGTGGCCGAGGCCGGCCCCATAAGCTTGGCGAAGCCGTACACCCTTAACTCCGACGTGTTAGCGGTGCTGCCGTGGCTTGTCTCAATGTTATTGACGATACTCACGGTAAAGGAGACTTGGTTCAACGCCGCCATAGCCTACACGCCGCTGGAGGAGGTCACCAGCAGGGTTTATAGAATAATGGCGTTCTTCATGTTGTTCCTCAACATAGCTATACTGATAATACTGATTAATTACCTCCTATCTATGAAGCCCATCTAACCTCTTGGGCGGCGGCACTATCCAGTCTATTACCTTGACCGGATCGGCGGCGGTTATGGTTATTATTATGGGACCCATGGGGCTCTCCCCATCCTGTGAAACGAAGGAAACGGCGCCAGCGAACGCCGCTTGCTTGTGGAGTTTTATCTCTATGGTGTCCCCCACCGCGCTGCTGCGAAGCACCTCCCTAGCCAGCCTAGCGATGCCTGCCTTGCTGATCAATTTTCGAAGCGGGGACAGCGCGGAAAGGGATTGACTCCTACCCACGACGTAGCTCTGACCGTTTTCCTCCATAATGATTAATTCCATGTCCACCAAGTTCAGCACGGCCGCCTTTACTTTATTTGGGTCCTCCGTCGGATTCACCGCCGCCTTTACCGAGAGCTCCATCGAACCTATGCAATGGCCTGGATTATATTCCTTACTGACTCGCGGAGCGATTCCAACCCATCGTCGTTCAAGACTATCCTGTCCGCCCTGCTTATCAACTCCGCTAATCCGAACTTCAACTCCCTATAATCCCTCGCAATCAAGTCGCTTGGATTCCTTGGATCATCCGGCCTCCCGCGATTCCTGAGCCTACTGAACCTGACTCCCATCGATGAGGCTACGTAGATTAAGAAGACCGAGCCGAACCTCTCCCTAAGGGCGTCCAACTCATCCACGCTCCTCAACCCCTCAACCACGGCATTGCCTCCCTCCGTCTTCATCTCCATCCCCATCTCGTTCAATAGGTCCACCACTACTGCCCTCGCGCCCCTGGTTATGCGGAGGTATACTGATGCCTCATCGGTGGACATGCCTAACTCAGCCGCTCGCTGCCTAACTATATCGCCCATCGAGTACACCCTGAACCCAGCCTCCCCGAGGAGCTTGCTAACCGTGGTCTTGCCTGCCCCTGGAAGCCCAGCTACGCCTATTATCACTGGTCTAGGCGAGGAACCGCCATTTAAAGCATTACCGTTAATTGAAGCCAACGCTCAGCGCATGGCCCATCTAACTGCCATGTATTTAAACACTGGACGCAGCAACTCAATCGGTGAACGTCGAGGAATTGGTGGAGACGGTGGAGGGCAAGGCCAGGATACTCGTTCCCAACCCCATTAAGTACGCTGTCGGGGGGAGGCCGGAGCCAGCCAAGGCACCCGTGTTCTTCAATCCATTAATGAGCAACAATAGATCCATATCGGTGGCAGTCCTCCAAGCATTCATAGACTCCATTGGAGGCGAGGCCACGGTGTGCGAGCCCCTGTCGGGGAGCGGGGTGAGGGGGATCCGGTACTTGCTGGAGGTCGATGGAGTCTCCAAGGTAGTGATGGGAGACCTAAGCCGGGAGGCGCATGCCTTAATTGTGAGGAACCTGGAAAGGAATGGAGTCAGCGATAGAGCGGAGGTGGTTAGGGGGGACGCCAACGAGTTGCTGTCCAGGGTGAAATGCGACGTCGTCGATCTAGACCCGTTTGGATCGCCTGCGCCATTCATTTCATCGGCGGTAAGGGCGCTCCACGATGGGGGATTGCTGTGCCTCACGGCCACGGACCTGGGCGTGCTCGAGGGGAGGCATTACAATAAGGCGGTGAGGCGGTATGGAGTATTTCCATTAAGGGTGCCCTTCTCAAGGGAGGTGGGGCTTAGGGCATTGATTGGATTTGCTGCTAGGGAGGCCTTGGTGCTAGATGCCGGCGTGACGCCCTTGATTGGGTACCACGAGAGGCATTACTACAGGGCATGCATTGTGGTCTCCAAGGACAGGGCGGACGCCGTGGAGGCGCTGAGGAACATGGGCTTCTATGGATATGATCAGAGAACGCTGAAGCGGTGGTTGGCCCGTGGATACCCAATAGGGGCCCCCGGCTTGGGGGGGCCGGTGTGGATAGGCAGATTAATGGACCCAGAGTTCATGGATGCAGCGGTCAGGAGGGCGGGCGATGATGTGAGGGCATTCATGGAGTCGTTGAATAAGGAGTCCGTCGCCCCCCCGCTCTACTTCAGATTGAGCGAGCTGGGGCGCGTAATCGGCTTCACCCCATCCATGGACTCACTGATAGAGGCCGCATCATCGATTGGAGTAAGGGTGTGGAGGACTCACTTCGCGGTGGATGGGTTTAAGATCGAGGAGGGCCACAAGCTCGCGAAGCTGATTTCAGCGATTGGCTCCCCGCTTTAATTCCTAGGAGCTTGGCTGGGCCTGATCACTTCTATCTTTTCATCATCCACAACGGCATATCCTATATCCAGTATCTCGCTGATCTTCACCGCCTCCTCCCTCACGTCGTAGTCCAGCAAGCGGAGGTTGGAGAACTCGGCGAACCGGGCGTGAGCCGATGCAAGCACGTGGGCATTGACCACCACGTCGCCGGCGTGCAGCTTCGTGACTCTCTTGTTAATCGCGGCCCCGGGATCCCTGGGGGTTAAATCAACGTCCTCAAGCACCTCCTCCCCGAATAGCTCCGCCAATGCCAGTGCATGCTCGCTCGCCGCCTCCATTCCCCCCTTCTCATACTCATAAATGGTTCGCCTGCCCACCGACAGGGCCTCCGCCAGATCGCCTAGGCTGAGCGAGTGTTCCTGCCTCATTCTGCGCAGGACGCGGCCGTTTACCTTGGCCTTTATCATACCTCTCTCCTTGAATAGCTTAGGCATCCTGCCCTCAGTGATGTCGCCCAAGGTCTTTGGGCTTATCATGGATATCCCATCCCGTCGATACACCGTGTCGTCCTCAAGCTTCTCTCCCCCATTGCTCTCAGCCACTATCATGGTCATAATGCCCAGCTTGGAGAACGCGAGGAGGTCGATGGCGTTATCCTCGCTCACGTCGCCTCCGTCGGTGGTTACCTTGATCAGGGTGGGGCCTTTCTTAGTCTTGGAGGCTATAGTGTAGCTATACTTGCCATCCGACACCACCACAGTCCTTCCCGTCCTCGATAGGTATCTAATGGTTTCCTCCAGGACCTCCACGCCTATGCATTGATGGACCGAAATATAAGCCTTTCCTTGCACAACAATGTTGATATACGAGGGCTCTAAGGCTATATCTTCCTGCCGATGACCAACGCGTGGGCCACGTCGTAGGGCTCCAAGTGAACAGTGGTCTCCACATCGAACCCCCTCTCCTTTAGGGCATCTATCTCATGCTTGAAGGTCTCGGACGGTTCCTTAGTCACGTCTATGGACATGGCCTTTATGACGAGCACAACCCTTCCGTCCCTGTTGAGAAATACATCGGCGTTGTCCGCCAATACCTTGGCCTGGAAGGGCTGGGCTACGTCTATGTAGACAAGATCGACCTTCTTAACTATTGATATGTACTGCTCCGGGTACCTAGCGTCCGCCAGTATCGGGATCACGTTGCGGCGGCCCTGGTCTNNTTCCATGAACTCCCTGAAAACCCTGGGGCTGAACTCAACTCCATAAATAGTGCCGCTGAGCCCCACTATATCGCTCATGTGGCTCACCGTGGTTCCACTGGCTGCTCCCAGGTATAGTATCTCGCTTCCCTCGCCGAGGGGCATTGCCTTCAACCCGTTCATCAAGGCGGCGGCCAGCTTAGATCTATATGGATTCCACACCCTGTACTCCACGCCGTTCATGTTGATTAACTGCTCCCCATACACCCTCCTCCCGGGGGTCAGGTTGACAGTGGCCAGCCTGGCACTGCCGTCCTCGAAGTGAACCCAGTAAACGCCCTTGAACTCATGCTCCTCGACGCTCACTGCCTTTATCGACATCTATATCACCCATCCCTCCGCTCTTATTATCTCTTTCCTCTCCATTGCCTCCTCCCCCCACTCCGTCCCCCTCCCCCTCCCCATCCCCCGACACGCCGCTCCTGGCGCTGCTCGGGCTTCTTCGCGGGAGGCTTGGCGTAGAGGGTCTTTATTTCCTGTATCCTCTTCATTAAGTCCTCCTTAAGTTTCGGCGCGATGAAGTTCCCAGTGAACGCATCCGCCTTCGCCGCTATGGCTAGCTTGGCGGCCAG
>DAHE01000008.1:0-8648 GCA_002508315.1 Thermocladium sp. UBA166
CGCAGGCCTACGCCAACGGGACCTCAACCCGCCCCCTTTGACCATGCTCGGGTACCCCCGCCTTAACTTCCCGTGGTTTTAGCATATTTAAATTTAGTAGTCATCATTCAAGCAATCCCTCATCTAGGGAGTAGGGGCTGGGCGGCTTATTCGGCATGTGTATATGCGCGCCAGACCGGGAGGCAGTGAATTTCACGGCCTTAACGGTCTGAGGTGATTACTCATTGAGAGATCGGCCGTGGGTCAATGCCATTTAGGCGGCCGGGCACGCGCCGCATATTCCAATGCCCTTACTAAACACAATAGGCGTGTAGTGCGGCATTCCCAGCGTGTTCACGTCCCAGTTAAGGTATATGGTGGCCCAGTCCTCCATGCCGGCTGGGCAAGTCAATGCTGAATAGAAGGACGCGGCAGCGTTATCGAAGACCACTTGCTGAGATTGAACGTTTAGTGGTGAATATTGATCCCTGAAGTCGCACTCGACCACGTAGAATGGAAATGATCTACCATAATCCTCCACCTCCGTCATCTCCACCCACTCGCCGGTCTCCCCGTAGAACTCTCCGTAATCTATGGCTGATCCATACAGGGTAGGCCCAACCTTCCACTCTCCGGTGTAGTTGACGAAGCCCCCGAAGAACGCTGCGTCTGGGAAGTACTTCTTCAATAGTGGGCCGGTTATGTTGTAGATGGCGTATCTCTCTATTGATTCTAGGTATGATGGCCCACCTCCAACCACGTATACGCGCGTGGTTTCATTGTATGGAGTCAAGCTCAGCTCATCCATCGAGGTGGAGTTCCCCCTAATCAATATGCCGCCGTAATGCATTGATGAATTGCTCAGTCGCACCACAACGTAAATGAAGCCTCCATTCACGATGGTTACTATGGGTTCATAATTCATTACTCCATACCTCCTCAGCGTTTCATTCACTAAGCCTTGGTACTTTAGGGGCACGCCGCTGTATTCCTCGTAGGGAGGGGGCTGTAGATTAATCGTGCCGATGTGTTGCTCAATCAGGGTTGCCGCGGAACCACTGGACTGACCAGTATATGCAATGCTTACCGCGTATATTGCTAACGCCGCCAGCACTGCAATAACCACTACAACGGCAATACTAAATGCAGCAATGCCGGTTCCAAGCCCCACGCCGCCGCGGGGAGCCGTGCAGTTCTTGATAGAAAAAAGGNNTAGGGCGGGGAGGAGGTCAGCTTCCTCCATGACGTGACGAATCCATTGAACGCGCGATCGCAGCATTGATTCATGATGGTCCAATCACTATAGTGCCCATTCATGCGAATCAATTTATATCTTTTGCATTGTTATATTTAAGGTTTATAGTTGGTCTGCTGCACAGACTATATTGCCCCGCATCCCTCCAGTGGGGTCGTACGGCGAGCACTGAAGGAAAGTTTTTAATTTCAAGGAGTGAATCGAGACGATTCAATGGAGACGTTGCCGTGTTTGGAGTCGCTGGTTGGCGAATCGGGGGTTGGGGATCATCAATGAATACCTTGATAATTCACCCCAATGAGTCGATGGAGGTCGCCGCGGCAGTGATATTGAGGGGTGGCTTGGTGGCTTTCCCCACGGAGACGGTGTACGGCTTGGGAGCGGATGCATTCAATCCAGCCGCGGTGAGGCGCATATATCAAGTGAAGGGCAGGCCCGCGGATAACCCCAGCATAGTCCACATAGCATCGCTGGATCAGTTGGCGGACGTCGCCGTTGACGTGCCTAATGAATTGTATGAAGCATTGAGGAGGGTGTGGCCCGGCCCATTCACTGTGGTGCTGGGGAAGTCGAGCAAGGTGCCGCCGGAGACCACGGGAGGGAGGGATACAGTTGCTGTAAGGATGCCCGCGCACCCGGTTGCGTTGGAGTTAATAAGGAGGTCAAGGCCCATAGCTGCGCCCAGCGCCAACCTCTCGGGGAAACCAAGCCCAACCAGCGTTGCTCACGTCATTAGGGACCTCATGGGCAAGGTCGACGCGATAATAGACGGGGGCGACACGTACTTCGGCGTCGAGTCCACGGTCATCGACTTCACCAGGAAACCGCCCGTTCTGTTGAGGCCCGGCCCATTCACTGTGGAGGAGATACGGAGAGTTATTGGGGACATAGTGGTGCCGGAGTTCGCCAGGGGGACGCGGGAGGCTGATGTGGCGCTGGCCCCCGGGATGAAGTACAGGCACTACGCTCCATCGAAGCCGTTATTTTTGGTGGAGTGCGGCGACGTCGCGGCCATGGTGGGTAGAGCCAGGGAGTTGGTGGAGCGGCTCGAGCGGCATGAAGGCAAGAGAGTGGCCGTGCTCTGCAGCAGCGAGACGTGCAGGCAATACGCGGGGGTTACCGTGGTGGATATGGGGCATAGGGGGGATCTATACGAGGTTGCCCGCAAGTTATTCGCTGCCCTTCGGTCGGTGGATGACTTGAGTGTAGACGTGGCCGTGGCCGAGGGCTTCCCGGAATTGGGCATTGGCTTGGCCATAATGAATAGGCTGCGCAAGGCCTCTGGGTTCAACATAATCAAGTGCGGCGATCGGGAGCAGAGTCGCTGAAAGGATCCTCGAAGGAGGGAGTTGTTCATATTAATAATTGAATGCGATCTCCATACGCATATATCATTGGAAAAATTTAAAATGTTTAGCTCCAATTGTGTTTAAATATGTTAGACATCATTCTGAGGTTCATGGAGATATTGATAGCAGGCATTTTCTCAGGCTTCATAGGGTCGCTGACTGGGTTGGGAGGAGGCACCGTGCTCACCCCGCTGCTCACCCTATTTCTGGGGGTTCCCATATACTATGCCACCGGCGCATCGCTCATATCCACCATAGCCACGTCCAGCGGTTCTGCCAGCGCGTACATAAAGGATAAGATAACCAATGTCAGGATTGGGATGGGGTTGGAGGTGGCCACGAGTGGGGGCGCCATAGTGGGCTCCCTAAGCGCGGCTTGGGTTTACTCCCATGGGTTGGCGTGGGTCATATACGTCACGTTCGGCATCGTGCTGCTCACCAGCATAATCCCGACCGTGCAGAGGGGGAAGTACGAGATACCGAAGCCCAGGCAGCCGGACTGGAGCACGAAGCTATTCAAGCTCCACGGTGAGTATTACGACGCGGCGCTGGGCCAGGAGATACGTTACTGGGGTGTTCGTTGGTGGCTTGGTGAGTTCATTATGTTCTTCGCAGGCGTTATCAGTGGTTTGTTGGGCATCGGCAGTGGGGCGCTTAAGGTGTTGGGGCTTGATTGGGCCATGAATCTCCCAATGAAGGTCAGCACCACCACCAGCAACTTCATGATAGGGGTGACCGCGGCGACGGGGAGCAGCATATACTGGTACTTCGGGTACATACAACCATTCATAGCAGCAGCAACTGCAATAGGAGTACTAATAGGGGCGTTCGCGGGGACCAAGGTGCTGATAAAGTTAACCAACAGATTCATCAGGTGGATATTCATAGCCATACTGAACTTCCTGGGCGTGGAGATGGTGCTCCGCGGTCTCTCCATAGCTAGGATAATCGTGCTGCCGCTGGTCTATGAGTACTCCGCGTCCACGGCGTTATCAATAGTATTAATAGCGGCTCTGCTGGCCAAGTACGGGAGGAGGCGATGAGCATGGACATGGACTCCGTGATAGGAATGACGCTGAGGATCGGCGTGATAATAAGCATTGTATTGATATCTGCCGGGGTAGCGATCATGCTGGCCAGGGGAGAGGGGCTCGGTTACCCCATCAACGAGATATCAAGCATGAGGAGCCCCATCAACAGCAGCGTAATACCGGTCCTAGGCGCAGTGGGCCACGTAGCCTCGCTGGACGGGTTATCGCTAATAGTGCTGGGGCTCGTGGTCCTAATAGCAACGCCCGTGCTAAGGGTACTGTTGGGCATAGCATCGTTCATGATGGAAAAGGATTGGCTCTACGCCGTAATAACTATAATAGTGTTCATTGACCTAATGATAGCCATTTTCATAATACCAGCCCTGCTCAAATAAAGCATTCATTTGATCGCCCGTCGATCATCATGGAGATCAGCACCAACGCGCTACAATCATCGAGTGCAGGTCGCGCCTCCATCTTTTAAACTTAGTGAGGATAGTGAGGATTCCGACATACGCGCCCCCGAACCCTGAACCCAGTGAGAGTTGCCGAAGGCCCAAGCCGGCGGTTCACCGCTGGATGAGTGGGGCGAGGCGAGTTAACCTTCTCGTCGCGAGTGGACGCGGTGGGCCTCGAACCAGTGAAGCACGATTAAGGGGGCTCCCATTTAGGGCCCGGTTAGTAGGTCGGTTCTGCTTTGTGAAATGTATTTCGATTGAGTTTTGCCTAATCCGTTCCTTTTCTTTCCTTTACGTCTAGGGAGCGGAGGATCCCTGCCGTTGTGAGTCACGCTTAGGCGCTCTAATCGGCTTGATTACTATTAATTCATCGCTTGGCTTTATGATTAATTCATCGCCTGGGCTTATCAGTGTTTCATTATTATCGCCGAGAATGCCGATTAGTATTCCCGATTCGCGTTCCCTTACCTTGATGATCGCATCCCTGAAGCTTAGCCCAGCGTACCCGCCTGAACTGATAACTGAGATTTCGCTGCTGCCCCTGAGCAGTCGCATTATTGCCCTTAACGATCCCTTATAGATGGCCTCGGTTGCCACCGCGATAGTAGTCAACGACCCCACCGCAATCGCTTCATTGGCCCCAGCCTTAAGGGCGTATTCAGCATTGTTCTCGTCAAGTAGTTCAGCCACTATGTATAGGTTCGGGTTAATGCTTCTAGCCACTATTACCTCCATAAGCGTTTTCGCATCGGCCGTGGCCGGGTCTCCCTGGGGCAGGATCATTAATGACATTGCCTTATCGACATTGGCCCTAATCAATGTATCCTTCAGAGTTGGGTTGCCCTTTATGAATTCGACATCCCTAGGTAGGTTAGGCGGCTTGTCGAGTTCGCTCACGTAAACCACGTCGATGAATTTACTTGAATCCTCCATCAGTTTAATCAAGGCCTTAATTAAATTAATGGCCCTATCCGGCTCGCCTAGAATGATCACGTGATCACCCTTGCTGCTTGACTTCATGCCGTTCATCCTCTCCATAGCCCTCTCAGTCAATAAAGTTGCTATCGACGCCGTTAATATGCTTATCACGGCTATGCCGATCGGCATTATAATCATGTCCACAATCCTACCTATTGTGGTTTTAGGAACTATATCTCCATAACCCACCGTGGTTATAGTCTCCATGACGAACCAAACGGCGTCGAAGAAGTTCTTTATATTGGGATTATGACCGTACTCCACCAGATAGATGCTCAACGCCCCAAGGAATAACACCGCTATGAACATCAAAACAGCGTACACTATCAAGCTCCGTAACGCCCTCCTAATTCTCTTCATTAACCTATACGTGTTCAACTGTATAACAGACATACCAACTCATCGAAGTCAACCCACCAGCTAAAGCATTTAACTTTTCGGAGGATAAGGGAGTCACGATTGAACTAATAGCCGAGGCTAGGTAAGAACGCGCCAAAACAACGAAAGTCGGAGAAGCATGAACCACCCCCTCCCCCTCGCCCTTCTAGGTAGTTTCTGGGCTTCCATAATACTGTCCATCAGCGTGTCCACGCACCTCCTCCTTTCCCCTCAATAAAGGCACGGGCCGCCCCATTCCTTCCCCCTTTTCTTCTACGCTGGTGCACCAGCTTGGGGGCTTCACCGCGCAGCTGCCCTTCCCCTACCCCTTTAAACGAGGGGTCTCTGGGGACAGATGAAGATGAATGCAAGATAATGTTTAGCATTTCTTGCAGTGCTAGGGCATTAACATGATTGTCAAGTGGGGGGGATCCATAAAAAGTGGAGGCGGGTTTCTGGAAAGGTTAGGGAGAGACTGTTTCCCTACCTATTTTCCCGGGGTAGTACTTGGCCAGCGCGTTCTCTATGGGGGCTGCTTTGGAGAAGCTTTTCTTTGCGTTGATCATTACCTTAATGAATCCATCCCTGTCATCGTTGTACAGCTTTATTATGGACTTCAATTTATTGACGAAGTCCTCATACTCCCTCTCGCTTATCTCCCTGGCCCTGGGGTCTGTGCCTATATCTATCAATTCGCGCACATCCTCGCCGAATAACCACCCGTTCTCTCCGTCCCGTATGAGCTCCACGGCAGCCCCATCCCTGGAGGAGAGACTGGGGGTCCCGTTCAATCCGCCCTTCATGAACGAGGTGCCTGAGGCCTCCCAGCCGGGGAATGGCGTGAACACCATTAAGGATGAGCCGGCCACTATGGGCTTCGCCAGCTGCACTCCGTAGTCCGGCATGAAAACCACGTTCTCGTAGTTGAGGGATGCCTGCTTCATTCTCCTCATTACCTCCAGGCCGTAATTGTCGTCTGGATGAGCCTTGCCCGCCAGGAGGAACACGGCGTCCTTGGGCTGCTCATCCTCTATCAAGTCCAGTATGAACTCGGGTCTCTTGTACTTGGTCACCCTCCTATTCCACGCAATTATGGGTCTGTCCCCGGCGTCCACCTTCTTGTACCTGGAAATCAAGCCGAGCAATTCCTGCCTGGCCGCCACCTTGGCGCTCCACAGCTCCTCCCCGGACTCCGCGCGTGCTATTCTTGGATCAACCCACCTCGCGGCGTCCACACCGTTAGTTATGTAGCTGACCTTATGCATGTGGTGCGGTATCACCTTGCTCACCACGTCCAGCATCTTTTGGGACACCACAATCCCGCCTCCCGCCATTGAGAGCCCCAGCTCAGTCAGTATGACGGGGTTGGATATGAATGAGTAGCCGAACTCCTCCTCGAATAATTCCCGGGGGAATGATGGGTGCCCCCACGGCCCGGGCGTGTGTATTATTAACCTGAACTTCCTCGGCTCCAGCCTAAGCACGAGGGGCAGCAGTGCGGCGTAGGCCTCCTGCAGGTCCACGACGTCCACGTTATTCACGCCGACCACCCCCGTTATGTACTCGGCCGCCCCCTTGGCCAGTAGAACGTATTTGGCGAACTTATCCTCAAGGCTCCTCTCTATGTACACCCTATCCACGAGGCCGACGGCCCACATGGGGGACGTGGGGTTTATGAAGACGACCCGCGCATTCCCGACCCTGTACTCCATGAAGTCTATGGCGACCCGCCTATGCCTGAGCCTGATGCCTGCGCTCCCCGCCTTGACTAACTTGTTCAGGAACTCCTTGGGCTGGGGCTGCGGCTCCGGGGTTAACTCCCCATTCAAGGAGTAATCCACGTAGCCGTTCCTGTAGAGCAGCGTTATAACTATGTAATCCACCCCCTTCCTCGCCATTGCGTAGAACTTATCCCCCTCCAAAACCCCAAGGCCCCCCGCGTACGTGCTCCCCTCATCCAGTGCTATCTCGGGAGTAACGCTTATTATCGCCATATCCCCAGGGGAATGATCTGTATTTTAGGTTTTCCGGTGCACCCGCACCACCCTCGCCAAATGAATGGGTGGATTAAACCGATTCGCCCCCTCCCCTCGGTGGCCCGCATAAAGCTTTTGAATGCGTTTCCCTTCCCCGCTCGTGGTAATAGCTTGCCCCCGCGATTGCTACGATACCTGCATATTCGACTCCAACTATCGACCGCTCAACATGCCTCCAGTGAATGGGTTTACGTGCGCCAGGGGGAGAGCTGATTTGCGCAGGAACGGGGTGAACAGGGTAGAGTCCCCCGTTATAGAGGGGAGGGAGGTCTCCATGGAGGAGGCCCTGGACTACGTGTCGCGGATGATAATGGAGGTCAAGAGGAGAGATCCATCCCGCATAATACATGTGGATTATGATGGGAACCAGGGATTGCTGACCTGGTACTACCCAGCCAGGCTGTGGAACGCGTTGGGCGCGTCGCAGACGGATTACTCAATATGCAGCGCGGAGGGCCATGCAGCAATCGCGGCCCACTACGGCACCAGCTTCGGCGCATTGCCGAGCGAGTTCCCGCGGTACGGCGCGGCGGTCTTCTGGGGAGTGCCCGCCAGCGTGAGCTTCATACACGGCTGGGCGGCTCTCAGGAAGGCGCATAGGGTGGTCATAGATGTCAGGATGAGCGATGCTGCAAGGAAGGCTGATGAGGCGTTGATTGTTAGACCGGGCGGCGACGTGTTCCTCGCCATGGGCATTATTAAGGAGCTCATCAAGTCGGGGAGGGTTGTTGGCGATGTGGAGGGCTTGGAGGACTTGAGGAGGTTCGTTGATGGCTACGGAGACGCTGAGCTGAGCGAGTACTCGGGGGTGGGTTGGGACAAGGTGAAGTGGTTGGCTGAGTACTACGCGGAGAGGAGGCCATTAACGCTTATAGGCTTCGCGCTGGGCAGGTCCGTCAACGGCGGCGATGCGATAGCGCTAATATCATTGATTCCCGCACTGCTTGGGATGGAGAGGGGCTTCTACTACTCGAACTCGATGGGGTGGGGGATAGACTTCAATTACTTGAGGGGAATGCACGCATCGAAGCCGGGGAGAATAGTGGGTATGGCTGAGGTGGGGTACGAGGTTGAGAGGGGGAGCCTTGACTTAATGTTCGCGTGGAACGCCAACCCACTTCACTCCCTGCCTGGCGCGGATAGGATACGGGAGGCTGTGGAGGAGGGCAGGCTGAGGCTCGTCG
>DAHE01000008.1:8695-9339 GCA_002508315.1 Thermocladium sp. UBA166
GACGTGGTCTACAGCTACTGGCATGAATACTTAGTGCTCAATGAGCCCCGCGAGAAGCCCCTCGGCATTCCGGAGACGGCATTGGTGAGGGAAGTGGGGCGGCGGGTATTAGGGTCGCATCCCTTGATAGAGGAGGATCCAATGCATGCCGTTGACGTGGCGATACGGGGAACAGGGGTCACGCTGGCGGAATTGATGGAGAGGAAGATAGTTCCAATAAGGCACAGGCCAAGCCCTAGACGACCCACGGTTCACCCATTGCCTAAACCATCCCCGCCCCCGCTGGACGNNCACCCTGGTCTTCACGTCCCATCCTCTCTACACAAATAGTCAATTCAAGGAGATATACGGAAGGCCAGAGCCCGTGCTGTACACGCATGACGTGGAGGGCATTGTTGAGGTTGAATCCAAGTTCGGCAAGGTGAAGGTCAGGGCAGTTAAGGACGTCGGAACCCCGTCAAGGGTCGTCTGGATGCATAAGAGCGCGTTNNATTGATTTGGATGGGAGGCCCATAAACTCGCTGATAGGGCCAGAGAAGGGCGCGTATGGAGGTACTCCATTGCTTAACGGAGTCTCTGTTAAAATTCGCCGCATTGAATGAGTAATTAATGGAGATTCGCTGGAGCCCCGGCCGGGATTTGAA
>DAHE01000040.1 GCA_002508315.1 Thermocladium sp. UBA166
CCTTTATTCGTCTCCACTATTTGGCCGAGTAATCCGTCCCTTACCGATTCCATCCTATTATTGATCTCGATTGTCTGGCTTGATAATGTGCCTCTTATTGATGCCATTTCTTTGTTTGTTTCTGCTATTTGGCTTGATAGTCCGTCGTGTATTGTCTCTATCCTCTTATTGGTCTCCGTTATTTTGTCTAATAGTTTGATTTCTGTAGTCGCGATCATCTCCATCAATCCGCGCATTGCGTCGTTAACATCCTTATCCGTGTCAGCTATTCGCTTCATCAATTCTCTGTTCATGTCATTCATCCTGCTGTTGATCTCATCTATCCTCTTATTGGATTCCCTAAATACCACTATTATCAACGTGATGAGGTCCTCGTTGGAGAGCTTCTTGCCCTCCTGCATCTTCTTTATGATGGCATCCATTGCCTTATCGATGGCAGAACCCACTATTGACTCCACGGGCTTATTTGTGGACTCGGTATTTAAACGCAGCTGGCCTTGGGTTCCCTTAACCGTGAGCGGAGCGCCCGCGATGGCTTAATCCCCATTATTGTGGTGGCCGTTCCAGGTCAGGAGGGGGCCGAGGAGGGTGGTGAGCATTATCATCATGGTCACCTCGGTGTACAGTTGGGGGGTTATCACGCCCATGTCGAACCCGGTCGCGGCTATGACGAGCCCCACCTCGCCCCTGGGTATCATCATGGCCCCAATGGCGGCGGAGTTCTTGATCTTCCTGGTGAAGGGGAGTGAGAAGGCCATGGCGCCCAGCGCCTTGGTGGCCATGGCTATGGCGGTCATAGTGATGACGCCGAGGTCCACGCCTGGGTTCAGGAAGTTGGCCAGGGGTATCTGGGCGCCCAGCACTGCGAAGAAGAGGGGCCCCAGGCTCTCCTCTATGGTCTGGGAGAACGCCTTTGCCCTCTCCCTTATCAATGATTCCCCCACGGATATGCCGGCCAGGTAGGCCCCCACCACGGGGGATAGCCCCACTATAACCGAGATGCCGCTCATTGCGAAGGCGGCGGCCAGGGAGGAGGACTCAATCAACTCGGGCCTCTTGAGGGCGTTCATCGCCCTCGGTATTATGAGGAGGGATAGAACCAGCATGAGTCCCCAAACCGCGATCAGGCCCGCGGCGGTCTCGAGGGCGGCCCTTATGGTTACCTTGGCCGCGGTGACTAGGGTCAGCACAACTGCGAGGGAGATGATGCCGACCACGTCGTCCAGCACCACCGCGTTGTAAACCAACTCCCTGGAGTCCCTATCCCCCACCCTGTCCAGCATCTTGACCACAACCGCGGTGCTCGTGGCCATGAAGGTGGCGCCGAGCAGCATGGCGGCCTTCACGTCGTACAGCGCCACGTAGTGGTAATAGTAATACGCCGCGGCGAACGGCACGACGGCCCCGCCCACGGCCACCACGAGCCCCCTCCCCCCGCTCCTCCTCATTGGGGCGAAGCCCTCCCCAACGCCTGAGGAGAAGATGAGGAATATGAGGGCTATGTCCGATATGGCTATCACGTAGTTATTGATGTTTATTAAATTGAACCCAGCCACGCCGCGCAGCGCGTCGTTGATGATGTACCCCAACGCGTACGGGCCCATAATCATTCCGCCCAGCATCTCCCCCACTATGTGATTGATCCCCGCCTTCTCGAACGCGACGCCCAGGACCTTGGAGGCGGAGACCAAGACCCCCACCGTGATTAACGCGTAGTAAACGTCGCTCACGGCCCTAGTGGTCCTTGATCTATTTAACCTTTTTTGGGGTTCAAGGGAGCGAAACCCGCTTGCCGCGGGATGCCCAGCGTGGAGGGGGAGGAGGGGGGGTAGTTGATGCGCTACCGTTGAGCGGTTGGGTTCTATTCTTTAATGCGCTCTTTTAACCACTCGCCTTGGTTGTTGAAGCGGCCTGACCGAGTACTTGATGTTCCTGGTGTCCAGCGCCGTGAAGGGGGCGCCGCAGTAGGGGCATGAGGGGCCTATCCTGTAAATGATTAATTGAAGCAGCTCGGGCGGCGTGCGCAGCTTCCTGAAGACAGCCACGTCGTTCCCGCAGTGCTGGCAATACACTATTATGGCCATATGGGCGCTCCATGCTTCATGTATATAAACATAAGCCTCAGGATGAGCGGTAATACCAATGGCGGCGAGGCCTAATCACCGCCCCCTCAACGCAATGCCTTGACCCACCCCCTGGGCCCGCGCCCGCCCCTCTCTCCCAGTAAGGGGGAGCCCGTATCTTCAGGGCGGTGGGGTGGTTGGATCCCCCATTAAGTACTCCCTCACTGCCCTTTCCGCGCTTTGAGTGCTGCTTAGGTCAACGTTTAACGGCCTTGAGGGTATTGGGATTTCTAGGTAGTCCTCCTCCAATAGCCTAGTCCAGTTATCCGAGATCCTCTTGCTGAAGATCTCCAGGATGTACCTCATTATGCGTGAATTAAACCAAGCTGCGATTAATGGGTTGTTCGTCTTGATTATGTAGAAGTTCTTTGAAGCGCAGAGGGGGTTCTCGCTATAATTGGCCAAGACCTTGTTCCTACTTATGTCCAGTTTATCGTGGATGAAGATATGACCGTATGGGGACTTAGTCCTCAATTGCCTCCAGATGTGTTGGTACCATTTATCGCCGAACTTCAGGGCCGGTAGGCCCTGCCCCTCGCCCCACTCGACGTACTTCCTCAAATCCCCCTCCGGCTCATCGCTGATCGCGAGCGCGTGGAACTTGGGGTCGGATACTAGGATGCCCTCGTTATAGTGCTCAGGCTTTCTTAGGCACTTAACTAGGTACTTCTTCGGGATCCTCAGGGTTTGGTAGCCATTCCTGATCACCACCGCGTCCCCCTCCTCTCCCGCAATGCTCCAGTGCTTGTTGGGGATGAAGAAGAACTCCGAGCCGTACATCTCCACCCCCCTCAATACCTCATTTCTGTTCAGGTAGCGAAGCAAGCCTGAGCTCAGCGCCTCCTCGATCGCCTCGACCGCCTTCCTGGCCCTCTCGTAGTCAAATAGGCTTAACCAGTTCCTATCCAAAAACTTAGGCGCCTCATCGAGGTTGACTGAATACCTCTCCCTTAGATCCCCGTCATACTGATAAATCACAGTGTGCCTCTCCCCTAACTCAAGGGGCCTCCTCTTTCTTAGGAGGATTATCAGTTCTTTGAAGCCGCTGCCGGTGCTAAACGACGGCGTTTTAACGTTCTCAACCATGGCGAGCACGTCGTATGACCGCCTCAAGAGCTTCTTCACCCCGGATCCCTGGCTCGTGTAGAAAGTCGACGCGGGGATCACTAAAACAGCGTGACCCCCCTCCCTTAATACGTGGTCTATTAGAAACATGGAGAGTATGTGCAGCCCAGGGTCCCTCCTGGATATGAAACCCCCGTAGCCGCGAGAGATGACCGAGTCAAGCACCTCATCCCTGTCCTTCATCAAGTGCCACCTAACGAAGGGAGGGTTTGAGACCACTATGTCGGCTTCATACCTCCAAGCCTCTCTAAACGCATCGCCGCAGATAACATCAACGCTGCCGTAAATTGAGGAGAGGATTTTCCGGCCGAGCACGCAGGGCTCCCTGTTTATCTCAATGCCCACCACCACGCTGGGCTTAACTAAGTCGTCAACGGATGAGAGCAGGACGCCGGAGCCCATGAAGGGATCCATTAACGTCACCCCCTCCCTTTCCTCTTCGGGGATCTCCTCCATCAACGACCTAATTACCGATACCCCATCAGGGGAAGTGTAGTAAGTTGATGTCCTCTTCCTATCCACGAGGCCTTGAACCTCATATTGAGCCCCATCTACATGCATGCTAGCGCCTCCCCCCTTCATCGCAGCCCCACTCCGTGAACACCACCCCGCCTCCGCTTACGCCTAGGGGCCTCCCCGCCAAAACAAGCCGTAGCGAACCCCCTCCGCTCCTCATAATTCACCCCCACCCGGCGCTCCGCTCATGCTAGCGATCTCGCTGAACACTATTATAAACATAGCCAACTCCCGAGGAACCAATTACCGCTGGCGAGTGAAGGCAATCAATGCTAAATGATGGGGTAAGTATTGCGCGGCGCAGGCATTATCTGCCGTAATTATCGTTAATATATTATTTTGTATATTATTTAATTAGAGTAGAATTAGGCCGGGGTAACCCGCCCACTTCATTGTCCTGTCTTCGACAGGTCTCCGAGGGGTTACCTCTCTCCCCGCTGTGGTTTTCTCCCTATTAAGCTTTTCTCGGTGGCAATGCTTAAATACCCTATATAGAAGCGGCGGTCGGTGGGATTATTGCAATACTCGATGTGATTGGGGTATCCTTCAGTTACAGGACGGAGAAGGGCGTGATGCCCGTGTTGAGGGGGGTTTCCTTCGACGCGGGCCAGAACCAATTCGTTTCCATAATAGCGCCGTCGGGCACGGGCAAGACGACTCTCCTGAAGATCGCCAGCGGCTTGGTGAAGCCGGACGAGGGCAGGGTCCTCCTCATGGGGGAGGAGGTGACGGGCCCCACGCCGCTCATATCCATGATTTACCAAGACTTCGCCCTCTACCCCTGGCTCACCGCCGTGCAGAACGTGGAGCTCGCCCTCCTCCACAAGAGGCTGCCCAGGGAGGAGAGGAGGCGC
>DAHE01000001.1 GCA_002508315.1 Thermocladium sp. UBA166
CACGGACGCGCCCCTCCCCCTCTCCGCCCACCCTGTGTACGCTCAAGCCGCTGCCCCGGCCGCCGCCGCCCCTATCTCCGGGCGGGAGATCAATGCCGCCGAGAAGGCCGCCACGAGAAGCGCCGCCGCCCAGCTCCTCCTTCCGAGGAGGAGGGGCGATATCAACGCGGCTAAGTAGAACGGGAACAGCCCAGCGAATAGCGCCGCCGCCCCTATGGAGAGGCCGGAGCCCACCGCGCCCAGGGCGGATAAGCCCCACTCGCCGACCCGGGGGGGCTCTGCCCCCCTCATCAGCAGCGCGCCGGCTATCGCGGCTGAGTACGACGCTATGGACACGGCCAGCGGGAACCAGTATCCCCTAATCATTGAGAGGAGAAGCGATGAGGCGGCCCCCACAATGGCCCAGGCCTCCCGCGGCCTAATTGATAGGTACGCCCCATCCCCGATCCCCATTGCGAGGCCCGCGAAGGCTGCTGGGGCCAGGATTAACCACTTCGATGCTCCCATATATTCCAGAATGAATATTGCCGCGTAGATCCAGGCCCAGACTATGTTGATGAGGGGTCCCACTAAGTGCGGCGATCTAACCTTGACCCCCCTCATCAGGGAGATCCCCACGCAGTACGTCAGCACCGTTACGAGGAAAAGCAGGGTCGGCAGGCCGGCCTCCTTGATGGACAGTGGAAGGAGCAGGAACGAGGCTAGGTTGATGGCGCGGGAGATAGCTGCCCCAACACCCAGCCTAGGCCGCAACGCGTTCACCCTATGGCTTCAACAGGATCTTGCCCACCTTATCCCCCCTCCTCAATTGATCCAGCGCTGCCCTGAATTCATCCAGGGAGTACTTCGTCACAACTGGCTCGATTGTCTTGACCCTCATCAATTCAAACGTCCTCCATATATCCCCCCTACTGGCGGCCACGTTTCCTATCACGGCTATGTCCTTCATTATGGCGTAGCCCAAGCGAAGCTCATACGCCTCATCGGGCTTGACGTTTCCTATGAGCACCAGCCGCCCGCCCATCCTCAAGCTCCTCAAGGACTCGCCCAGCGTGGGGGTGCCCACGTTCTCCACCACGACGTCGACCTCGCCCATCCTCTTCTTCGCCTCATCCCCGAACTTGGAGCCTATTATAACCTCGTCGGCGTACTTAGCCACTGCCCCCGCCTTATCCTCGCGGCTCGTCACGCCGATCACCCTGGCCCCCATTGCCTTGGCCAATTGAACAGCGTGTATGCCGACCCCTCCCCCAGCTCCCGTCACCAACACCGTCTCTCCCTGGGAGAGGGATGCCCGCCGCAGCCCCTTGTATATCATGGCTATTACGCAGGGAACCAGGACCGCCAGCTCGTCGCTGACCCATGGAGGCACCTTGACCAACGCGTTGGCCGACACGGCTGCCTTCTCCGCGAAGAACCCATCCGCGTCCTCCCCATAGCTCCTCCTGGACCTGCAGTAAACCTCCTCTCCCCTTAAGCACATGTCGCACGTCCCATCAGGTTCGTAAAGCATGGGAACCACCCTATCGCCCGGCCTGTATCTGGGATCCATTGACTCCTCTACCACGCCCACCGCCTCATGGCCCAGCACCACTGGGTACCGCATCCTGGGGTAGTACCCCATCAATTCCAGCAAGTCCCTGTAGCACAGCGATGCGTAGCTCACCGACAGCACGGTCCTGCCAGGCGCGGCCGTTGGGTGGGCGGCGTCGGCCACCACGGAGTAATCCATCCTCCCCTTAACCACGACCGCCTTCATGGCTGGAGAAACCCCGGCCACTTTAAAGCATTGCCATGCCGGCGCAGAGGGTTGTGGAGAAATATTGATTTTTAAGCGGGGGGATGGGGGCTCCATCATCCAATGTATACTAATTGATCCGTGTAGTTATCGTATCCTACGGCGACTCCGTTGGGGTATGAGTACTCCCCCGGCCAGCCTGGCGTCGCCACCGTGGATCCATTAGCTGCCATGTACTGGATCTCCGCGACCGGCGTGACGTTGTAGTACGCCCTCTCCGCCACTATGTATCCATGCATTGCCGCGTTGGAGAGAGGCGATAGAGTAGATGGGGAGGCCGGGGTATCCAGGTCGCTTGATGGGAAGTGGGTCACCACGTATATGGCCACGGCGGCCGCCCTATCCGCCGCCAGCACTCCGTGGTAAGTCGTAGGGTACCAAGGCGAGTCCGATATCCCTCTTATTATGACCCACGGCACTCCAAGCTGGGAGTTTACGTAGGCGAACCCAAACCCCTCGTTCTCCCCAGCATCGGTCTCGTACAAGGCGTTCTGGGCCTCCATCCACGAGAGGGGCTCGGTCCATTGATTGGCAGAGCCTATCACGCCGACGATTAGCCGTGCCTGTATTGAGCCTGAAACATTCATGCCGGTCACGTCGGCCAGGGACGTGTTGCCGAGGATGCTGCTGGCCCCCTCCGCGGCCTCAACCAAGCCCAGCGAGGCCGGTAGGACTGCCACGTAGATGTAGTTGGTGCTGGGAGTGCCCGGTCCGTACCCGTACGAGGAGGCGTTCTGGGGGCTTGGGCCGGTCTCCCCGCGCGTGGTTATGAATTGCTCGTCGATGAGCGATTCGTTGGTGATCACCATCTCGACCCCAGTGTAATCGCTCTGGAATCCCCTGTCGTGGTAGTGAATGGATGATTTATCCACGGCGAACGCCCCCACCACCACATCGCCCACACGCACGTTGGGGTTCCTCGAGCCAGCCGTCCCGCTGAGTATGGCAGCCACTATGTGGAAGTGGGTATCCATTATGTAAGTCGCCAGCTCAGCCGCGTACTCCTTCTCGCCGCTCCTCACCAGGACCACGGATCTATTGCCTATGGTGCCCAGGTAGAACGTGTATCCCCCTATCTCAGCCACGGCTTTCACCGTCATGGCGGCCAGTATGGGCGCCTCCTCCATCGCCATGGGGGTCACTATGCCTATGCGGGGCGACTCAAGCAATGCCATCGCCTCCGCCGGCGTCACTGGACTGCCGTTGACGGTGTTCACTCTCACTCCGCTCAGTAGGAGCGAGTCCACGCGTTGCGAGTAGCCATGTACTGCTTCGTATTCATACAATGCGGCAGCTATTGCCGCCGCGGCCACGATGGTTAGTAGGGCCACGGCTATTAACGTTCCCCTAGAGCGGTGCTTGTCCTGTATCATATAAATATCCATCTTAACTAGGTTCTTATAAAAATTCCGGTTATAAATGAAATTTTACGATGTTCATTTAAATGAATAATTACAGGAAATTCCAAGGCTCCCCACTACTCGGTCTCCGGAATGAATCGCCTCAATATGGCATAGTAGAACGCCGCACTGAATACGCCCACGAAGAATATGGATGAGGCCAGCATTATGTAGATCGCGCTCAACGGGATCGGCATCAAGCTATCGAGCAAGCTGGACGCCGTCGCTCCCCCGCTTCCCTGGACGAATATGTAGGGATACCTAGCCATGTCGTTGGCGTACTCCATCAATAACATTACCGCCTCGGACAGGACGCCCGACATTATGACGGCCCACCGCCTCACCTCGCCCCTAAGCGATGCGTAGAAGGCATACGCCGCAACGGCTCCAAGCACCGCCGCCAAAGCCACTCCGGAGTAGAAGGCTGGATAGACCATTGGATTGCCGTCGGCGTAGCCGAGCAGTGGACCACCCACATTGCCCGCGACGTAGGGAGAGTACTTGACAAGCACGGCGTAGTAGTACCCCCCGGCCGCGGCCTGGGCTGGAAGCATTGCCAGGCCTGTTCCCAGCGATATCCTCACCCCCCTTACGTCAAGATTGCTCCTGCTAGCCAGAACTGCGGCAGTCACGAACGCGCCTATATCCACTGCGCCTATCAATGTATGGATTATCAGCGGCGGATACACTGGATTAGCCAATGCGGAGCTGGGGTCGGCGTACGTCATGCCTGCAAAGAAGTACCTGAACCCTATTGGGACTAAGAGTATCGACGCCAGGAGGAGCAGTCCGAGGAGACTGTGCAGTCTCGGGTTCATCCGCCCCCACAGGTGCCAGTATACGGCTATTAACGGAATGCTCACCATTATCCCGGTGATGGCGATGGCTACTGGATAGAAATAATCATGCATGAATATGGCGGTCATGCTGGGGTACAAGCCCGCCATCAACACCGTGAGTATTGTAGCCCAAACCCCGCCGAACAAGTCTGAGACCACTAAGATCCTGAACGCCTTCCTGGCCAGCAACTCCAACCCAGCATCCCCCCTCCGGTAAGCCACGTACCTCATCGCCACGGTCAACGCGGCGGCCCCTATTATTACATTGACAAACACTAAATGCATCAGCAACGTGAAGCCTAATAGAATGAATGAGAACATCACAATGTTCATTTACCACCACCCACCGCTCTCCTCAATCTATCAAGCAACTCCGGCCTCCTCGCGGCGTATATCATGGCGACGCCCCCACCGATCGCCACGGCGGTGAACACTAGGAAGACTATTGCCTCGAAGGCGGGCGTTATGACAACTGACGTAACCACCTCGTTAGTTGTTATCATGCCGTACACAGTCCATGGCTGCCGCCCCACCTCCCTAGCCGCCCAACCAGCCGTTGACGCCACGTCGGCGGCGACCGCCATTGCCAGCACCAACAAGAGCAGCACCTTATCCCTGCCAACCGCCCTACCAATCACGCCGTAATTAATCGCATCACTCACTCGACTGATGCCCGGCGCCCTCCAGAGGAACGTGAACAGCACCAGAAGCGACGCTAGACCAGCCACTATTCCCGCGCCTATCATGGAGTAGTAGAACCCGCTCACTAGTGGGGCCAGCGATTCTATTGATTTCACGGCGTCCACGCAATTGCCGGCGAGGGTGGCGTTAGCCACGGGCGCCACGTACCCCACCATCTTCGGGTCCATGGCGGAGTATAGCTCCCCGAACGTGGTGTTCCCCAGCTTGCTGCATTGATCAATATAGTACTGAAATCCATGTATGGGGTGATACGGATTGCCGTACGCGAACAAGGCCTCAATGGGGTCCAGGAACTCGGTGCCGTAAACTCCATTACCGCCCGTCAACGCTACCATCGCAGTGAACTTAGTGGGTTGATACTTTACAACAGAGTCCCCCATAAAGTGACCGCCCAACGTGGGCTGCACAAGCAAGACGACGACTAGGATCCAGAGGATGGGCCTCAACAACTTAATATACTTTGAATCACGACTCCTTGAGTACTTGAACGCTAGGACCGCCGCCACCGTGCCGAGGCCCACCGCATACGCCGCCAGCAGCGTGTGCAGCGTCGTGGCTATCGCGTCTGGGTTCAGGAGGGGAAGCCAAGCATCGTCGAATAGCCTACCCACCATTGAGGTGAACTCCATGTTGGTAACAGCCAGGGAGCCGGAGGAACCTGATGCCGTGTAATGAATCAAAACCGCCATTAAGTTCAGCGCGCCTGTCTCATTCAATGCCTGCGGACCATAACTTGGGAGGAATGGGTATAGAGCGTGCGGCGTTGTCCCGGCTCCCCAAGGCACGTTCATCCAAGCATTCACGGTGAGGATGAAGTAGCCGGACAAGGATCCCAGGGCCCAGTCAGCCATTAAAACCGCCACACTCCTATACGCGCTCCACTTGCCCAGCGTGGCTAGGTATAGGGTGAGCAGCGCGGCCTCCCCTATGAACGCTATGGTTGCCTCGAACGCCAGGGGCAGGAAGCCGGGGGCTGCGAAGAGAACCATGCTTGTGGGCCATATATCCAGAAGGCCGAACTCCACCAGGGTTCCCGTCACGACTCCTAGGGAGAAGTTTATGGCTAGGACAACGCTTAACGTCTTTGCGTACTTCAAGTAATCCTCATCCCCGGTTCGCCTCCACTGGATCAGCCAAGCAGTTATGGCAAGCGGGATCCCCAGGGTTAGGGATAGGAAAACCGCGTGCAGGTATATCCCGTACGTGCTCATCGCTAGTGCGGCGTCGACGTTCTGGGTGTGGAGGTATATTGAAGCTAGGGAAGAGTTAGTGGCTAATTCACCCATATTTACCCCAAATCCAGCATTAAACTGTACTTATATATTAATACTTCAACGGGATAATAAAAAATCTAAGGAAAAAGATTAATTAAGGAAATCCATGAAGCCCAGAGACTGTTGTTCATCACAAAAATATACCTCAATTCAACGTAGATTTAAGTTAATTCGACTTATACATTCGAAGTGTGATAGTGCTTTTAACTATTAATTACGGCAAAGATTGGTCCAGCAGTGAATAATGCGTATATATTATCCGGTTAACCACGGCTATGCCGGGAGTATCCAAGTCCATGGATGCGTTTAGGGAGTCCCCCACCAGGAGGATAGATGCCATAAGGGAGCGGCTCAGGCGGGAGCGGCGGGACGTCATAGTGCTCTCAGCCGGTCAACCCAGCGTGCCGCCGCCCAGGGATGTGCGCATGGCGTTGGGCGAGGAGCTTTTGGGGGATGACATGGAGTTATTCGCTTACACGCCCAGCCAGGGAAGGAGGGAGCTTCGGGAGGCCATATCGGATGACTTGAGGCGGACGGGGGGCGTGGAGGTGGACCCGGATGACTTGACCGTGACCGCTGGGGGCCAGGAGGCCATGTTCGCCGCGTTCATGACGATACTGGATCCCGGGGATGAGGTGATATTAATGGATCCAACCTACTTCGGCTATAAGCCTATACTGGAGTACTTCGGGGCCAGGATAGTCAGGGTGGGGCTTGACATGGATGATGGCTTCAAGCTGGACGTGGAGGCGTTGAAGGAGAAGGTGGGGCCCAGGACGAAGGCGGTGGTGCTGGTGAG
>DAHE01000026.1:0-4912 GCA_002508315.1 Thermocladium sp. UBA166
GAGCCACACTGTGGGGGTAAATCAATTAAACCAGCCCAGGCTCATTTGTCGATAGGCGTGGGCAGTGTTAGCGTTGTGTTGCCGACGTTGAATGAGGCCGGCAACGTGGGTCCCCTGCTGGAGAGATTGGCCGCCGCGCTTGGAGGCGGGTTCGAGGTGGTGCTGGTCGATGATGGATCCACCGACGGCACCGTGGAGGAGGCCGTGAGGGAGGCGAGTAGGTTGGGCCTGGCGTTGAGGGTTGTGGAGAGGGGTAGGCGGCTCGGCTTGAGCAGCGCGGTGGTGGATGGGATCAGGGCGGCGGGCGGCGACGTCGTGGTGGTGATGGACGCTGACCTCCAACACCCGCCGGAGGCGGTGCCTAGGTTAGTGGCGGCCGTGGAGGCTGGGTGGGACGCTGCGGTGGCCTCCCGCTACGTGGAGGGGGGCGGGGTTGGGGATTGGCCGCTGGCCAGGAGAGCGATAAGCAGGGGAGCCACCTTCCTGGCGCACCTTCTCCTCCCCTCCACCAGGGGGGTGCGGGATCCAATGTCTGGCTTCTTCGCCGTGAGGCGATCCAGAGTGGTGAATTGCTTGAAGGCGAGGGGGGAGTACAAGGTACTGCTGGACGTCTTGCTGTGCGTCAAGAACGTGAAGGAGATTCCCTACGTCTTCGGGAGGAGGAGGGCAGGGGCAAGCAAGCTGGGCTTGGCTCAGGTGCTGGACTACGTGAGGCAAGTAGCGACCGCGTCCCTGGCGCTGCTCTCCCTCAGTGGGTATAGGCCCCTCAAGTTCGCCGCCGTGGGCGTCCTGGGAGTCTTGGTGTCCGAGGCAGTGCTCCACGTGGCTTGGCGGCTTATCGGCGTACCGTACTTCGCCTCCCTAGTCCCCGCAATAGAGGCCGGCATAATCAATAACTACACGATTAACAGGGCGTGGACCTTCAGGGACAGGCCAACCCCCTACGCGGCCGGGCTGGCCAGGTACCACGTGGCGGGGCTGGGGGGCACGTTAGTCACGTACGCCGTCAGCGATGCGCTTCACTACGTGCTGGGCATAAATGGGTACCTGGCGTACATAGTGGGCGTCCTACTCGGCTTCCTCGCCAATTACGTCCTGGCCGAGTCATACGTGTTCAGGAACAGCCAAACCACCCCCGCCCCGTGGCCCCTCGGCCCCCCGTCCAGCCGCCTCCTCCTTCCGCGCGACCGCTCACTAGGGTGGCTGGAGTCAATGTTTTAATAGTGTGCGGAGCTCTGGAGCAATGCGTGTTAGGAGCGCCTTGATGCTGCTGCCGCTGGCCGCGATCGTGGCGTTGTTCTGTTTATACGCGTATGCCATGCAGCCCCACATGAATGGGTACGTGAGCGACGAGATCTGGTACGTGTCGGCCGCTAGGAACTTCATAAACGAGGTGGGGCTTGGGCGCGATTTGGCTGGGTTTGGGGTGACCGTCTCGCCATACCCCGGCTGCGCCCCCGCCAATGCATCCCCGGCCGTGTATTACGGGGATTACGGCATGGCTTGGTTCAATGAATCGATCCCGGCCGTGTATGAATTCGCCTCCACGAGGCCCGGCTGCACGGTCAGGTTCGGCTATTACTATCCAAATAAATCCGGGATACTGACGTACATAAACTTAGAGCATCCATGGCTTGCCAAGTACTTCATGGTGGCAGCCATGTTGTGGCTGGGGGATCGCCCGCAGTATTGGAGGGTGCCAAGCATTGCGCTCTCAGCGGCTTCCCTGGTGCTCACGTACCTGGCAGCGCTCATGCTTACCAAGAACGCGAAGTACGCCTCCCTGGCCTCCGCGCTCCTCCTAATGGATGCCACGTTCAGGGATGAGGGCATACTGGCCATGCTGGACGCGTACGTGGGCTTCTTCACAATACTCTCGGTCTACCTATACCTGCGGGACAAGCCCCTATCATCGGCTGTGGCCGGGGGGCTGGGGATAGCCAGCAAGTACCCGGGCGCGTTTCCCGTGCTCGCCATGACGTATGCAGAGCTTTACGGGCGGGGAGCTAGGCGGGCGGCGATTTACCTGGGCTTGGCTCTCCTCCTCTACGTCCTACCGCAGGTCCCGATAATATACCTAGTGGGCGGCATTCATAATTACGTAACGGACACGATCTTCTACCTCAAGTGGTTCACGGAGCCCCGACCACCCGGCCCCGTGGCCTCCAATCCATTTGACTGGCTAATCGGGACCAATAGCTTCGTAAGCGATTACTCGCCGCCCCTATACGCGTCCGGTCTGCCCGGCGCCTATTTAGTGGCCATAGCCATTTCAGTGCTCATGCTGGAGCCCCACCTGCGGGCCCGCCTCTTTAGGGAAATGAACTGGAGGGAATTAGCGGTTCCGGCGTCGCTCTTGGCCAGCTGGTTGGGCTACTGGGCAGTCTATGCGGCGGGGAATCACACGCTCTATAGTTACTACACAATACAATTCGCCGCACTAGTGCCCCTCACGCTGGTGCTGGCCATGCAGAGAGCCAATGAGCGGAGCAAGGCATGGATGATCATCGCGGTGGCCGCTGGGATAGGCTACGGCATAGGAATTCAATGGAGGCAACTATACTCCATTATTTACTCCGTGGTGAGTTAAGGAGGTGGAGGGGTGAAGGGCCTTAGGGATTAGGGGGTAATGGCGCTCCCGCTTGAAGGATTTGAATCCATTTAATGCGTTAATGTTTTCCTAGACATTAATTGAGATTCATCTCTCCCCTCCCCATCACCGTGCCTTGCGTTAGGGCATCCACTGCGGGGGCGCCCGGGACCCCAAAGGGAAACCCCTAGGGAGTGGGGATCAGTGCATTAAAGCATGAACACAGTCAGTCCTCTCCGTGGTCGAGGTTCTCATTGAGTGGAGTTGAGTGATGGGACTGGTATCGCGGTTGGCCTTTATTGGATTGCGTGTCCAATTATTGGTAACGCATATATAAATATTACTACAAATGAACCCGATAACCAGCATGAGTATTAGTTCTGAGGATAACCCCGGAGATCGAAACAGCCCTAGTGGCGTGACCAGTGCATGAATTATCTTGACTATGGCGGTAATTTCCCGATTTCCTGGGCTAGTCGGGGCCGAACGTGGTGCGCAATTCATTGCTCCACGGCTTAAACGATTTAATGCTGGTCGACAGCCTGGTCTTGATTGATTCAGCACCAACGCGCTCCAGCAGTTCCCCCGCTTCATCCACGTCGGCCTCATCCATCATGTNNGAGCAGCGCATCCACGGCCGCCTCCGCGTCTTCCAGATCCACCACGCCCACAGCCTCCCCAGTCCTCCTTGCCCCGCCTCCCACAGTGACGATTATCTTGGCGTTGAAGCCAAACGGTTCCAGTCCTATATCGGAGGTTCTCGACATGGCGCAGTCATGAGTGCACCCGCTCACCCCCACCTTGACCGGTTTCCTCAGGTGAACGTGTATCTTCCTTCCCAGGGAGGTGGTATCTATGAGGCCCGGAGGGCAGAGATCCTTGCCTAGGCACGCCACCGTGGCTGCTTGCCCTCCGCGGTACGGGCCGAGCCGCTCGCCCCCCGCGGCGTTTCCCGCCAGTGGGACGTAGATGGTTTGATCGTTGAACAGGACCACGTACCCCATCCCCCGCTCCTCCGCTAACTTGGCTATATTCTCCAACTCGCTCGATGAGACCCACCCCGTGGGGTAATGAAGCCTAGCCATTAGATTGCCCAGAAAAACGGGCCTCACGTCGAGCGGTGGCGAAGGAACGCCCAACCGCTTCGCCTCCTCCGCCGCCTTAATCACCTCGCTTCTCACTGCATCCAACCCCTTACTCTTAACCACCCACTTGAAGCCCTTCTTCTCCCCCTCCCTCTTCAACACCACCGCCACCCCTATGCATATGGGCAGCAGATCATCGACGGATACCCCGGTAAATGCTGGCTTGGCGGTGAAGGCATGCTCCCCAATGCCGCCCCCCAAGTACACGTCGAACTTTCCATCCCCCCTCGCTATTATCCCCACGTCCTGGGACGCGGGCACGGCACACGCCTCCCCGCACCCGGATATGGAGATCTTCAACCTGTGAGGCATGTTAACGCCCTCGTACTCCGCCCTTCCCCTGAAGTAATCCCCAATGAACGTGGAGAGGGCCTCGGCGTTGGCAAGGGCCAGCGGGCAGTGATTACTTGGGCAGGGAATCGGGTTCCTCACGCTGCTGCCGCAGGAATCCCTCGGCTCCAGTCCCGCCTCCCTTAGCTGGGCCACCACCTCGTCGAACTTCCCATAATCCACTGTCACCACCTCCAAGTCCCCCCTGGTGCCCAGCATGGCCCTTCCATCGCCGTACCTACCGGCCACGTAGGCAACGCTCCTCAACTGGTCTGAGTACCACTTGCTGGGGTCCCTCCCTCGTCCCTGCCTTATCCTCACGGAGACCCAGGCATTATCGCCGCGGTTCTTGTACACGCCCTCGTGCTTCCTAGGATAAACTACCCTGTACACATCTGAGTATTTAATTGCCTCTCTCCCCACTGCGGTCACTGGCTCATGGCGGGCTTACCCGTGACCCCGTACTTCTTAGCCCACTCCTCGAATACTTTCTGCTCCTCCGGGGAGAGGTCCCGGCTAAACCTATACCAGTTGTTCTTCTGCCTCGTCTCTTCCGGCGTCTCCCCGCTCTTCCAAATGCAGTTCACGGGGCAGACCGGTACGCAGGAGAAATCGTCGATGCACCAATCCCATATCAGCCTGGCCTTCCCATTCTCATCAAGCTCCCAAGCATTGGTGGGGCAGACGGACACGCACGCACCGCAACCGATGCAGATGTCTTGGTCATCTATCACCCGCTGGTATTTCCTGAGCCCGTCCGGCGTGGTAGGTATCTCGGATCTCCTGGACATAATTGATCAACCTAAGCTTCAAATCCCTACAGTAAAAACGTTTCCATAGTGACCAC
>DAHE01000026.1:4944-5539 GCA_002508315.1 Thermocladium sp. UBA166
GCATTCAAGCGTTACCAAAAAATGGACACGCAGCGAAAAAGACTAATATTATATAATGATGTAATTAGTACGCATGAAAGGTCATTGTCTCACTATGATCTGTGATTGCTCTCTCATGAAGTTGAGGAGGTAGTAGGGGCCATTGACGCCCCTGCCCGTGGCTCCGCTTGCCTTCCAACCCGTGAAGGGCTGGGCGCCGGGCCACGCGCCCGTTGTCGCGCCGCCCCTCCTGTTGGCGTACACCACCCCGAACTCTATGTTGTTGAAGAAGTGATAGAAAAAGGGCAAGCCTCGCCCCTTCTAGGGGGGATAGGCAGGAAACTTAATAGAAGTACTTTGAAGATTTTTCCAGTAGCTCCCGTAAAGGGGAGTANNGGTCAGTCACTTCGTTCATGTCCTCGCTGAATATGCCTGCCGTGAGTCCGTACTCTGTATCGTTGGCTCTGAGGATGGCTTCCAGCTGCCCCGCCCCTCTGGAACCGTCCTATCAATATGCCCGTATCTATTGGGCTTCGCTTTTCGAAGGTATGGCCAACGGACTCCCTCTTTCCATTTATATGGGCTACTCCCGCCCCAGCGCCTCCTCGACCTCCCT
>DAHE01000026.1:5651-6320 GCA_002508315.1 Thermocladium sp. UBA166
CAATGCATGCCTAGGAGCAATGTATCAACCAAAGCATGGCCTATCCATGGCAAGGGATAAACGCCATGCTTGAGCTGCTTCCTTATAATTAATTGAATTTTTATATAATACTAATTAATTTAATTTATTTAATTATTAAATATTTTATTACTACATAATAAATTAATTTAATATTTAACAGAAACCTTAAATATGCTTAAATTGAGTATGAATGCATGTCGGGACCAAACCAACCTCAAAACCCAGCACTAAGCAGTATAAGGACGGAGCTCCTCGTGGGCCTAATATTCGCCGTGCTGGCCATACTGGGCTTCATAATAGCAGCCATAATATTCTTCGCGGAAGTGGCGGTTATTGGCAGCATGATGACGTACGGCACACCATATGGCACACCGTACGGCGCATCAGCTGTTGCTGGTGTTTTCATAGCGTATGGCATAGTGTTTCTAATAATGTTCGCCATATCGATAATAGTAACGATGAGGATATATAGGATGTATAAGGCAGCCGGCTCAGGCGACGTGGCTGCATTGAAGGCATTGAATTCCCTGGGCTGGGCCATAGTGGCATTGATATTCAGCGGATTAATACCGGGAATAATGCTGCTAATAGCCCACGGCCCCATACAGCAACTACAGTAACCAATCACAAACCAAGAGGGGGCCTCGC
>DAHE01000026.1:6358-9508 GCA_002508315.1 Thermocladium sp. UBA166
AATGGCGGCAAGAAGTTTTTAATTAATGTGGGATCAGAACCCCCGCCCCTCAAGGCAGGGAGCCGTCAGCGAAAATAGATCCTCTATACCGAAATCCCATCCTTAACATCTGAGATGGGGGGAGGGGGTAATGCTCCGGAATGGGTTCTCGCTTCAAGCCTGCTTTGACTACACCCTTGCTTTCCTGCTCTATGCTTAGATTGCTGTATATTTCTTTGCTTTAACTAGATGGCGGCTAATGCCGGCGTAAATAATATGGTTGAAAGGCTTGGAGAGTTTGATTTCCTTATGGCTTTGGCGGACCCGGTGGGATTTGAACCCACGGCCTACGGCTCCGGAGGCCGTCGCTCTGATTCCATGCTGAGCTACGGGTCCCCGGCGATCTAATGCCCCCCTCTCTTTAAAAGCATTGGCCAACGCCTTTACCGTGGTTTAACCCCATGTGGTTTTTGTCTCCCTCCGCGGAAGGGCGGGGTGGATTATCCTCATGGAAATGTTATGGAGAGAGCTAGTGATGCTTTCGGCATTGACTGAGCGCTGAGCCAGTGCCCCCGAGGGTTAGGCCAGTGAAGCAAGTCCTCCGCATCCATCTTGAGGATCAGGGCCGTCCAATGAGGCGTGGAATCCACGTGGCTGGGCTAGGAGGCTCCGTCCTTAAGGGCTGGATGGTTCACTCATTATTGACTGTTTAGCCGGTCAATTCATCTATCTTAGCCAGCTTCTCTCCGTGCTCGCTTCTCCGCAGTTCGTTTATCTCTCCCTTATCGTATTTGTAAACCACGTCGGCCTTATTCGGCTCGAAGTCCCACGGTATGACCAACACGTAATCGCCCACCCTCATCCACATCCTCCTCCTATACTTACCAGGTATCCTGGCTATCCTGGCCTTGCCGTCCTCGCACATGACCTTAACCCTATCGTCCCCCACTATGTCGGTTACCTTGGCTAGAAGCTCCCCCTCCTCAGGCATTCGCACCTTTTGACTGGACATTCGGGGAAGAGCGGCGTCTCCGCTTATTTAACGGTTTCCCCGGCATGGAATTGCCTTACCTCCATCGCCGCCCCGAGGAAGTGCGTGCAGCCGTGAAGGCGTCATCCACGGCGTGGGAGGGGTCTCTGTCCGGGAATGTTTTAAAATGCAGTTTTCAGCAATGTTCAAGTGAGGATGGTAATAGCCCTGGGAGGCAATGCCTTCTCGTCCAGCGGTGCAAAGATAGGCTCCCCCAGCGAGCAGTGGGAGAGGGTTAGGGAGGCTGCTAGGGATGTCATGGACGCCGTGGAGGCGGGCTATGATGTATTGGTTACTCACGGGAATGGACCGCAGGTGGGCGCCCTGGCCGAGTGCGGCCTGCCGCTCTCGCTTGACATGCATGGGGCGGCGACGCAGGGCTGGCTGGGGTACCTGCTCACTATGGCTATAGACAACGAGGCCGTGGCCCGCAGGGTGCCGAAGAAGGCCGTGGCAGTGGTGACTCGAGTATACGTGAACGAGGAGGACCCTGCATTTAATAACCCCACCAAGTTCATCGGCCCCATCTACGGCGAGGACGAGGCCCGCCGACTCTCTCAATCTAGCGGTTGGCAATTCAAGCAAGATCCAAGGGGCGGCATGCGTCGAGTCGTTCCATCGCCGCTCCCCGCGTCAATAGTTGAGGCGAAGCCCATAATCCAGTTAATGGAGGAGGGCTACATAGTGATATCAACGGGAGGTGGAGGCGTTCCCGTCACGGGCTCCTCCCAGTTGAGGGGAGTGGAGGCCGTCATAGATAAGGATCTCGCCAGCCAATTGCTTGCGTCTATGGTGGACGCGGACTCCCTGGTCATACTCACGGACGTGGACGGCGTCTACGTGAACTTCGGAAAACCGGATCAAAGGAGGCTGGGCGAGGTGGATCACCTAACCCTCAAGTCCATGTACGAGGGAGGAGAGTTCCCGCCGGGCAGCATGGGGCCAAAAGTACTGGCAGCCATCAGATTCGTGGAGGGCGGGGGGAGGAGCGCCTACATAGGTAGACTAGGGGAGCTGCGGGCCATCTTGGAGGGTCGAAGCGGCACCAAGGTAACGCGCGGCGATCATAAGGAGTAAGGGGGGCCTCGCCTTTTGAGGCGGGTGGTTGCTGTTTCTTAATTTCCGTTTATTCTCGTGGCTGATTTACTGGGCCTATTACGGGGGCTGTACGCCTGCCCTAGATCGTTGACTGGCCATGACGGTGATGATGCTCTAGCGATGAGCCGCTCGTCATTCATGGCGGGAAGCCATCAGTGGATTGGGGAGCGGCATAAGATTTTTAATGAATTCACGGCTTGGCCTTTATGGCAACCATAATAGAGGGCGTGGAGAACGGTCCGAACCTTGTTAAGATAAACGGAGAGTTGAAATACGCGTTGTGTAGGTGCGGTGGGTCCGGTAACAAGCCATTCTGTGATGGCACTCATAGGAGGATAGGGTTCAAGGCGCCTCCACACAAGCTTGAGCTCTAGTTGCAAAACCTTTATATAATCACGCATCCCCGCCGCCAGTGGTTATGGCAACCCCTTTTATTCTAGGTCTGGGGGCTCGTGAGGTCGCCCGGCGTTGGCGTGGAGGGCCGAGGTGATGCTTAACGTCGAATCAATTGGAGTACATTAAGGAGGTCCCAACAATATATGAAGACATAGGCTCCAGTAGGGTGTTGAGCTTCGAGGTTCCCCACATGAGGTTCTTCGCCACGTACGAGCTGGTGTACTTAGCGGTTATGTTGAATGAGGAGGGGACGGATAGGATCGCCAAGAAGATAGAGGAGCTCAAGTTCGGCAGGAAGACGATCGAGAAGCTATATGCTTACAGGTACGACACGGATCAGCGTGGAAACCCAACCCCGTGGCCGCTGGCCAAGCTCCCGCTGCCCATAATAACCGAGAACGACGTGGAGCCCCACGAGGTTCAAGCCCCGGATCCCGTCAGCTACAAGCTCAGCATAGACGTCGCGGGAATAAGCGATTTCCTACAGTTGACGTTGCTGTCCTTTAGTAGCCATAAGGAATTGATAATATATAGAGGAGTAGAGCCTCGGGGAATAGTTAGGTACATAATAAACATATGAACTGCAGCGATGTTTGAGACAGAAGCCCTCCTCCACATGCTAATGCAGCTTCTTAACCATCGCGGAA
>DAHE01000048.1:0-11303 GCA_002508315.1 Thermocladium sp. UBA166
TAACGAGGCTCGCCATAGGTTTCAGTAATCCGTATACGGAACCCCTTGAACCAGCAATCTCCTGGGACCCCTACTGGAATTTGCCCTACATACCTGCATCATCGCTTAAAGGTGCTGTGAGGGCCACGGCTCATAATAATAAGAGCCAGTGCCTAAACGCATTTGGAACACAGGGTGAATCCTCAGCGATAGTCATCCTAGACGCATACCCGGTTTACTGCCCTCAGGGAGGGAGTTTACTAACCCTGGATGTGTTGAATCCCCATTACAGGGAGCCTGAGGGGGAGGTAAGCGAGGTTCAATCAAGGCCAACGCCATTGCCGTTCCTAACGATATCCAGGGGCGTGGGCTTGAAGGTGGTGGTGATGGTGGCTAGGAATAGGATTAGGGAGAGGCTTGTTGGTAAATGCGGTGGCAAGGATCTCAGCGAATACGTTTACGCCAAGGCCAACTGCGAGGAGGCGTGCACTAGTAAGGAACTTGAGGGAGTAGTTATGGAGGCCTTGCGGAGCGGCGTTGGGGCTAAGACGGCATTAGGTTATGGAGCGTTTAACGCAGAGAAAAATGGGTGAGCGCACGCTCGTAGCCATTGTTCTTAATTGCCTTTAAGTCCCCTAAGCTCGATGAACCCGCGGCAAGTTTTAGCATTGATTCGGCTTAAGGTTTATTAATGCTTAATGCCTATCAATGACGTGGATGAGCTATTCAGGTTTATTGAGCTTTTAGGCGAGTTAAAGGATGAGGTTGGCGAATACATGTCGAGCGAGCCCATCGATTTATCCGACGTTCACATCAACGTCGAGTGCAGGGGGCTTGAGATTAGGTTGATTACCATGGATGACATTAATGGCTTNNGTGCAGGGAATTGGAGGTTAGGTTAATTACTGAGGATGATGTTAAGGGCTTGAAGCCTATGAAGCTCTTCGGCCTTGACTCCCAATCCTCGATGATTAGGTTCGAGAGCGCCGACGCGTACGTGGTAGCCGGGGCGCTGGTCGGTGAAGAGAATCTACTCGTGCCAGGCGGCGTTAAGGCTCGTTGGCTTGGGCTTAGGCTTAGGTTTAAGGTTAATGAGGATTCAATCATCAACTTAGAGAATGAGGCGGACGGGTACGTCTTACTTAAATCCAACACGCTGGGCAGGGTGTTTGATGGTTCCTATAATGAGGAGGCTGTTAGGGATGAGGTTAGGACCGAGGTCGAGGTTAAGTTGACCGAGGCGTATAGGGCAATTAATGCCAAGGACTCCCTGCTGCTCATTGATGGACCGATATTCCCCACCCCCAGGGTATTAACAATGGTGGGCAACCCCTACGCTGGCGTGTACGAGGACTTCATTAAGCGTAGGGTGAACGCTGTTAATGGCATCCAGGCCGTTGGCGTTGTCAAGAGGATCAGCCAGTCAACCTATTACTCCAGGTGTAAGGGCTTCAGCGTTGATGACGATACCTTAATCAAGAACGAGGCCGTTAAACAATTCGGTGATAGGAGGTTCTTCACGGCCATGGCTGGGCCCCTTGAAATAACTATTAATGGACACACCAAGCACGCCTGGTACGTGGCATCCAGGATCGGTAAGGAGATCAACGTGATCAGGGTAGAGGCGCTTAACGCTGATCTAGCCGAGAAGGGGGCTATTCGCTCGGCGGCCTACATGGGCATGGACGGCGTCCCAATACCGATAAGCATAGCTGATAGGTTATCCAGGAGACTTAACGCAAGCCTGACTAGGCTGCTTGCATCGCTATCTCCCTTGAGGTTAACATACGAGGGATTAGAGGGGTTGAGCAGAGTGATGAGGGAGAGTGAGTAGCGTGGGGAACGTTGACTGTAAGACCTACGTGGGGCTCATAACTAGGCTAATGGCTAGCGCCGTTTCCCTGGAGGGCTCAGAGGTCCACATGGCTACCGAGTGCGACCTGGACTTCCCCGTGGGCGAGTACCTAGTAATTGAGTCGAGCGACGATGTTAAGTACTTGGCTAGGATAACTGAGTCTAAGGTTGAGGACATTTACTCAATGGCCAAAACCCCAATACTATCCCTCCAGCAGGAGTTAGCTATGGGGATTAAGTACATCCCCAAGTTCATTAAACTCGAGTTAATAGCGGAGTGCATCATGGATGATTGCAAGCCGCCCAGCACACCGCCCAGGATTCACTCAATGGTTAGGGCGCCGGGGGAGGGGGAGGTGGCGGCGATGTTATCACTGCCCAGCGGCGGCGTAATGCTGGGCAGCTTAGCATTGCCGAGCGGTCACGAGGTTAAGGATAATTACGTTAAACTACCCCTGGAGGCCTTAAACCACCACGCGCTGGTCGTCGGAACCACGGGCAGCGGTAAGACAACGCTGCTGAAGAACATCGCCCTAGGCCTCCTCACCAATCACGGCGATGTCACGGTTATGGCGTTGGACACAGTTGGCCACTATAATCACTTGATACTCAATGATGTGCCGGTGAAGGTACTCATCCCCGTAACTAGGAATTGGGTTAGGGACCTCAGGGGAGGAGGGGCCGAAGCATTGGCTAAGTCGCTGGCGCGTAGGATTGCTAGGCGGTACCTCAACGACGTCTTCAAGGCCTTTGGATTAAGGCTAGGCAAGTTGAGGATCAGGATTAAGGGCCGCGTGTCGAGGGGTGGGGGAACGGTGGTTGTTGACGAGGTTAATATTACCCTAAATGGCGGTAAGGCTAGCGTCACGCTCATCCCGTGGGCCTTAAGCACGAGGAGCGTATTGTACAGGGTCCACGAGGTTACTGGGATGTTGACCGACCAGGCTAGAATGTTCTACTACAGAATAATTAGGGAGGTTATGAGGAGGATGAGGGGCGGCTTAACCTTCAAGGCGGTTTTCCAGTACCTAACAAGCGTGAGCGATGTTCAGATGAGCGGTAGGCAGTTGCTTAACTATGAGGTTATCGCGAGGAACCTAGGAATACACACAAGCACCCTTGAGAACATATTGAGGACAATACTTGCCGTCGATGAGTCCAATATCGTGGACGTTGCCTACGGCGGCGATAATGTTAAGCTTAAGGTTATTGAGCCTGAATACGGTAAAATACTTGAGCCAGGCTACGTGGTGCTTCACTTGGTTGGGTTACCCCCAGTGGCGCAGAGGATCTTCGTCTATAGGGTGCTGGATGGGGTTTACGGCTTCATGGGTCCCGAGCACCTTAGGAATAAGGGCAGGCTAGCGGTTGTGCTAATCGATGAGGCTCACCTATTCTTCCCCCAGGCGAGGAGCGAGGATGAGAGGTCCATGCTTGAGCGGCACTTAACTAGGTTAACCAGGCTGGGCAGGGGGAGGGGCATTTCAGTGGTCTTCGCGACCCACGTCCCAGATGACCTCAACGACGCAGTGCTGCAGTTAACCAACACTAAGATAGTGCTTAGAAGCGATGAGAAGGTACTTGAGAGACTTAACGTGCCTCAATCCGAGAGGAGGTTCCTAACAGTTGCCGACGCTGGCGTAGCCTACGTTAAGTCATTCACCTACAAGTACCCGCTCTACGTTAAGGTAAAGCCAATAGCCTACCACGTGGGTTAGCATATGCCCTTAACCTTAAGCAAGGCATTCACCCACTTAGGCACCTCGTAACCATCCTTAGCGATGTTAATCAATCCAAGCCTAATTAATCCCTGCACGTCGCTGGCGTTAATATCGCCTCTAATCGCCGAGCAAAGGACGCTGGCCACGCCGCCATTTAAATCCACTGGAAGCCTAGGTAACACTACCAATGGCCCTCCCTCCATCAAGTAAATGGGCCTAGCCCCAATCAACCACGCAATCATTGAGACCAAGACGGCCTCGATTTTGGCTCCGCCTGTGAAGGCCACGTAAGCATCGTCACCCCTTGAAATCCTATCAGTCAATCTCTTGCCAACAACATTAATTAATGAGGCTAATCCCTCATCTAAATCGCCAACGCCGAACAATGGCACTTGAGCACTACCAATCACGTTAACTCCCTTTTCCTTAATAATCCCGCACTCGCTTAGGCAATTGGATAACGCCAACGCCGATAACCACGTGGTCTTGGTATAGGTGTAGAAGAACTCAACATTAAGGTCACCCCCAACACTACCGCTAAAAGCCATTAATGTGCTCAACTCGGCGCAGCACCCCCCAGCGTTGTTTTTAATGAATTCCTTTAATTCACTAAACAAGCCGGAGTTTAAGACATTAACCCCAAGCTCCTTATCGGAATTGAGGTCGCCCTCCAATGCATTCTTAATCGTAGCAGCATACCTCTCACTGATTAAGCCAGAATTAACGGCGTTCCTCAACAATGACGTCCCAACCATTACGGCAACGTAGGCAACCATTAGGGTAGTAGTCAAAGAAGTAGATTAATTAAGCTTTTTAGATTATATAGTGATTACGTTGATAATCAATGGAGAATCGCCGCGACAATGACCCCCTAAACCCACCCCCAGAGCTCACCAGACTCCTTAATCGCCTCCCCAGGATCCCCTGCCTCGATTGGCTTCAGAGACTACATCGCATCCTCCCCCCTTTCCTATATAGCTAGGCAAAACGCTGACGTAATCCTCCCTATCAAAGAACTCATCCTCCTCAGTCAACTCCCCACCGAGTATGAACTTGGCCACACGGTACAGATGCAGCGTCGAGCCATAGTTCAGATTAATTACGATATAATAACAATATAATATAGTAATTATGAACCGCTCCCCTGGGCGAGGTTCGCCGCTCTCCATTCAGGAATTGCACGGGGGTGCCGTGAAGCAGCGTTAACTCTGAGCCGCGGGGACTCCCTAGTGATGAGTCTTTACGGGAGGGCGGCGGGCCTTGGACCCGTGAGGAACCGCGTAACCGCTTAGGGACTGGTTCCCCACCACAACGCAAACATTTAAATAATTTACCAGTAATATAAAGGCATGCCGTACAGTTTCAAGTGTAAGGACGTGGGCATGCAGTGCGGCTTCGAGGTGCACGGCGTATCCTCGGAGCAGGAAATGATGGACATAGTGGCGGCGCACGCACGGCACGCCCACGGCATGACTACAATACCCCCAGCCACCCTGGACGCCGTTAAGAAGGCCATAAAGAAGGAGTAACCAACGCCTAAATCAGCGGGCGCGCAATTCTATCAATTATTTCCCTTTCTTCCCTCTCTCTCCACCTCCTTCCCTTCCCTCCTTCTCTTCCCCCTCCCCCAGGACCTCCGCTCCTCGCTTCATGGGTCCCCGCCGAATGGCTCCCCGCCCCACGGCGTTATGGTGGAGGCGGGCCGCGCGCCTCCCTGTGGGCACATAAGATAAAAAGGGACTGGGCGGCGGCGGGGCAGTGAGGAAGTGGTTAATCATCGTTCAGGGATTGGTTCCCATGCTCTTGGTGGGCACTTACCAATATAGTTGGAACATCCTCATGAAGCCCATCGCCGAGGACTTTGGGGTTGGCCTCCCCCTCATCCAAACAGCCTACTCCCTATTCGTCCTATTCTCAACAGCATCGCAAGTGCTTGGGGGGTACGTGGCAGACGCGCGGGGGCCAGCCGTAGTGGGGGCCACGGGCAGCGTGTTGGCGGGCATCGGCATGATGACCGCTGGGCTGAGTAAGTCGATATACGCCTTCTACGCCCTCTGGTCCCTGGGAAGCATTGGGGTTGGCTTCGTGTACGCCGTCTCCATAAACCTAGGCGTGAAGTGGTTCGGCAAATCAAGGGGGCTAGCAACTGGCTTGATAAACATGGGCTTCGGGCTTGGCTCCACCTTCTTCAACCCATTCATATCCCCCCTGGCCAGCCGCGGGGATTACCTGGCGCCGATGATGGCCATAGGCGGCGCGCTGCTGATCGCGTCGACGGCGTTGATGGCTAGCAGCAAGTACCCAGCGACGAGCGGCGGGGGGAGGGGGAGGGGCAATCCATTGCCCCCCGGCCCAAGCTTCTGGTTGATATTCACGTCGTTCTCGCTCGCATCCATACCCCTCCAGCTCTACTCCTCCAGCCTCTCGGTGATGGGGGAGGGGTACGATTACCTCACCCTAACCATCGCCGCCACGGTGCTGCCCCTGTTCAGCGGGCTGGGGCGGCCCGTAATGGGCTTCATATCAGACTCATGGGGGAGGAGGAACACCATACTCGCGGAGGCATTAATACTGGCGGCGGTCACCCCACTCGCGTTGAGCGGCCTTCCAGCCCTATACATAGCGGCGGCGGGCTTGGTGGGGTTCCTGGGCGGGGCAATGATGACGCTATACGCATCGCTGATAGGGGATAGGTATGGAACCTCATCCTCCACGTTCCTATTCGGCATAATCTATAACGGGAAATTCGCGGCGGCTGTGCTGGCCAGCGTTTTATTTGCATACATGATAAGCCGCCTCGGGTTAATCAACGCGGTCCTACTGGAGGCGGGCTTAACGGCCGCATCGACGCCGTTCTTCCTAGCCGCCAAGCCAGGCAAGTGAGGGCGAGGGCGGGCAACCACGACCAAAGCGCGGAGGCGCTTCCATGAAAGCGNNGGGGGGGGGGGGGAGTATCGCCGCGCCTCCATGCTGGGCCCTCGATCACGCCATGTACCCACTCATATTGGATATAATGCTTCTCGCCGCGTCTGATCCCAGCAGGGACTCGAATTTCCTTATGGCTGGCCTATCGTTTCCCCTCAGGTATATGAAGTCGAAGTCCTCCACGGCCAGCTTAATGAATCGCAGTCCGAGGAGGCGGGCCGCGTACTCTATAGCCACCCCCACATCGGCCTCCCCCCCAGCCACGGCCCTCGCCACCTCGGCGTGGGTGCGCGCCACGGAGGGCGGGCTAGCCACCTCGCCTGGGTCCAGGCCATTATCGGCCAGGAACTTATCGATCAACATCCTAGTGCCCGAGCCGAGGTTCCTCATCTTCAACCTGAGACGCCCCTCCCTCAACCCCCCCACCACCTGCCTAAGCGTTAACTCGCTTCTCATCACTAAGCCTATGCTCCTCCTATACCCCTTCACCAACCGCAGCTCCCTGGAGAGACCTAGCTCATCTATGGCCTCCTCATTGCCCCCAATCAAGTGAATGCCCGCCACGTCCACCTCCATCATCAATACCCTGGACAAGCCGTTAAGCGAGCCCACCCACTCGCTGGATGACGATAACTCCAGCAAGCCAAGCAACCGCGGCACCGCCTCATCGTTGCTGCCCGACACCGTGAGGTCAGCGCCGCCCCCCATAACCGCCTCCAACTCCCTCAGCAGGGCAACGCCGTCCCCAGTCAACCTAGCGCCCCCACCGCCCTCCCCACCCCTCCGCCTCTCCACTAATCTACGCCCCAGGAAGGACTCGGCCCTGCTTACCCACTCCCAGGCGGAGGCGTACGGCACCCCGACGCGCCTGGCCGCGGCGTTCAGGGAGCCCAACTCCATCACGGATTTAAGCAAGTAGGCAAGCCTAGCGTCCACCCTCAATCCATTCCCTATTATCAATTCATCCCTGCTCCGCCTAGATACAGCCGGCACCGGTTTAAGTAACCCTCTATCAGATAAACTTGACGTCGCGGCCGGAGATACCCGGTAAATATATATACTCCTCCCAGAGCCTTACGAGGCATGTTCGCGAGCGCGTGGGACTGGGTGATCGTGATAGTGGTGGCGGTGGTGCTCTTCGGGGGCGCCAGCAAGCTGCCGGAGATATTCAGATCCCTGGGCAGGGCCGTCGGGGAGTTCAGGAAGGGCCAGATAGAGGTGGAGAACGAGTTGAGGCAGATGCAGTCAAGCGCGGCGCAGCCCCAGCAACCACAGCCCCAGCAACAGGCACAGATCGGCGAGGGGAAGGCCGGCGGGGAGAGCGTTGATGAGTTGAAGAAGAAGATAGAGGAGCTGCAGAGGCAGGTAGAGGAGCTGCAGAAGGGTAAGTGATGTCCGGGGAGGAGCTGCTCTCCCACTTGGCTGAATTGACTGGGAGGCTCAGGCGGGCGTTGCTCGTCGTCGCCTTGGCGTTCATATTCTCCTTCGCCTTCGGGGTGCGGGTGGTGAGGGTTGGCGGGGATCCCTTGATCCCCCTTCCCTACCCATCCATTGATCACAGCATCTCCACCGAGTTGGTGAGCGGGTTCGTGGCGCACCTGCTCCCCAGTCAGGTGAAGCTGATATCCGTGGGAGTGTTCGATCCGCTCTACGCCTCAATAGAGGTGTCGCTGCTGTTATCCGCGGCCGTCGCGCTGCCGGTGATCATGTGGGAGGTGTGGGGATTCGCGGCGCCGGGCCTGTACCCGCACGAGAGGAGGACGGTCAAGGCAGCCGTAATTCCATCCATTGCCCTCTTCGCCGCCGGGGCGTTGTTCGCCTACGCCGTGATAGTTCCAGCGATGCTGAGGTTCTTCCTGCTCCTCGATGAGTCCCTGGGAGTGGAGCCGACGCTCAGCATTAAGTCCTTCATAGGCACTGTCGTCTCCTTCATGGTGGCCATGGGCATGGGCTTCCAGTTGCCGCTCGTCATGGCCGGCCTCACCAAGGTCGGGGCAGTGAGCGCGGGCGCGTGGCGGAGGAATTGGAGGTGGGGGGTGCTCGCGTCATTCGTATTCGCGTTAATTGTGTCGCCCGGTGCCACTGGGGGAGTGATAGAGACCACCATAGGCGCGACGCTATCCGCGCTGTACGTTGTGGGCATCGCCGTGGCGAGGGCCGTGGAGCCCAGGAAGCGACAAAATTTATAAATTCATGAAGGAGCGCCCAAAGCCATGAGGATATATAATTGCAGTTACTGCGGGAGGCCTATTGCGCCGGGCACTGGCTTCATGTACGTCAGGAGCGACGGCACCGTCTCCAGGTTCTGCAGCAGGAAGTGCTTCGTCAGCGCCAGGATGGGGAGGAGCCCCAGGAGGCTGGCCTGGATACGCAAGGCGCAGGGAGCCGGGCAGGGGGCGTGATTGGTTAGGGTAATGATTTTTAAATAGCCTATATCCTCGACTCGATATGGTTGAGTACAGGGCACCCATAGTAGTAGTGGTCGGCCACGTGGATGTGGGGAAGACCCTGCTGCTGGATAAGATAAGGAACACCGCCGTGGCCTACAGGGAGCCCGGCATGATAACCCAGCACATAGGCCTCTCTTACCTGCCCTGGCCCGCCATAGAGAGGTACGCGGCCAGCCTGCTGGCCAAGTTCAAGCTGAGCGGGAAGATATGGGTGAGGGGGTTCCTCATGGTTGACACGCCCGGCCACGCGGCGTTCTCCAACCTCAGGCGGAGGGGGGGATCCGTGGCTGACTTGGCCATACTAGTCATAGACGCGTTGGAGGGGGTGGAGGAGCAAACCAAGGAGAGCATCTTCCTCTTGAAGTCCAGAGGCATACCGTTCGTGGTGGCGGCGAATAAGGTCGACAAGATATACGGCTGGGAGCCTCACCCCAACTCCGCCTTCATAGACTCATACGAGGAGCAGGACGAGGCGGTGCAGGGCCGCGTGGAGGAGATGATAGCTAGAATAGCGGGGGAGTTGGCGGAGCACGGCATAGAGGCGGATAGGTATGATAGGGTGGCTGATTACTCCAGGCAGGTACCCATAGTTCCCACCAGCGCTGTGACCGGGGAGGGAGTGGCTGACCTGCTGGTGGTTCTGGCGGGGCTCACCCAGAGGCTGGTGAGGGATAGGCTGGCTGTGGGAAGCGGGCCGGGGAGGGGCGTCATAATGGAGATAAAGGAGGAGAAGGGCTGGGGAACCACCGCGGACGCCATAATATACGACGGCTCCCTGAGGAGGGGGGATAGGATAGCCGCGCTGGGCGTGGATGGGCCCTTCGACACAACGGTGAGGCTGCTGGTCATGCCGAAACCCCTGGACGAGATGAGGGACCCAGAGGATAAGTACATGTTCGTGGACGAGGTTAGGGCCGCGGCGGGCGTCAGGGTGGTCGGCGACTCCCTGGAGCGAGCGGTGCCTGGATCCCCCCTCATAGTGGCGCGGAGCGACTCGCAGTTGAGAGCCGCCGTGAGCGAGCTGAGCGCTGAGGCGGCCGCCATCAGGATAGAGGTTGATAAGAGCGGGGTTGTGGCTAAGGCCGATACCCTGGGAACCCTGGAGAGCATGGTCATGTACCTGAGGGGACAGAGCATACCGGTCAGGAGGGCGGATATAGGGCCCGTGACCAGGCGGGATGTGATAGAGGCCTCCGTGGTGAGGAGGAGCGACCCCCTATACGCCGTCGTCTTGGCGTTCAACGTGAAGGTTACCCCCGAGGCCGAGGCCGAGGCTCAGCAGCACGGCGTCAGGGTTTTCCAGAACAACATACTGTATAGGCTGGTGGATGACTTCCTGAGCTGGCACAGGGAGCAGAGGAGTCGGTCCGTTGAGGAGGAGTTGGCTAAATTGGTGCGGCCAGGCAAGGTGAGGCTGATGCCGGGGTACGTGTTTAGGAGGAGTAACCCCATAATAGTCGGCGTCAAGGTGCTTGAGGGGCAGTTGAGGCCTGGGTATCGATTGAGGAGGGCGGATGATGGGAGGGTCATAGGGACCGTTATGCAGATGCAGAATAATGGGAAGCCCGTTCAATTAGCCAGGAGGGGGGAGGAGGTGGCGGTGTCCATTCAAGGCAATTCAATGGTGGGCAGGCACGTGAGGGAGGGGGATGATCTCTACGTCGACCTCCCCGAGGATCACTTGATCAAGCTGCTCACCGATTTCAGGGAGTACCTGGAGCCGGGCGAGGTGGACTTGATTCACGAGTACCAGGAGGCCAGGAGGAGGTGGGCCTGAGCCCGGGGCAAAATTTAAATAAGATGCTGAAATGACTCTTCGATGCCTACTTTCAAGTTAGTGATATCGGATCCCCTCAGCGGCAGGGCTAGGCAGGTGGAGGTGAAGGACAGGGAGGCGGAGCGATTGATTGGGGCCAGCATTGGGGACGTCGTGGACGCCAAGCTGCTGGAGGGCGCCATTCAACTGCCAAGCGAGCTGAAGCTAAAGATAACGGGCGGAAGCGGGTTCGAGGGGGCGCCCATGCTTCCACACCTACAGGGCCCGGCCAAGCGGTACCTGCTTCTCCCCGGCCCGCCTGGGTACAGGCCAAGGGAGGAGGGGGGCAGGAGGAGGAAGTTGGTGCGCGGCAACGCCGTGAGCGATCAAACAGTTCAAATAAACGCGGTGCTGGTCTACCCAAGCGATTGGAAGGGGGAGCCCGCAATAAAGGAGGAGCCCAGCAAGGAGGAGCAGGGAGAACCGGCGCAGGAGTAGTGGGAGGGAGTTGAGCGGGGAACCCAATCAATGCCCGCGCGTCGACCCTGGACGACTGAACCATCATTCACCACATCAACGCGCAGTGACAGTGATAAATCAACGGCAATCCTCGCCCTT
>DAHE01000048.1:11462-20037 GCA_002508315.1 Thermocladium sp. UBA166
GGGAGGAGGTCAGATAATTTATTAAGTCGCGCCTAAAGTCCTTGGCCGTGAATAGGTTTCGCTCTGCAACGTTGACAAGCTTGACGGCGGGCATCATAATAATGATAGTTCTATCGCTGACCGCATTCGCGCCGCTCCAGTCACTGTTCTCCTGGCCCCTCGTATCAATTCTCTGGATCCTCTGGGGCCTAGGCATCGCCGCTTATAGGTTGTTCGGGAGCTCCGGGTTGAGGTCATCCACGTATATCCGCAGGTACACCCCGTACTCCCTGGCGTTGACGCTTGCCTTCATAGTGTTCGGCATGATGCGCGAGTGGACATTTATGGGGGCGGCGCTGATGGCTGGATACTCGTTCGAGTTGGTGGCGGGCTTCATCCTATACAACGACTTCAAGAGGATCAGCGGGCGATTCAACGCAATACTCTTCCTGACCGGGATAACGCTGTTCATACTAGCCCTCCCCCTCGCGCTGTTCAGGCTCCCGTGGCCGGCCGTGGCCGGGGTCTTGCTGAAGACAGTAAGCATAGCCAAGGTGGCCGCCGGGTCAAGCGAGCCCCCCGCGCTCACCGAGAGAGCAATCGCATAACGCGGCGAAGGGAGGAGTGGGGGAGTGGTTGGGGGTGGCGTTTTTAAAGTCCAGGCCGGGCTTGGCAACCGTGTTGGGCAGGGCGGCCGTGATCCAGGCCCTTAAGGGAGTGAGGCTGGACCCGGAGAGGTTCGTGGCTTGGAAGGTGTTGCTGGGGGGCGGCTCCATATTTGAGGCGCTGGTCGCCACCGTGCTCACCCAGAACACTAGCGACGCCAATGCCGGTAAGGCGCTTGAGGCGTTGAGGAGGGAGGTGGGCGGCATAACGCCCCGGAGCATCTTATCGCTGGGCGAGGAGAGGCTGGCGTCGATAATACGCCCGGCCGGGATGCATAGGAGGAGGGCTAGGCAGTTGATGGAGCTGGCCGAGGCGGCGGTCGGCGTCGATTTGGAGGGGGTGAGGGGGATGAGCGTTGGGGAGGCTAGGCGGTTCCTGATGTCGATGCCCGGGGTTGGGCCCAAGACCGCGGACGTGATATTGGTGAATCTCGGGAAGCCCGCGTTCCCGGTGGACACGCACATACTGAGGATAAGCAGGAGGCTGGGCTTGGCTTCCACGTACGACGCGGCTAGCAAGGCGTGGATGGGGATATTCAAGGAGGACGAGTACCTGTGGGGCCACCTATCCCTGATAGAGTTCGGGAGGAGGGTGTGCAGGGCCAGAAATCCAAAGTGCGGCGAGTGCGGGTTGAGGAGTTACTGTAACTATTACAAGGAGAGGGTAGCGTTTTAAGCCCCCGCCCACTGCGCTCTCGCCGTGATGCTGCTCTCTTGGAACGTTAACGGCCTACGCGCTGCCCTCAAGCGGGGGGTGCTGGACCTGGTTGGGTCGGGTCGCTATGATGTGTTGATGTTCCAGGAAGTGAAGGCGGACTCCGTGCCCCTGGACCTACAAATGTCGGGCTACGAGGCGTACATGGCCCCATCAATGAGGCGGGGCTACAGCGGCGTCCTAACGCTCACCCGGGTGCACCCCATTAGAGTCATCAAGGGGCTTGGGGTTGAGGAGTTCGACGAGGAGGGGAGGGTCTTGGCGCTGGAGCTCGATGACTTGTACGTGATCAACGCGTACTTCCCCAACGCGGGGGAGGAGCTGAGGAGGCTGGACTTCAAGCTCAGGTTCGATGAGGCATTCGAGCGATTCGCGGTGGGGCTGGGGAAGCCTGTTGTGGCGTGCGGTGACTTCAACGTGGCGCACGAGGAGAGGGATATAGCCAGGCCCAGGGAGAATAGGAATCACGCCGGCTTCACGGATGAGGAGAGGGCGTGGTTCACGCGCTTCCTGTCGCTGGGCTTCATTGATACCTATAGGCTATTCGTGAAGGAGGGCGGCCACTACACGTGGTGGTCCTATAGGTTCCACGCGAGGGAGAAGAACATTGGGTGGAGGATAGATTACTGCGTGGCGTCGGAGTCATTGAGGGATAGGATAAGGGGGGCGGGGATACTTGAGGACGTGGTGGGGTCTGATCACGCCCCCATAACCCTGGAGATAGCGTAGGCGACCCGCGAATCACCCCGCCGTGGTGCGGGGACTCCCCGGGGAAACCAGCCGCGCGCCTTCCTTCGAGGGGGTTTTTCCTAAACCCCGATAGTGTTAAAGCGGGGATCATCTAGGCCATTCATGGCTAGGGTGGCTGTTATTGGATTGAACGCCGGCACGGCTTACCTCGCCTACCTACTGGCGAGGGGCGGTCATAGGGTTACCCTAGTGGCGGGCGCCAGGGAGGCCCGGATCCTGGAGCTTGAGCCACATCGTCGACTGGGCCTGCTGGGGGATAATAGGGTGTTCACGCTGGACTTCCTGTCCACGTTGATGGACGTGGAGGAGGGGGAGGACGCGGAGGTGAGGGGGGGCGATGTAGTGCTCGGCGGGAGGCTGCTTGGCTCGTTCGACGCCGTCTACACGGGGACTGAGGAGGAGTTGGAGGTGAGCGGGTCGGGGGACTCCGTGTCGTCCAGCGACCCCTTCCTCGCGCTCTCGCAGTGCATGGCGATGCGCGCGGCTGGGGTGGATGCCGGGGTGGCCGTTGACTTGGATGAATGGGTAATCAACCGCAGCGGGTGCGATAAGCGGGGGGAGGCGGGGCTTAGGGTGGAGGTGAGGGCCAGGAGGNNGGGGGGTCTTCATAGGAGTTGGGAGGAGGCTCGTGGACGTCGGTGGCACTGAGGCCGTGGTGAGGAGGAGCATGCATGAGGTGTTGATCGGGATAGGGGAGGCTGGGAGGATGCTGGGGGTGGGCGATCAAAGGCTGGTTGGGTTTGATTACGCGTGGGCGGGGGGCTCCGGGGTGTACGTGGTGGGATCCAAGCCGGCCTCCACGAGCGGGATGATCGTCAGGCGAATCCACTCCTCTTTTGGGGGCGTCGACGTGGAGGTTAGGGCGTTGCTGTTCGGGGGGAGGCCCATGCAAGTAGTGGTAGCATCGAGGGGGGGTGGCTTCACGTTGAGGGACGCCGTAGATCTGTATAGGTGGGTGGGAGGCGATCCCCTTGGCTTCCTGTTCGACGTGGGGCATTACCAGCACATGGGTAGGCTGAGGGGGGTTTTCTCATTCATCCTCTAACCAACGTTGGGGTTGTTCGATATTCGACGGCCCTCACGTGAGCGCGGGTCGGGTTCGTATGCAAAACATTTATAAAAGACGGCTGTGACTCTGTTATTGGTGGTAATTGGTGGTGTCACTTGTCTCAATAAAGGAGAAGGAGGCTGATGAATTGGTGGAGAGGTTCGGCGAGGAGGACCTGCTTAAGTGCATATTCGGTCTCTCCTCAACTGAGATAGAGATATACAACACGCTGAGCGGTGGGGACACTATGACGGTGGCAGAGGTGGCCAACGCCGTGGGCAAGTCGAGGAGCACCGTGGAGCGCTCCCTGATAAAGTTCGTACAGCTCGGGCTGGCCAATAGGAGGCCGGTGCTGGCCAGGAACGGCGGCTACACCTACGTCTACTCCGTGAAGTCGCCCGAGCAGATTCGGGGCAGGTTAACCGAGTTGGTCGACGCCTTCCACGAGCGCGCAAAGGCCCTGGCGGAGTCCTTCCACGCAATAGCTAAGAGGCAAGAACCGAGGCCCAGGAATTAACGAAATTTCTTATATATTATATCATTGCTCAGCGTAGTCCCCCAGCAGTTTCCTAATAATGGATCGAGCCTCCCTGCCGGAGGACGCCCTCCCCACCAGAGTCGCCTCCGCCACTTGAAACGCCGCCCCGCAGTAAGGGCAGGAATGGGAGCGCGACCTGGCCCTGGCCGCGGATGGCTTGCCGCACCTGGGGCAGAGCAGGACCAAGTACTCCATGGCTGTGGGTCCATGGAGTTCATTATAAACCTCGCGCGCATATTTATATGAGGGAGGCGCGTTGAGAAATCGATGAGGGCCTGGATATTATCCATCGGGAATGAGCTCCTCATCGGCAGAACCGTGAACACCAACGCTGCCTGGCTGGCCAGGAAACTAACGCTGCTTGGGTACGACGTTAGGCGGGAGGTGACCGTGCCCGACGAGGAGGCGGAGGAGGTGGAGGCGTTTCGAGACGCCGTGGGGCGGGGAGTGGAGCTGGTGGTGTCCACGGGGGGCCTGGGCCCCACCTTTGATGACAAGACCAGCGAGTCCCTCGCCAAGGCTTTGGGGCGGCGGTACGATTTAAACGAGGCGGCGCTGGAGTTGGTGAGGCGCAGATTCGCGGCCGCCGGGCTGGAGCTCACGCAGCCCAGGCTGAAGCAGGCAATGATGCCCCAGGGAGCGGAGCCTATTCCAAACCCCGTGGGCACGGCGCCCGGCATTTGGGTGAGGGAGGGGGGCTCAATCATCATAGCCATGCCCGGGGTCCCGGCGGAGATGCAGGGAATGTTCGAGCAATACATTGAGCCCAGGCTGAGGGAGGTCGGGCCAAGGCTTAGCTTCGCGGAGGAGAGCTTCGCGGTGAGGGGCGTGCCCGAGGCTGATGCCGCGCCAATAATAGAGAGGGGGATGAGGATGGGGAGGCGGGTGTACGTTAAGAGCCACCCCAAGGGTCACGAGGTGGGGGCGCCCTACCTGGAGATACACGTGTACGCCAGCGCGGAGAGCGAGGGCGAGGCGAGGGAGGAGGTCGCCAGGGTGGTTGGCTACTTGAGGGAGGAGTTGAGGAGGGCTGGGGGGGAGGTCAAGTGAGCCCGGTGCACTTGAAGGCCAGGAAGGGCGAGGTGGCGAGCAACGCCGTGCTGGCAGGCGACCCCGGCAGGATAAGGCTGTTATCTAGGCTCCTCTCCAATCCTAGGACAGTCAACACCAATAGGGGGTTCCTGGTGGTGACAGGTGAGAGGGGTGGGGTTGAGATCACGCTGGCGTCCCACGGGGTAGGGGGGCCGTCCGCCGCAATAGTGCTGGAGGAATTGATGAAACTGGGCGCCTCCAACATAGTGAGGCTTGGCACGGCCGGAGGCGTAACCGCCGATCCAGGCGAGTACATAGTGGCCAGGGGCGCGGCTTACCTGCCCGGGGGCCTTTACGAGCAGTACCTGGGCCGCTTGGCCTACCCAGCCGCCGCGGACCCCTCCCTCCACCTGGCGTTGATGGGGGAGGTTAGGAGGAGGGGACTGCCGGCTAGGGAGGGGGTGGTGTACAGCAGCGATGCGTTCTACGCCGAGAATAGGCTCGACGCGTCGAGCCTGGCTGGGCTTGGCGTGGCGGGCGTCGAGATGGAGTGCGGGGCCCTCCTGGTGATAGCCTCCATAAGGGGGGCCAGGGCTGGGTGCGTGCTCATGGTGAGCAATAAATTGGGCGGCGCATTTCTCCCAACCAGGGCCATAAGCGATATGGCGTTGAAGGCGGGGGAGGCGGTGATGGCAGCATTATCGAGGCTAGGCAGCGATGGATGACGCCCCGCCCAACGCGGGCCTTCCCTGGGAACCCTTGAAGGGCCGTTAGAGGTATTTTGACGTATCGACTTCCTTGAAGCCCTCCTTCGGCGTTATGGTTATCACGTCCACGCCCTCCCCGCTGGCTGGGTCGTGCATCATGGCGGCCCGCACCGCTCTTATGCCCAGCTTAACGGCGTCCTCCAGGCTCATTCCATCCCTATACCCATCCTCCAACACGCCGAACGCCGTGGGGGACCCGCTGCCCGTGGAGGCGAACCTCCTCTCCTCATTCACTGAGCCGTACCAGTCAATGGTGTACAGGACCGGGCCCTCCTGCTCAGTGGCGCCGCCGAGTATCATGTGGGCTATGAATATGTAGGGCCTGCTGGAGAACATGGCGATCGAGGCGTAGTTGGCCAGAGTCTTCACGGGGACCGGTAGGCCCGTGCGTATCTTGTAATCCATGGCTTGAAGAGTCAAGGCCTCCAGTATCTTCTGAACATCGGCGACCCCCCCGCTCATCGTGGCCGCCACGTGGTCGTCTATGCGCCATATCTTCCTCCCCCTCCTGTGGGCTATGTAGTACCCCGCCGTGACCCTCCTGTCTGTGGCGAGCACCACGGCGTCTCGGGTCACCATTCCAACGGTGGTGGTCCCGGTCTCCAGGTTATTGGCGTTAGGCTTGAGCACTCTGAACACCCCCCTCCTGTTGTCCCTGCTGTGCCTGTGCTTGCTGCTGAGGCTGTTGCTGCTGCTCCCCCTCCCTCTTCTGCTCCTCCCTCTTAATCGTTATCTCCTCAATGAATTGAACCTTCTCCGCGCCGAACTTCTCCGCCAGGTCCTCCGCTATCCTGAGCTTCACGTTCCCTATCTTATCGATGAAGAGCGTGCTGGGAGGCAGCTTCACTGTGACCGACTTGGCCGTCCTATCCACGCTCACCTCCACGTCCCCGCCCTCGACGCGGGGGAGGTATATCTTCACTATCTGCTTTGCCTTCTCCTCATCTGTGACCAGCTTCCTCACTATCCTGCCCTTTATGATGAGCGCCTTGCCTGCGAGGGGGTGGTTGAAGTCCAGTATGGCTCTCCCGCTGGATATGCTTATCACCCTGGCCTGCTGGCCGTCCATCTCAACCACGTCGCCGGGCTTCGGTATCTTACCGTACTTGTAGAACTCCCTTATGGAGAGCGTCTTCACCTTCCCCTGATCGCGCTCCCCGAAAGCCTTGTCGGGCGGGACCTCGACGTTGACCTCGCCGCCCTCATCCGCCGCCAGTAGGGCTTGCTCCAGGGGCTCGAATAGCTTCGTCTCCCCCACTATTATGAGGCGCGGGCCGTAGACCTCGTCCGGGTTGTATATGTTGGCCTGCTTCGCTGTATCCTCCACGGTGGTCTCCACCACCTTACCGTCATCCTTGGAGGTGACGGTGTACTCGAGCAGTATGTAATCTCCCTTCTGAACCATCACTCCTCCACCTCCTCCAGCCTGGGCGCCTCCTCGCTGGCCTCCTCAGACTCCATCCTAACCACGTGGGTCACATACCCGGCTATCTTGTTCCGTATCCTCTTCGAGGGGACCCGGGCCACGGCGTTCACCAACTCCTTATTGGCCTCGAAATCCTTGGACGCCTTATCCCCATAAAGCGATATCAACTCCTCGGCCGCCCTCTTTATGTACCTCGGCCTTATCTTGCCCATAATTGGAAGACGGGGATGGGCATTTATAAACATTAACTCCTAAATCCCCGCCGATGCTTGCTGGGGACGCGGTTTACGAGTTCCGGGAGACCTGGGAGGCGCGGGTCATCAACAGGCCCAACAGGTTCACGGTGGAGACGGACTCAGGGCCGTGCCACCTACACGATCCGGGGCGGCTCCTCGACCTCATATACCCGGGCAACAAGGTGCTAGTGCGTAGAAGCGCGGGGGGCGCGACTAAGTGCAGGGTGACGGCCGCGTGGAGCTGGGACAGCGGGGAGTGGGTGGTGGTGGACAGCGGGATCCACTCCGATATAGCCTCCCAATTCCTACCCAGCGGCTCTAGGAGGGAGGTGAGGGTTGGGCGGCATAGGCTGGACTTCGCCTTCGACGACGCGTACGTGGAGGTGAAGGGATGCACCCTGGCGGTGGGGGGCAGGGCCCTCTTCCCCGACGCGCCGACCAGGCGCGGGGCGGATCACATGGCGCTCCTGGCGCGGTTGAGGGGGGAGGGGTGGAGGGGCATTGCCTTCATCCTGGTAATGAGGAGCGCCAACTGCTTCGCCCCGAATTGGGGCATGGATCCCAGGTTCTCCGCCGCTTTCCGGGAGGCAGTGGACTCGGGGGTAGAGGTCTGGGTGAAGCGTTTCGGCTTGAGGGGAAGCGAGTTGGTGTACTGGGGTGACATCGACCTCTGCCCGGATTGGCGTCGTGAACACAATGTTTATTAATTCCACATGGAGATGGGGCGCAATGAGCCAGAGCCAGCAGCTGTCCAAGGGAGCCACGGTTTACCAAGTGTCTGGCGCCCAGATAATAGAGGAGTGCCCGAGGGCCGTTAGGACGCTCAGCGACGAGCCCATTAAGTTGTTCGGCAAGTGGACCTACGAGGACGTGGTGATAAGGGACCCAGGCTTGAGGAGGTACATGTGCCTGAAGCCCATGGTCCTGCCCCACACGGAGGGGAGGAACCAGAGGAGGAGGTTCGGGAAGGATAGGATGCCCATAGTTGAGAGGCTGATGAACGCACTGCTGCACCCCGGCAAGAACGCCGGGAAGAAGCACAAGGTGTACGGGGTCGTCAAGAGGTCCTTCGACATAATCTACCTATCCACGGGGAAGAACCCAATCCAAGTGCTGGTGGACGCGATAGTTAACTCCGCCCCCAGGGAGGAGGTGACGAGGGTCATCTACGGAGGCATAGCGTACCCCGTGGCGGTCGACGTGACTCCGGCCAGGAGGCTGGACACGGCCATTAGGTGGATAGCGGAGGGCGCGCGGGGCTGCGCCCATAATAACCCCAAGCCGCTTGAGGAGTGCCTGGCGGAGGAGGTGATGGCGGCCGCGGCGGGCGACTTGAAGAGCTACGCCGTGAAGCACAGGGACGACGCGGAGAGGGTGGCGGCGTCGGCCAGGTAAGGAAAACCTTTATTACTTTCCCCG
>DAHE01000034.1:0-1688 GCA_002508315.1 Thermocladium sp. UBA166
AAACTTAGAAATTTCTAAAAATTCTTATAAAATCAATTATTTAATTTCATTAAATCCTTATAGATTACTATTAACAGATAAAAATTATTACCAATCGAATTTCGGGTCTACTGCTAAGGGCGGGGAGGGGGTCAGTATCATAAAAATTTTTATATTTGAATTCAATGATTTGCGTCCGTGAGGGTGGCGTTATTAGGTGATGGAGGCGTTGGGAAAACTACATTCATACGAAGAATAATGGGTCTCGGGGAGTCCGAGGGAGCCACCACTAAATTGGAGGTCTATAGGTTGAACGTGGATGGAACCGATGTGGTGGTGTACGACTTCCCGGGGCAGAGGGAATTGTTCGAGAGCATAAGCAAGTTGAATTTCGACGTGGATGTCATAATAATGTTCGCCGATGCCTCCGACATGGCGACGTTCTCTAACTTGACGTACTGGTACTCCAAGATGATGGATATGGGAATATCGAGCAAACCAAAGTTCCTGATTGTTAACAAGATGGATATAGAACTGGTTGATCCGGACATAATAATATCGACGCTGCCCTCCATTATGGATCCCATAGCGGTGTTCAAGACGTCGTTGATAAACATGGACCAGAAGGAGGTGGCTGGCATATTGGGCGAAATAGTTAGGATGGTCAATAGATATAGCAATTTGACTGCAAAACCTTATTAATTGATTTTATATTACTGAAGCAATGCAGTCGGAGACCAGGGTCAAATGCCCCAAATGCGGCAGGGAGCACTCCATAACGGTTAACCCATCCCTGCTGGAGGAGGCGGCCAAGGGTGGGCTGGCCCAAATAGCGATTCCATGTGGCGACCACGTGCTGTTGGCATACGTGGATAGGTACGGCATGGTGAGGCGCGCCTCCACCACGCTGTTGGTGACTGGGTCGGGCCCCTCGTTCAAGACGGGCACCATTAGCGTTAATTGGAGCGGGAAGAAACTGGTGGATGAATCGATAATATCCGATGTTTTAGGGGATGAGTACTTAAGCGCCATAAAGGACGCGTTGAGCGGGAAGTCAGTTCCAACGCCGGAGCTGGAGTCCCTTATGGCGAAGCTATCAGCTCTGGGATTGCTGGTGGATAAGGTAGGGTGATTATCTGTGTCTTTCTTCAAATTCCTCTCAGGCGGGTCTCAATCCTCAATAAGGGATCAAGGATTGATAAATGCATTGAATGAGCTTGGCCTAATGGATAGATACTACTTAACCCTCCTCCTGCGCGTTATGGAGAGCAGATACACAATAGCTGGGGCCATAAGGTTGGCGGAGGAGAGCAAGACGTCCATCTACATTAGGTCATTGATAGGGGTATCCCAGAGAATGAATATACTTGATAAACTATACACAATAAAGGATTACGATTACCCCCAGGTAAGCGGGGATGCAGCCAAGGAGGTTGGCCGGCTGTACAACGCTCTAATAGTCAAGCAAGGCCCTGACTTCGTGGAGAACAAGATAAATCAAACCGTGCTTGAATTGGTTCACTCAGGCTTTAATAGGATCAAGGCAGTTATAGCTTTGAAGAACGAGCTAGCGAAATCGCTTGACTTGAAGAGGTTCCGCCGCATCTTAGTGGCGTCGTTCGACGATGGTTTCGGCGCGGTGGCCACCCTGATAAACGCCCCGCTTCTGGAGGAGGCATTGGTTTTCGACAGGCCCGTCTCGCTTGAGT
>DAHE01000034.1:1810-27243 GCA_002508315.1 Thermocladium sp. UBA166
GCCAGCTTCACGAATTGATAAGGCCTGGGGGGTCCTTGATAATAATACAGCCGCTGGAGGAGAACGGCTTCGGCTACCTATACATGTTGGTCCAGATGCTGCTAGGCGCCAATAAGTACCCCACCATCGATGAGCTGGAGAGCATGGTCAGCTATGCTGGGTTCAAGAAGAGGGGGCATAGGCTGGAGAGGGGGGTGGGCTACGTGGGGGAGTGGATCGTATGATAGGAAAAGNNTAGGGCGGGGAGGAGGTCAGTGCACCGGATAACGGTCTCCATATCGTGCATGAGGAAGTTCAACGTGGTTAATCCTTAAATATCTGACTCACTATTATCAATTCATGTTCGAGAAGATAGTGGTGGCGTATGATGGCTCGCCCCACTCCAAGAGGGCCTTGGACGTGGCCATTGATTTGGCGAGGAAGTATAATTCACGCCTATACGTGGTGGAGGTGGTGGATCCGGCCGCGTTGATAGGGCTGGGCATCAGCCCCGTGCCTCAAACAGTTCTGGACCAGCTCTATCAAAAGGCGAAGAACGACGTGGAGGAGGCCCGGAGGAGGGCGGAGGGCGTGAACTCGGAGGGGGAGGNNGCTGGAGGGCGATCCCGCCACGAGCATACTGGAGTTCGTTGATAAGGTGAAGGCGGATCTATTGGTGTCCGGCAGCAGGGGCTTATCCACCCTGAAGCGCATATTCCTTGGCAGCGTGTCGTCCAGGTTGGTCAGCGAGTCTAAGGTGCCCGTCCTAGTAGTTAAGTGAGGCCCCCAATCTACTAAATCACCCATCATATATCTACAACGAATTGAATTCTATAGAGCCCATCCCTCTCTATCCTCATTAGGTGATATGTAATGGCCTTCACAATGGTTCCCCTAAATCCATGCTTCTCCGGATCATATGGCTCCCCCCTCACCTCCGCCGTCAATTTGACCTCCTCCTCATTTACGTCAACTTCCATATCATTGCCTATAGCCACCTTCTCCCCATCAAACCTATAAATCACCTCATCTATCCAATTAAAGAGCAGTTGCTCCAGGTCGGCGCCGCTTAATTGGACTGGAATCGATAGAATTGGCATTGCCTTGGTTGGGTCATACGTCAAGTTAAGCACGCCCAGGGCGGCGTTCCTGAAGGCCTCGCCCAAGCTCCTCCCTCGAGCTATTATCATTACGTCTGCCGTGTGATCGGCGTACTCGAACGGTGGCTCGTTCATGTATTCACGTTTATGCTGAACGCTATAAAAATTCCGTCGTGTGTATCCTCATTTTCAAGGAAATATTTATAACTCATCCCTCTCATTCTTTTCCGTGGCCATCAGGGAGGTACTGCAGCAAGGAGCGTTGGAGTCGCCTGGAGTTTTGGGGATTTACTTGTCCACAGTGGATGGGTTGATAAAGGATTATGTAAGCATGGAGCAGGTGGATCCGGATAAGGTGTCGGCGGTCTCCGCTCCTCTCGCAATAGTGTCTGAGAACGCATCGAAGCTTTTCTTCAAGGGCAACTTCGACTACTCCATAGTATATAGTTCCCCCGGATTGATAGTTGTCGCCAAGGTGGATGAAAATAACATATTGACCATAGTGTCCAAGGAGCAACAGGTAGGCTTGATACTCACCTTGCTGGACAGCATGATTAAGAAGCTCAGGGAGCTGTTGTCGAGCCATTGAGGCGCCGTAAACGCGGGGGAAGAATAACTTTAAAGCGGATGCTCCCCGCGTGTTTCGATGAGTAGCTTGGATATATCCCGCGGCGGGCTTGTGCTTGCGTTTGTATTGATAATAGCCGTGGCCATATTCATATACGGTTTCTGGCAATTAGTGTCGCCGACAGGCTACCCTGCCTCGCTGGTCCAGGGGCAGTGCACGTCGTCGTACGTTGGCTTGGTCTTGGTAACCATGGCCATGATGGGGGTCGGCGTGTATGCCATTATGGATTACAGGAAGCGGGGGTTCGTCGGCGATTATGCATTGATAGCATTCATAGTCATGTTGATAATATACGTAGTATTCGCGTACGTCACCTACCAAGCAACCCCCAGCTATTGTTGATGTCACCTCTTAATTTCATGGCCGCGGCTAGATCGGATTCGGGGCGGGGTACCTTTATAAGCGTGAATTAAGGGCTGGATCCGTGATTCCATGGAGGAGGAGTTGAGGTATAAATTGAAGTATACATATGGGGAGGACTTCGGCACCGGTTACTTCAAGTACGGTCCCATAAGCCTGGGGGAGTCGCCGCGCATAACGCAGAGCAGGGGATTGATATTGAGGGATCTCCCTGAGAGCGTTAAGATGCTTATACCGCCCGACGTGGCTAGGAGGGGAATAGTGGTGGGGGATGAGGTGTCCAAGTACCTCAGCTCCACCAGGGATATGGTAAGGAACCTCAAATACCCGCTTCATGACGGCATAATTAGAAAGGATGACGACGATTCCTGGCGCGTGGCTAAGGAGCTGGCCAGGTTCGGTTTATCCGGTTTCTACGAGCAGGCCGCGGGCAGCGGTGACTTCAAGGGGTTCCTCGTAGTCATGTCGCTGTCGGCTCTCTCCCCGGACTACATGAGGGAGCGGTTCATAGACATGCACATGGAGATAAACCAGGAGTTCCAGGGAAACATGATTAGAGCCGTGACGGCGATAGATCAACCGTTCGCGGTTGCCATATCGGAAAAGGCCGTTACCTGCATGGTTGTGGAGGCGGGGCACGGCAATATACAGATAGTCCCCATAAGCTACGGCCCGATAAGGGATGGCATAGTCGCCCTCAACAGGGGTGGGTCCGAGACTAATGCAATAACCAGGGAGATACTGAAGGACGCTGGCTACAGCGATTTAGCCAAGGACGAGTACGTCGTTGAGGCTGTTAAGCGGGAGGCCGGGCTCGTGCCGAGGGACTTGGGCGCGGCGGTGAAGGCGGCCAGGGAGGACCCGGCCCGGTTCTCGATTAAGATAAAGGTAAACCCGTTGGTAACCGTGGAGTTGAACGAACTCTCCTGGGCCCGTTTCCTCATAGGCGAGGTCCTCTTCGATCCAACCCACGATGAGTTCAAAAGCTACGTACAGCAGGGCCGGTTCTCTATAGAGGACGTAACTATGGGGGACATGGTGTTCTACGGCGAAATGAATCTGGCCGATGCCGTGATAAGCAGCGTGAGGAAGACCCCAGTGGAGATACAGGACAAGATAGTCAGCAACATAATACTGAGCGGCGGCGCGTTTAATTGGAGAGCCCCACCCTCTCTGAGCGACGTCGCCGTGGGCAGCGTGGATAAGGTGAAGCTAATGATAGGAAACAAGGTCCCCGACCTGCTCAATAGGTTGAACATAAGGATGGTAAAGGACCCCCAGTACAGCGTGTGGAAGGGAGCAATAGTTTATGGGTACGCCCTACCCCTCAGCGTTGAGTGGAATGATAAGACGAAGGAGGGCTGGATATTCCCGCGGTAGACATCATCTATCACTTCCGCCTCCCCATTAATTCCAGCTCTATTCTCTCCAGCGCGTGCGCTGTTCCTTGCTTGAAGTGATTCTCGTTCCATGCCTCCATCAAGCTGAACGGGAACTTGTATTTAACATCCCAATAACTGATCACCTCCCCGCCGTGGACGCTTACCCTGTGCACCCCAGTGAATGGCCCCTTCACGTAATTCATGGACACCTCCCTGTCCTCATCATTCACGTTTATCACGACCTCCCCCCTATTGAAGGGGCCTGGAAACGCGAATTGAACCCTAGCCCTTATCCCTCCTCCATCCCTGCCAATTATGGTTAAGTTCCTAGTGCCGTGCCAGTACTTGGGAATATTATCCACATCCCTCACAATCCTCCATATATCCTCATCGGGGGCATCGATTTTCTTGGATACTTGGAACCTCATCGTCCCAAACGTAGGTGCCCCGCCTAAATACCTTTTTTCTTTGCTCAGCTCCGCTGTTATTTCCCGCGTGCTGGGCGCCTCATTAATTGAATCGTTAAATTTAATAATGCAGGTGCTCCACTATATACATGTTCGAGATATTCGTGTTGGTTCAGACCAAGGTGGGCAAGGCGTTCCAAGTGACCGAGCAAATAAGGACCATACCCGGCATTAAGTCCACCTATACCGTCACCGGTCCCTACGATATAATCGCATCGATGGAGATAGAGAACATAGAGTCCCTCGAGGATATAATAAAGAGGATACATGCAATAGATGGAGTGGAGCGGACGTTGACCGCCATGGTGATAAAGAAGTACTAGCCGCGTTCCCGTGATTATTTCATAAAGTTTAAAAGTTGAGGCGCCGAAAGATGGAGAGGCGCCGTTGATGAGCAAACCAGTGCAGCTATACAAGGATAGAATAGAGGCGTCGCTTGATGCTTGGGACAAGATTCTAAGGGGCGACGTCTCTACCAGGCCCGAGTTGGAGAACCTCCTCGTTACTTTATATAAGCAACGGGGGGTGGAGCCGTTCAGGGGCCTCTCCAAGATACGGATCTACGACAAGGAGATAGCCACCGTGTACGTCGTGGGGAAATACGGCTTGGCCGTGGTGGACGACTCATCCATTTCCCAATACATCCACTTGCTCCAAGTGGAGACAATAGGGGATGAGGTTTACGGCAAGTTGAAGTCGGTCGATTTCTCCCTAAGCGATGAGTTGAGGAGCTACGTGAGGGATAAGGTGGACGTCGACGTGATGGGGGAGACGCTGGAGGAGAGGGTGTTCAGGGCGTATAGGTTGGTCTACACCGGGAGCATAATGGGCTTCATGCCGGAAACGGACTTCGTCAAGATGTACTCCGCGCTGCTCGACGTGTTTCCCCAACTATCGGAGAGGCTGATCAACTACGTTAGGTTCTACGTGGCAACCAAGATAGCGGAGAAGATAGCGTTGGGCCAAATAACCAACCTGGACGACAAGAAGATAGAGAAGTACGCGTACTGCGTCAGGCTAGGGCTGACCAAGTGCGCCCCCTCGGATAAGCTGATACGGGAGATAGCGGCCAAGGTATACAAGGTGCCGCGCAGCGTGGTGGGGAAGCTGTTCCCCAACGTGGATGCCAAATCCTTCGTGCCCAGGGCCACTTAAAAACTCATTTTTTTCCTTATAATGAAAATGCTGGAGTACATGCCCCCCTGCTCTACGCGCCGCTCGCTCACCGACGCCCCGCTGCCCAACGCGCCCGTCACCAACCTCCTCCTCCCCGTTATCACGACGATGGACTTCCTGGCCGCCCTCAATGCGTTGGCCATTAACTCCTTGTAGAAGGCCCGTATGGGCTTCTCCGTCTTCATGCGGATTCCATAAGGTGGGTTGAACACGACGTGATCGCATGAGAGTGGCCTCAGCATCGGCGTGGTTGAGTCCCCCACCGCTAGATCGAAGTCGCCGCCAGCAGCAGCTAGATTGCTCCCGGCCGAGTCGCAGTAATCCGGGTTCACGTCTATGCACACCGACCTAATCCTCCTCCAGAAATGAGCCGCCTCGGCCGGTATAGTGCCCCCTCCACACGTCAAGTCGCACAGTGTATCGCCCTCGTCCGGCGATGCCATCATTATCATGGAGAACGCTATTACCGGGTTAAGGGAGGCCGGGTGCCCCCTCACCCTGTACTCCCTATCCCTAGCCGTGGATCTAGTGATCTTTACCCCAACCATGAAGCCCCTCCCCAGTACGTGCGCGCCGATGACCACGTCGGGGCTCGATAAATTCACCAACGCCTTGACCCCCCTCCCCTCCAGGAAGGAGATGACTGCGTCCCCCACGGCTCTAGCCACGTCTGTGCTGGAGTACTCCTGATCCCCGGCCCTCACCGCCTCAACAGCCACGCTGGTCTCCGGGGTGACGATCCCCATCAATCCCTCCAGCCTCAACGCCCTGGCCCTTCCCTCCAAATCCTCCATTAAGGGCCCCACCTCTCCACTGTCCAGCAGGTAGTAGGCGTTCTCTATGGTCCTCATGCTTGCTAGGAAGGACTTGGCCTCCATCACGGAGGAGAAACCAGTCTCCAGAAGCACTCGCCCGCTCATCCTATCATAGACGTGCCCCACCTCGGTCCCCATCCTCTCCTCGGCCTCCATTACCACGTAGTCCTCCAGGCCCGGCACTGTGGTGACCAGCACGCTCACTGCTTTGGGCGGTCTAGCCCCCTTTTAAATCGAGTCGCATCCAGCCCACTTCCCAGCTCTCCTAAACACATCGATCAACTCCTCCATGCTGAGCCTCCCCGTGTTGGTGTTGCGGGGGCTTGGGTGGTAACTCATGAATACCCTGACGCTGCCCACATCCACGTAACCACCGTGTTTGAACTCAATCCTAACCCCCATCACCGATGCGACGGCCTGGGCCGCTAACCTGCCTAGAACCACTATCGACTTAGGCCTCACGGTATCCACTTCAATCCTCAACCAGCGAAGGCAGTTCCTCACCTCCGATGGAAGGGGTTTATTATTGGGGGGAGCGCACTTGACGGCAGACGTCAAGTAGGCGCACCGTAGCTTAGTGCCGTCGTTCCTGGATACGCTGAAGGGATTGTTGGAGAGGCCCGCGGCGTGCAGTGCCTTGAAGAGAAACTCCGCGCTCTTGTCCCCAGTGAACATCCGCCCCGTCCTATTGCCGCCGTGGGCGGCCGGGGCGAGCCCCACTATCATCACGCCCCCAGGCTCACCCCAGGGCGGGACTGGGCGGCGCCAATATGCCTCGCCGATGAATCTGGGCAGGGGCTTCACGGACTCCCTGTACTGAACCAGCCTGGGGCAGTCGCGGCACTCAAGTAAGCCGGGCAGCATTGAGGTCCGGCGCTTCATTTCCTTAATTGCTTTCCGGGGGAAAGGATTTTAAGTGAACCCGGCTGTGAATGAGTGGGGCGAGTGATGGTGGGACACATTGGGCGGCTGCCCGCCGGACTCCCCATTGCCATAGGCTTATTAACGGGCTTAGGTTCTGCCCAGCGTGCTATTCGCGGCTTACCTGGAGCCAGGCGAGGAGTTGCCGGGGCCTGGCTTCGACGTGGTGCTGGACTTGAGGCGAGTGGTGCGGGATAGGTGGGACTACATGCTTCCCCTCGTTTACCCGGACGACGTTGAGCAAGCCACGGCTATACGCCTCCCCATGCCGGGAAGCGGGGCCGGGGTCTCTCGCCTCCTCGACTTGATCGATTACTTGGGCGTCTCCTCAGTGATCCTAACCATGCCCAGAAACCACGATCTAATGGTGAGGGCGATGGATGAGGCGGCCCAGCACGGCGTGTCGATAACCTGGTACCTAAAGGACCCGCTGCGGTACTCGCCCCCCGACGTGTTTCCCCACCCCATGGGCGTGGCGTTTAGCATTCCATCCTTGGGCTCAATTAAGGCGCTGGCCAAATTCGCGTTGCTGAATCAATCATCAATAAAGTACGTGCTGGCCTACAACGTAGATGGAGGCCGCGGCGGCCTGCCGCTGCTTGGCGGTGGATCCATGGATTACCTATCCATAATCAAGCTCCTATCCATGATTGGGTACGAGGGCTACGTGGTGCTGCGGTACGGCAAGCCCTACAGGGGCAGGTATTGGAGCGACTTAAATGCGTTGCAGACGTACAGGGACTCGCTGGGCGGGGCGTTAGCGGATAAGAGACTGGTAAAGCTATTAAGCTCAGCGCTGGGCGAGGTTTTCGGGGATGTAAAGTGAAGTTGAAGGGTAGGGATTTATTGACGTGGGTGGATTACTCAAGGGATGAATTCATCTTCCTTCTAAACCTCTCCAAGAACTTGAAGGAGAGGCTATACGCTGGGGAGAAGTACACCCCAACGCACCTGGGCAGGACTGTGCTGGGCATATTCGAGAAGCCGAGCACCAGGACGAGGATAAGCCTGGAGGTGGCCGCGAATCAGTTGGGGATGAAAGTGATATACACCAACCCCCAGGAACTGCAGTTGGGGAGGGGGGAGACTGTGGAGGATACGGCGAGGGTGGTGTCCAGGATAGTGGATGGAGTAATGGCTAGGGTCTACAGCCACTCGTCCCTAGTCAAGCTGGCGGAGAACTCCGACGTGCCCGTCATAAATGCGTTAAGCGATGAGTGCCACCCAACCCAGGTATTGGCGGACGCGCTCACCATCTGGGAGAAACTGGGTAGGCTGGAGGGAGTGAGGCTGGCCTTCGTTGGCGATGGGGACAATAATATGTCCCATAGCTTGATGCAGATGGGCGCGAAGCTGGGCATGGAGGTGAGGATAGTGTCCCCCAAGGGTTACTGGCCCGGCAGGAAGTACCTAGAGCCATCTGAGGACGATGCTAGGAAGAGCGGCGGCTCCATAGTGGTTACGGACGATGTGGAGGAAGGTGTGAAGGGCGTCGACGTGGTCTACACAGACGTGTGGGTCAGCATGGGATTCGAGAAGGAGGCGGAGGGGAGGATGAAGGTGTTCAAGCCGTACCAAGTGAACTCCCGATTAATGGATCTTGCGGGGAGGAATGCAATATTCATGCACTGCCTGCCCGCTCACAGGGGCTACGAGGTCACCGATGACGTGATAGACTCGCCGCGCAGCGTTGTGTGGGATGAGGCCGAGAACAGGATGCACACGATAAAGGCAATACTTGCGGCTCTAATACCGTGAACAGCAAGCCCTGCCCCTTCACTGTGGGGGGTCGGGGGATGGCTCGCCGCGCTTCCCGCCATCAATGAGTCCGTGACTTGACCGCTTATTGTTTTTAAGCCGGCCGACGCGCGTCGCCGCGTGGGAGAGGTAGTTGAGCTGGAGGAATTGATGGCCATGTACAGGGAGGGGAGGCTGGAGGACGCGTTGAGGGGAGTGGATAAGGCGATTGAGAGGCAGCCGAGGAACGCCGCGTATCATAACTTGAAGGGGGCCATACTGAGGAGGATGGGGAGGCCAAGCGATGCGTTGGCCGAGTTCGAGGAAGCCGCGTCTATAAACCCCAACAATCCAGCCTACCTATTCAACGAGGCCAACGCGCTACTTGACTTGGGAAGGCCCGGGGACGCGTTGGAGAAGTACGATGCCGCGGTAAAGTTGGATCCCGGGGACCCGGATTACAGGTATGGGAGGGCCAACGCCCTGTACGCCTTGGGCAGGTATGACGAGGCCATTAAGGAGTACGACGAGGCGATCAAGCTGGGATCCAATCCGTACTACAGGATAAACAAGGCATTCGCCTTGGCCAAGCTGGGCAGGACAAGCGAGGCCGTGGATGAGCTGGAGAAAGCAGTGAAGCAGGGGCGAAGGGATCCAGTGGTGTGGGTGAACTACGTGGAGGCCATGTCGATGCTATGGAGAAGGGACGAGGCCATGCGGAGGGTGAGGCAGGCCGTGGATGATGGCTCCGTGAAGAGGGAGGCCCTGTGCTCCGCCGCTCGGTCAGCGGAGTCCATTCAATCATCCATGGATGAGGAATCAGCGGTCAGGGAGCTGGAGGAGAGCTTCTGCAGCTGACCCCTTGGGGCTTACCAAGCCTGAACGGCCGGCCTCCCGCCCCCGCTCCCGAGCAGCTATTCAATCACGGCTCAACCTCCCTGGAACCCCAGCCGCGAGGCCGGGGATGCCGCGCCCAAGGGAGGGGTGGTTCATTGATGCCAGTCGCTTTTTTATACGCGTCCCGCGCTTCCCACTGAGCCCCCAGGCGTGGAACCCGCGAGTGAGGCTGTTTCTCCCTCCCCGTGACTGGGTTTCCTCCGAGAGGGGCTACATCCTAAATTAAAACCAAAGGCATGGGGCTCCCAGTCAATTAAATATAGATCGGCAACCCAGGGGGCTTGATTCCCTCCCGTGAGTTTCCGCTGCCTTTTGGTTTTAACAAAAACTTTTTAAAAAACTAGTATTTTATTATTAAACCATGTCGTTAGAGGAATGGTTATCCATTTATGAAAAGGCGCATGGCAAGGTGGCGGCTGACGTGCGGAGAGGTTCCCTGACCTTCGGCGATGGCAATCCAATGATGACAGTACCCATTAAGTTGGTGGAGAATGCTTGGAGGGACTTGATGAACTACGTGGAGGGCGCGGCGGACATATTGATTAAGAAAATGGGGCACTCCTTCGGCGAGATGCATAAGGGTGGGAATACCGTTGAGTACGTGGATCTCCACTTCATGGCGCACGGCCTTGGGAGGGCGTCGGGGAGCGCTGAGGAGGTGACCGTGATTAACCCGCCCATACCCGCCGACGGGGATGCACGGCCCATCGCGCTATTCCTGGCCGGGTTCCTGGAGGGCGTGCTTGGCGGCACGTATGACGGCTGGTGCGATCGGGATAAGTGCGTCTTCAAGCGATTAGATTTATAGCCCAGCCCCCCTCCCGAGGGCGTGGTTACTATAAGGGAGGTGCTGAACAAGTTGAAGTGGACGGGAGCTGCCGGGGACTTTGAGGTGACCTACGTGTCCAGGGGCGCTCCCGGCGATGAGGTGACGATGCCGGCGTCATCAATACTGGAATTACTGCATGACGGCTTCGTGGTGGAGCTTGAGGGGGGCAGGACCTACATACCATACCACAGGGTGGTGCTGATAAGGTCCAGGAAGGGAGAGGTATTGCTGGATAGGCGCAGGAAGTAATGCACCCCCCTCCCTCCTCCCTCCTCCTCCGAGGCGGTGGGAATCGGTTGTTTGCCCTCAAAGGGGGTTGATGGGGCGGGAGCCCCCTTCCGCGGGGTGGTTCACTTCAAGGAAGTGGGGCCAGGTTTGTTTGGCTTTGGGCTAGGTGGGCGGGGTGGGTTAGCGGCCCTGGCTTTGCGCTGAGGGGGGTGGCCCGTGTGGTGGGGGATCCTTTCCTTTTCCAACGGAAAAACTTAAAATGCAGAAAATGCAGTGAGAAATATATATGTCAAAGCCAAGCCCCAAGGTCTTCGATATAGTGACGATTGGGGATAGGTGCAAGGAATGCGAGATATGCGTTACCGTTTGCCCCACCAAGGTGCTCGTGATAAGCGACGTGATGAATAGGAATGGTTATAAGGTGTCGTTCGCCGCCAACCCGGATAAGTGCATTGGGTGCAAGCTGTGCGAGTGGTCGTGCCCCGACTTCGCCATATTCGTCAGGCAAGGCGAGGGCAAGTCGCGTGGCCTCATAGTTTGGAGCAGCCCCGAGAAGGCGGTGGCGAGGTGAGGGGAGTGAGCGTAGGCTACTTGACGGGCAATCAAGCCGTGGCAGAGGGAGCCATGGCGGCCGGCCTCAAGTTCTACGCCGGCTACCCAATAACGCCCGCCTCCGACTTATTTGAGTACTTATCGGAGAAGCTACCCAAGAGGGGGGGAATAGTTTACCAGGGCGAGGACGAGATAGCGAGCATAGTTGCGGCCATAGGCGCCTCGTGGAGCGGGGCGAAGGCCATGACGGCCACCTCCGGCCCCGGATTCAGCTTGATGGCGGAATCAATAGGGCTGGCGGCCATGACGGAGACGCCGGTGGTGGTGGCCGTCAACATGAGGACGGGCCCCTCAACGGGCATAGCCACGACGCCGGGCCAGGGCGATGTGATGCAGTCCAGGTGGTTGAGCCACGGGCATTACCCCGTCGTGGTCTACGCGCCCACGGGGGTGCAGGACAGCTTTGACTTGACGATAAAGGCATTCAACGTGGCGGAAGCCTTGAGGGTTCCCGCCATAATCTTGAGCGACGCCGCTATAGCTCATGGGAGGGAGAAGGTCATGATGAGGTCCGACGTGCCTGTGGTGAGCAGGAAGAAGCCGACCCCCGGCTCCAAGTACTTGCCGTACGAGGCGGGGGATGATTTGGTGCCTCCCATGGCGGCGTTCGGCGAGGGGTTCAACGTGTTGGTGGAGTCCCTCCAGCACGATGAGAGGGGGTACTACGTGCCCACGAGCCATGCGTTCGAGAAGCTGGTGACTAGGCTGAACAGGAAGGTGGATGATAATAGGAAGATGATAGTGGAGTCCAGGGTTTATGGCGAGGAGAACGCGGATGTCTTGCTTGTGGCGTTCGGCTCCTACGCCAGGGTGGCGAGGGGAGCGGCGAGGAGGGCCAGGGAGGAGGGGTTCAGGGTGAGGGTGTTCGTGCCGATCTCCATATGGCCGCTGGACGAGGAGGGGCTGCGGAGGGAGGCGTCGAGGGCGGGGAGCGTCGTGGTTATGGAGAATAACCTGGGCCAGTTATACAGGGAGGTGCAGCGCGTCGTGAGGGATAGGGATGTGGGCTTCCTACCGCTCCTCAAGGTGGAGCTCCCCACGCCCACGGAGGCTCTGCGGTCGCTGCGGGGAATGGTTAGGGCTTAACCCTATGGGGTTGATGGGGCGGGAGCCCCCTTCCGCGGGGTGGGGCCGTTCCATTAGTGAGTGCGGAGTGGTTCGCTGCCTTGTATGAGTAAAACTTAAATAGATAAAAGTCAAATATTTAGCCATGGAGGCTATACAAGTCAGTGTTCCCCGGATTCATCCATTGGATGATTACTTGAGGACCGACAGGCTCCCCCACACTCTCTGCCCCGGCTGCGGCATAGGTATTGCATTGAACGCGTTTCTAAGGGCGGTGAGCGAGTTGGTGGGTGAGGGCAGGCTGGACAGGAAGAACGTGTTATTCGTGGGCGGCATTGGGTGCACCGCCAGGACTAGCATGTATACGATGTTCGATAGCGCCCACGTGACTCACGGCCGCGCCATACCGTTCGCCACGGGGGCCAGGCTGGCTAACCCCAATATAATACCCGTGGTGTTCAGCGGGGACGGTGACTTGGCGGGCATAGGCGGGAACCACTTGATCCACGCGGCGCGGCGGAACATGGATCTACTGGTCGTGGTGATCAATAACATGACGTACGGCTTAACGGGGGGCCAGTTATCCCCCACCACCCCCACGGGCCACTACACCACCACCACTCCCTACGGGAATCCGGAGAGGCCCTTCAACTTGATACCACTCGTGGCGGCGGCGGGCGGCAACTACGTGGCCAGGGCATCCATAACCCAGCCCGAGGTAATGAAGTCCTACTTCAAGAAGGCATTGCTTAAGGAGGGGTTCAGGTTGATAGAGGTGGTGTCCACTTGCCCGGAGAACTATGGGAGGCACTTGGGGTACAAGTCCCCCTCCGACTTTTACCTCAAGATAAAGGGCGTTGTGAAGATGCGGAGCGGCGTAAAGCCGTGGGACGTGAAGTACGACTGGAACAGCGAGATAACGATCGGGGAGTTCGTGGACAGGAACGAGCCTGGGTTCTCCAGGTTACTGCATGAGCAGGTAAGGAAGGTGATGGCCGGTGAGAACTGAGATAATACTCGCGGGCAAGGGCGGGCAGGGAATATTGCTGGCCGGGTACTTGATAGGCTACTCGGTGGCTAAGTTCACGAATTACCAAGTCTCGTCCACGGAGGAGTACGGCGCCGAGACTAGGGGGACTGACAGTAAGATGGACATAGTCATATCGGACGAGGAGATAGACTTCATAGGGGCGGAGAGGGCTGACGTGGCCATCTTCATGTTCAAGGATCAAGCGGCGAAGTACTCCAGGCTAGTCAGGGACGGCGCCACCGTCATGATAGACTCCACTCTCGTCGATGCATCCACGCTCCCAGCGTCCTGGAGGGTAATTGACCTGCCCTTCACGGAGCTGGCCGAGAAGGGCCTGGGCACCCCCAGGGTGGCCAACATGGTGATGCTGGGGGCATTCACTACCCTCGGCCTCGTCCCCCTCGACGCGTTGGAGAGCGCGGTGAGGGAGGTCGTTAGCCCCAGGTGGGTGGACCTCAACCTAAAGGCCCTCCGCCTCGGGGTGGAGGAGGCCAGCAGGAAGGCAGTCAATCCATTAACGAGATGAAGCGCAAGCCCCGCCTTCTAAAGGCTGGGAGAGGCTTTTCTCATCTTGGTGAAGCTGATGCGTAGCGGTTGGTCGGCTTCGATTAGCGCGGGGAGCGATTATTCGCCTCCGCAACGCCGGCCGTCGAGTAAGCGAGCAGTGAGGGGTAACCAAGGTCTCTGGAGCCCTCGCCCCTCAAGGACGGTGAGGTGGTCGGTGATTGATGCTTCCTTTGCCTCCCAACCGGGAGGTGGGTGGGCCTCAATGCTTATTAGTCCTCGCCGCCTGCTTGCTGGGTGGATCCCGAGATATTCAAGTACCTCCAGGAGCTGGAGGAGGTGGAGAGCGATGGATTGGAGAAGCTGGTCAAGGCATTATCCATGCTTTCGGGCAGGGAGAGGGAGGTGATGTTGGGGGTAGCGTTCGATGCGTTGGTGCATAGGGAGTTGATTAGGGGGATTAGGAACGCGTTGCTTGAGTACGATAAGCTGCTCAAGGCAAGGCCTGGAAACCCCCGGCCCGGCGGTGCGGTTAAGGTAATAGAGGCCCATAACTCGGCGGAGCTGCGTTCAATCGAGCTTTACTCCAAGTTAATTGACGCGAAGCTGAGCGAGCTAGTCACCGAGATGCTGGAGGCGGTGCGCAGGAATGAGGAGGAGCACTTGGTGATAGAGTACACTCTAGTGAAGGGCGGGAGGCGTGGTCAATGAACGCCGCGGAGCGCGTCGCTCACCTTGGTTCCCTCCTTGACGGTCATCACCTTCACCCCCTTCCCCCGAGCCACCTTCTCGCACTCGCCCCCCATCCTGGTGACGATCACCGCATCCACGCCGAGCTCAATGACCTTCTGCATGGCGATGACCCCCTTCATTGACGTTGATATGGCGGACAAGGCGGGGTTCGGCAGTACCTGAACTTGCTTGGCTCCTTCCCCCACTACCTCGAAGACCGCTATTTGCCTGGCGCTCTCCAAGCTGGCCACGTATATGGCTGATTGAAACACAGCCACTCTCATGGATTCTCAAGCGGCTGTCCATCCTTTAACTTTAATCCACGTCCCGGAGGAAAGCAGTCACCACGTGATAGGCGTTATTAAGCACGCACGGCGATCCAGCGAAGAGTTGATCCCCCCTCATGCTGGTGGAAATCCTAATGTTTATTTTATCTTTCTTGCCTCCCAAGCCGGCATGAGCCATGCCCTGAGGGGGAGTGCGTGGCCAGCCGTGATGGGTGGTTGAGGGCTGAGCCTCAGCAATTGAATGAGCATGAAATGATCGAGATGAAGCGTGGGGACGTGCTAGCTAAAACGGCGCAACGTGTGGAGCGGTGATTCCGCAAATAAGGAGTGCACTCGCCTTTGTGGGGATAGTGGTGGCGCCGTTCGTTGGCTGGGGAATTAATCATGGTTGCTCGGCGATGAGTCTCATCATCGCGTCTGCTTCTCCCTGAATAGGTAGGCCACGGCCTCGGTTGCCCTGCGCTTGTAGAGGGGCTGGTACAGCGGCCCCGGCTTGTCGGTGAACTTGAGGAACCGCCTAGCGTCAGGCAGCCCCGTCAACTCGTAGAACCTGTCCCACCCGATCCTAGCCACCCAGTCCCCCATTCTCTCCCCCCTCTCCGCGTTGCTGACCCACGTATCCACTATCCTCTTCACCACGCTCACCAGGGTCGGCCAGCGGGGCGGCTCGTTGGGTAGGTAGGGAACCACTACCTTGCTCATCATCTGCCCCACCCTGCCCGAGTTCGATGCCTTGCCCCCCACCAACACCATAACGCCCGCCCTCCCGGGGTCGTACACCATGGCGTCCGTCGTGTCCCTGCACCTCCCACACGCCACGCACAGTTCCTGCCTCACGGACACGCTGTACGCCTTACCGGACGCGTCCTTCTTAGCCACTATGGCGCCCACGGGGCACGCCGCTATCACGTCGCTGGGGGATGAGACCTGCGAGAACCACTTATCGTCGGCCACGGGCGCCTGGGCCGGGTAGCCCACCACAGCCACGTCGGACGCGTTTATGGCCCCGCCGCACGCATTGGGGCATCCGGACACCTTTATGGATAGGTGGGCCGGGGTCTCCTTCTCGTACACGTACTCGTACAACGCATCCCCTATGGCCTTTGCCATGCTTGGGGCATCCACCACCGCCGTGGTGCAGGTCAGGTACGCGGTGCAGGGCTGGATGTTCCACAGGTGATTGCCCCACCCGCCCACCAGGAATCCCGCCTTCCTCAGCTCCTCCTCCAGCTTGTGCGCGTTCTCCTCCCTATCCGTTATTATCTCCAAGTTCCCCTGGGGCGTGGGCCTGACCAGCCCAATGCCGTACTCGTCTGCCAAGTCGCACAGCTTCTCCAGCGTGTCCGCGCTGTACCTGGCATTGGGGGGACCGATCACCTTGACCGTGAACACCCTGTCCCCGGACTCCGCCACGTGCTCCATTATGGCGGGGGTTATCATGCGGCGATCCACCCACCTCCCCATGTTTGACTTGAGAATTGAGGGCAAGTAATTGGAGTACGGTATCGGCGGCAGCTTCTCCGGGTGATTGATGGGGGTGACGTCCCCCGTCCTCATCACCACGGAGTACTGCCTATCCCTAACATGAGGCTCACTGCTCATGTGATTCCCAGCCATTGCTTGGTTTTTTACGCAGTATTTCACATGGATGTGGAATACGGCTTTTATATCATGCCGCCACCCCACGCCCATGACTGAATCGCCAATAGATGAATCGTTATGGCCATCCCCTCCCAGCGATGGGGAGGCGGAGGCGGCTTTGAAAGCATTGGAGGAGGGACCGTGGCCGAGCCACGTCTCGGAGCTGAGGCGCACCAAGTACCCCATTCGCCTCTACGGAATGGGGCTGGCCGCCAGGGCTACTCCCTGGGCCTCCAGCGTGGCGAACGCCCCCGGCATATTCGCCGGAGTGCTCTCCAGGGTATCCCATCCCTGGACCAGGGTGGATCCCCCAGTCTTCGAGGACCACGAGAGGATAATAATACCGTCCGCTCAAGTAATCAGCACGCTAATCCTGCGGGAACTGATACGGGTATCCCGGCAGCACGGCTGGGGCCTCTTCCAGTTAATAGGGGGGACGGGGGATATCGTGATGAACGTGGACAGGGACAAGATAGTGGAGGCGGCGAAGGAAGTGAGGAGGATGGGGCTGGAGGTGGGTGGGTCTGGGGACGTCATGAGGAACTCCGTGGCGTGCCCCGGCCCCCTCCTGTGCGAGTACGCGATCTACGACACGTTGAGGGGGCGCGACATGACGTACGAGTGCTTCGTGGATTGGGCCTCGTACCCGCAGTTCCCGTACAAGATAAAGTTCAAGTTCTCCGGCTGCCCCTTGGACTGCCTCAAGGCTCAGGCCAGGGCGGATTACGTCTTCGTGGGAACGTGGAGAGGCGCCCCAAGCATAGACGAGGAGAAGCTCGGGAAGTGGGTGGAGGAGGGAGGCGACGTGGAGGGCCTGGTTAAGGCATGCCCAACGGGCGCCATTGAGTGGAGGAACGGGGAGTTGAGGATAGACGGCGACAAGTGCGTTCAGTGCATGGAGTGCGTGAAGAGGGCGTACCCAGCAATATCGCCGGGCAGGGAGCGCGGGATAAGGGTGTTGGTGGGCGGCACGATAAAGAGCAGGAACGGGCCGAAGCTGGCGAAGGTCCTCATCCCCTTCATTCCCCTCAAGGACCCGGCGCACCCGGACGACGAGATAATGAAGGTGTTCGAGCTGCTGAAGGACAGGGTAGTGCCTAAGTGGGACGAGATAGGGTGGCGCAGGGAGCGCATTGGGGACGTGGCGATAAGGCTGGGGTGGAGGAGGTTCGTGACTGAGGTTGCCGGCCTGGATCCGCGCGAGGTGGTTAAGGAGAAGCCGGGGGAACCGTACTACATGAACGGCATACCGTTCTTCATAATGGGGGAGGACGAGAAGAAGGCCTACCTGGAGGAGTTGAGGGGCTCCATGAAGGAGTGGGGCTAAATGAATGCCGTCATATACGCCCTATTCATAGTGCTGCCCTACGTCTCCCTGGTCGTCCTGATCGGGGGGTCCACGTACAGGGTGCTGCGGTGGGCCACGACGCCGAAGGGCGGCGGCGGGCTTTACCTGGGCCTTTACAGGCTGGTGAACAGGGCTGGGCAGCGCAGCTACTTGTCGGCGGTCGGCCACATTTTGGCGAGGATGCTGGCGTTCCACACCATACCCAAGAACAGCTACGGGAGGGACTACGGGACGTGGCTCAGCGTCTTCCTCTTCCACTGGGGCGTCTTCCTGCTCATAGCGTTCCACCTGCACCTCTGGATGCCGTGGTTAAGGGTGGGGGCGGAGGCCATGTACGTGATGGGCATGGCGACGGGAACCATTGCCCTGGGCGCCGGCTTATTCCTATTGGCCAGGCGAGTGGGGTTGAGGAGGATCTATGGATTGGCGCTCAACGCATTGGATGACTACGTCGCCATAACGTGGGTGGTGCTCATAATAGCCCTGGGCCTCGCGATGAGGGCCCTGGCTCCCCCCGGCTTGTTCGGGGAGGCGGTTGCATGGGCCACGGGTCTCTCCAGCCTCCATCCCGAGCCGCCCCCAGCGTTTCCCCTCTTCTATGCCCACGTCTTGGCGGTGGAGCTCTTCATGATCTACCTCCCCTTCTCCAAGATGGCCCACCCATTCACGTTCCCCGTGAATCCAGTGCTGTACGGCAAGTTCGAGGATGTGGATGAGGTGAGGAGGAGGGTGGAGGAGGAGCTGGGGTGGTGAGCGTGAGGAAGGTAACGTACGGCAGGGGTGGGAGGGATATACTGGAGGAGAGCCCAATGTACGGGGAGTGGAGGAGGGAGTTCGAGGGGCGCGGCAGCGTTCACGTGAGGATTAAGGAGGAGACGGACGAGGGAACGCTGAAGGCAATAGGTGTTACGGAGATGCAGAGGATCGATCGCGGCGCCTCCCCCGCCGAGAGGAAGAGGTTCTTCGCGTCTAGGGTGGCTGAGATGGCGAGGGAGAACAGGGCGTTCAGGCACCACATGGATGCATGCGTCCACTGCGGGCTCTGCATAGATAAGTGCCCGGAGTACCTGGGGACGAGGGACCCCACCAACAGCCCGGTGGGGAGGGCGGACTTGGTGAGGCGCATATATAGGAGGCTCAATAAGGCCAGCGACGGGTTGCTGGGCAGGGACGTTGATGACAAGGACCTGGCGAGGTTCCTGGAGGAGGTGGACCTGGACAGGATATGGACGTATTACTACCAGTGCACTGAGTGCAGGAGGTGCTCCGTGTATTGCCCAATGGGGATAGACCAGGGAGAGATAACTAGGGCGGTGAGGCAGATATTCGTGGAGATGGGCATGATCCCCGAGTTCAACGCGAGGACCATAAGGGGGGTGTACGAGACGGGGAATAACATGTACATAAAGAAGGAGGCGGCGCAGAACGTGCTTGACTTCGTGCTGGACGACATGCGGCAGGAGACGGGGAGGGACTTCAAGGCGGCCATGGACGCGGAGAGGGCGGACGCGCTGCTTCTCCCCTCATCCACTGACTTCTTCTCCAACATCGGCACGCTGAAGGGCGAGATAGCCATAATGGACGAGCTCGGCCTGGATTGGACCCTCGACTCCAGGGCGCTGGAGGTGGCGAACTTCGGCTTGTTCGAGGACGAGGCGCACCTCAAATATATAGGAGATAATTACGTGAACGCCGCGTTGAGGAGGGGGGTCAAGATGGTCGTGTTCGGGGAGTGCGGCCACGGGTGGCGCGCCTTCAAGAACTACGTGGCCCCGAGGCTGGAGGCCATGGGGGTGCAAGCCATATCCATAACCCAGCTCACGGCGTGGGCCCTCAGGAAGGGGAGGCTCAGGGTGGATAAGAAGGTGGACGCGGTGGTGACGTACCACGACCCATGCAATCTAGCGAGGGCGGGGGACTTAATTGAGGAGCCCAGGTTCGTGTTGAGAAGCGTAGTGAAGGAGTTGAGGGAGAGGGTTCACAACAGGGAGAAGACTCTGTGCTGCGGAGCTGGCGGGGGGTTGTTGACGGATGAATTGATGCCGTTGAGGGTGTGGGCGGGGTGGCCGTCCGTGTACGACTCGCTGAGGACGGGCGCGCAGTACATGGTGGCGCCGTGCAGCATAGACAAGGCCCAGTTCCCAGCCGTCATACAGTACCACAAGGCCCCCATTAAGTTCAAGGGAGTCTCCGACTTCGTCTACGCCGCTATGTACGGGCTAGACGTGGATAAGATAGCCTAGCGATTAGTCGAGGGCTCCAGCTCCCGCGGTGCTTTAAGCTTCATTCATGCACAAACACGCAGGGGGAATGTGCATCCTTAAGGCAACCGGAATAGCCGTGCACGGGGGCTGGGCGCAATTTAAGCGGGGGGTTCGAGCAGCGCTGCGTCGCCGGCCACGTGGGTTAAGCAGAATAGGTTCACCGCCAATCCAACGTTGATGGGGAAGGTATTCATAATCGGAGTGGGCCCCGGGAGCTTCGACCTGCTCACGCTGAGGGCAGTAAACGCATTGGCCTCCTGCCAAGCAGCGGTGGCGGGGGACGCCACCCTAACCCCGAGCTTGGTGGACTTCATTGAGGAGCACTTCCCCGGCCTCGAACTAGTAGTGCTGGACAAGGGGCATAGAGGGGATGGGGTGGAGGAGGTGGTCAAGCGGGTTAGGGCGGGGGCCAACGTGGCGCACCTCAAGAACGGGGATCCCTTCGTATTCGGGGGGCTGGAGGAGGAGACGAGGAGGTTGAGGGAGTTGGGGGTGGAGTACGAGGTAGTGCCAGGCGTGCCCTCCACCTCAGCGGCGTGCGCGTCGATGGGCCTCTTCCCCACATCCAAGGAGAACGGCTTCGCGGGCTTCGTGGTGCTGAACGGCCACGACGCGCCCCTCCCCCTCCAATTAGAGGTGCTCAAGCTAATGGGCCGCGGCTTCATATTGATGCCAAGGCGGGACTACGTGGACGCCGTATGCGGCGAGCTCGAGTGCGTCGAGGTGGTTGACGCGGAGAGAGGCGGGGGCAGGCGGCTCGAGTTAGTCTTCGCGGCGAGGAGGGGGGTTGCTGGTGATAGAAAAGGTCAAGCCTCGTNNCGCCCTTTAGGGCGGGGAGGGGGTGATTCGCTCAGGCTAGTGGTTCACTTCACCTCATCCGCGGGCTTTATTCTTCATCACGGTCCTCATCAATTCCGCGTAGAATTTAACGGTTAACTCAAGGGAGGCTAGATCGACGTACTCATCCGGCCCATGAATGTTACCGCCCACGGGCCCAAAGTCTATGGCCTGCACGCCGAGGGATGTGAAGTGCCTGCTATCGGAGGCCCCGCTCATCTCGGCCGCCCTAGGCTCCACGCCGAGCCGCCTCAAGACGTCGAAGGCAGCGGCGACCAGGTCGGAGGAGGGGTCAGTGTAGAGGTCCCCGCCTCCCCCGCTTACCTCAACCTCCGCCCTTAACTCCCCCAACTGCTCCTCCACTGCTCTCCTCACCTCCGCCTCGTCGTCCGTCATGGCCCTAATATCTATCACCAACTCATGCACGCCCCCCGCCCTCCTGTAGTAGTTCGGCGTGGCGTTGATCCCGTACTCGCTGGGAGCCTTCGTCCTAATCACGGGCCTGGTGAGGGGCACTATTGCCTTGACTAGCCCCGTTAAGTTGGGATCCACCCCCGCCTCCTCCCCGCCCTCCCCCCGCCCAGCCACCACGGTGGCCCAGGCCCTCGCAGGCACTACGTTGGTCTTAATCCAAGCCCCGCCCAGCTCCGCGACGGCCAAGTCGTTCACCCTCACGTAGTGCGAGAGCGTTATGAGCGGGTGCGAGTCCACGCCGGCCAGGAAGTAAGCAGCGTGGTGGGCGGGCCTGACCTTGTAGTCCAGCCTGAACTCAACCCTCCCCGCCCTCCCCCTCATAATTGACTTGCTCTCCGGCACCTTGATCGTGGCCTCGAAGACGCCGCGCCTCCTGTTTATAACCACCATGCCATTCCCATCCGCGTTAATCAACCACCGCGGCGGGCTCCCCCTCACTAAGTCCCTCACCAACCTAGCGCCTTCCCCGCCCGCCTCCTCATCCATTGTGATGGCGAGGGCAATCCCATCCCCCGCACCCACGTCGTCCAGTGCAGCGAGTAGGGCGGCCACGTTCCCCTTATCGTCCAGAGCACCCCTCCCGAATGCCTTGCCCCCCTCAACCGTGAGCTTGAGCGGATCGTGCCTCCACTCCCCTCTATCGAATGGAACGGTGTCTAGGTGAGCCATGAATAGCGCGGCGGGCGCATCGCCGGCCCGGGCAATTAAGTGCTTTAGCCCGCCTTGGCTGAGGATTTGGCAGGAGAAGCCGAGGGACGCTGCCGCCTCCCTCACCAGCTCCAGCGCGGCGGGGTCCGGGTACTTGCCCTCGCTGGGGTTAATGGTGGTGTCAACCTCCACCAAGTCCCTCAACAGCCTTACTGCGTCCACGTAAGACTGAGGCGCCCCCAATTAAAAGGTTTGGCGCGAGCCCCCCATCCCGGGAAGCGGGGGGATTGGGGGAGGCGTGCCTCCATCGATTAGTTGCGGCTTAGTACGAGTAGACCCTCGTCCTCCAGGTGGGGTTCTCCGCCAACTCCCTTATTATCTCCAACGCCCTCTTCCCCACCCTGACCTGGTACTCATAAGTGCCCTGTGACGTGTCTATGTTTATGCTGAGCACGCCGTCGTTTGGGTAACCGATCACCCTCACGTACCTATAGCTAGTCTCGTAGTCCGGGGTGGAGTAATCCACGTTGGGTCTCTTGGATAGGGAGTAGAAAATGAGGGCGGCCATTGCGCCTATGGAGCCGAGAAGAGCCCCGTCCTGCTGCAGCGGGCTGGGCGCGGATGGGCCTTTGTTGAGCGCGTAGAGGGCCAGGACGTAGGCAGCGGCAGCTATGACTAGGACGAGGCCCACGACTATGCTGAGGATTAGCCTCCGCTTGAACCGCCTCTCCTCCGTTATGTCCTTCATCATGAATGCCGTTGATGAGAAGGCGAATAGGTACAGCCTATCCTCGATGAGGCCCTCGAAGTACACGCTCATGTATCGATGCCCTCAGTTGGTTTTTTATTTTTATTCGCTTGAATTTTAGGAGAAGTCCCGCGCTTAACGAATTAATGCGAGACAATTGAAGTGAAAGCGCGTTGAGAAGCGGAGAGAAGCAAGGAAGTGCCTTGGAGGCCATGGGCAATGAGTGATTGAGACCGCTCTTCCCCGCGCCCGCAGTCAGAGGCACTTGAGGGGGTCCCCCATGTACCTGAGCGCCCGCCTCACCGCCCTGGCGCGCCTCCTCACGGCTCCCAGCCTCCTCACTGCCTTATCCACGTGGGGCTTCGTGAGTCCCATTAGCTTCACCTCGTTCACGACCTCGACGCACCTCTCCTCTTCCTTCCTGAGCCTCTCCAGCTCCCCGCAAAGCCTCAATGCATCGCCGAGCGGGTCTTGGAGAGCGGGGCCGAGGAATCGCCCGAGGAGTCTCTCCTCTTCCTTCCTGAGCCTCTCCTCCTCGCCCTCTAAGGCGTTGATGACGGCGTTGTAGTCTATCCCGCCCAGGTACCTCCCGTACTTGGACGCTATGAAGTGCACCTCTCCCTTATCCATGAGGGATCGCCCTCCTTATCACTCCCTCCCCAATGTAGTGCTCCACCACCGGCTCCTCCCAACTCCTCACCCTAACTATGGGATCCCGCGCCCTCTCCTCCTCTTCCCTCACCTCCTCGCACTCATCGGGGACCACCGCGTATCGCGCGGGTTCGTCCTCCCGCGACACCTCAAGCCCCAGGTTGCGGATTATCGCTATGGCGACCTCCTTGGGGAGAGCCTCGTCAAGGGCCAGCTTAACCACTCCTTGAGCTAAGAGCCTGGAGCTGGATCGCGCGGCGTGCCGCATGAGCACGAAGTCATTCCCCAATCCGCTCTCCTGGCGTAGAGCCATGCGCCTTGTATCCACGCCGCGTTAAAAATGGTAGTGGATAAAAAAGCGTAATACCGATTCCCGAAATTTTCGGGAGCGATGCGTGAAGGCCCCTCCCGAGAGGGGGCATGGGCCCCGCGTTCCTTAACCCATGAACTCCGTGAGGGGCTCGTTCTTGAGGGACGCCACCAAGGCCTCGAGAGGCATGCCCAGCTCAGCCACGGCGCTCGGCCTAACCGCCATGTTCCCCTCCCCAGTCCGCTCCAGCTTCTCCGCCGGTATGACTCGCCACTTGTCACTGCCGTACTTTACGGCCACGTACGCCGCCCCGCTCGCCCTCCTGGCAAACTCCAGGAGCCGGGCGTACTTATCCCCCTCTATGTATATCGTCCCCTCCCTCGCCCTGTACTTGACTTCTATGACGAGGGTCTTCCCGTTTATTGTGGCCACTATGTCCGGCACATACCTCCTCCTAACCCCCCCGCCGGAGGAGCACCCGCGCAGTACCGCGAACCCCTCCTCCCACAAGTAATTAGCTATCTTCCTCTCGTAAGACGACCCCTTAGCCTTATGGGACACGCGCTGAGAAGCGCGGCGGTATTTTTAGCTTGACTGCCCGGGCGCGGCGGTATTCCCTCCACCCCCCTCCCCCCTTCACTCCCTCATTAGAAGACCAGTACTTGGTAGCCCGAGTCTATGAAGATGGATAAATCCTCGTGGTGCTCCTCGTCGCCCACAAGCCTCAAGCCGGCCCTCCTCAACTCATCGCCTATGTTCAGGTGAGGAGGCGAGGCGCAGTAACCGCACGCCCGTATATTAAGCCGGCCCTCAGCGCCTCCTCGTAAGCGGGCCTGAGCCCCTTATATGGGGATTGAGCTATCGGTATCCTGGAGCCGAGGCCGTCGAAGTATACCACCACGTCGTGCCCCCCTCCCCCCTTCAACCCCACCGCGTAGTGCAGAGCGTGGGCTGCCTTAATGGCCTCGCTCAAGTCCTCGGGGTTGGATAGTATTATTAAGGCGTACCTTCCCATACGGCCGCCGATGCCTTGACGGCTTTAANNCCCTGCGCGGCTCCCCTCAGAACTCGAACCTCAGCCTGCCGCCCGTCAGCAACTTGAAGAGAATCATCTGTTGCACCTCGTTAGTGCCTTCCCCTATCTCCATCACCTTCGCGTCCCTGTAGATCCTCTCAACAACGCTCTCCNNTGCTGTAGCCATAGCCCCCGTGCATCTGCACCGCGTCCCTAGCTATCTCCACCGCCGTGGGGCCTGAGTATAGCTTGGCCGCGTGAGTCATTACCAGGAAGTACGGGTCCCTTGAGTCGTATAGGTAGGCGGAGTAATACACGAGCGCCCTCATCGTCTCCAGTCTCTGATACATGGAGGCCAGCTTGAACTGAGCAGCTTGGTGCTCCACCAACGCCCTCCCGAACGCTCTCCTCTCCCTGGCCCACCTCACGGACTCCTCCACCGCCCTCGCGGCCAGGCCAAGCGCCACGGCTGATACCGCGGTCCTCCCCACGTCCAGGGCGTAGTTCATGACGCTCCAGCCCGAGTTGACTCCCCCAACCACGTCCTCATCCCCAGCCGCGCAATCATTGAGGAACACCTCAGCATCCCCTATCCCCCTAACCCCCATCAAGTCTATGGGGCTCGTTTCAATGCACTCCCCCCTCCTCAAGAGGAACGCGGTTAACCCCCTCGCGCCCCCCTCCGCCCCGGTCCTCGCGAATACAAGGAAGTAATCAGCGTGCTGGCCGTTGGTTATCCACATCTTGT
>DAHE01000034.1:27267-31379 GCA_002508315.1 Thermocladium sp. UBA166
TCTCCAGCGCCGCGGCGTCGCTGCCGCAGCAGGGCTCGCTTAGGGCGAAGGCGCCCACGGCGTCCCCGCTCGCCACCGTCTCCAACACCTTCCTCTGATCTTCAGTGCCGAACCTATTAAGCGTGTGCGCGAAGAGGACGCCGAGCGCCTCCGCAAGGAGGCCGAAGGAGCCGCTGGCCCTGGACAACTCCTCCAGCACCACCACCCCAGCCCTCAAGTCGTACCCCGGCCCCCCATGCTCCGGCGGCACCGTGGGGGCGAGGATCCCCTGCTTCCCCGCCTCCCTTATCAATTCCCGCGGGTATTGATCCATGTCAATCGACTTGGCCGCCGCCTCCACCCGAGACTCGGCGAACCCCCTCGCCGCCCTCCTCACCAACTCATGCTCCTCACTCATCAATCCCATGCACTTCATCACAGGAGGCTATTAATAACTTTAACTCAATATTATTAATAATACTACAAATAATCATGGCATAGTTAATCATTATGTTGCTTATTGACTTGAATGCGGTATGGGAAGCATTGGTGTAACTTTATAAATAGGAGGATTCACCTATTTATAAAATCGGTGACCAGCCAACCACAAGAACAACTAGCCAATGACCGGGCATTAGTCATAGCCTACGCCCTGGAGCCGGCGCCTCCAATCCATGGAATTAATTGGAGAGTCACGGTAGGCTCCTCGCCGAGGAAGGAGGTGATCATGGCTTGAAAGTGAACCGACGGCGGCTGAGCCCCCTCTTAAATGAAAGCGCGAAACAAAGGGCTTTGCTCATCTAACTGTGCGTGGGCAATCCGTGAACTACCCCCCTCCCCCCTTACGGGCGGGCGCCCCCACTCAGCGGTGGGGTGGGGGCTCCGAGGGCCCTCCCCAACGGGCCCAACCCCAAGAGCCGGGGCTCAAGAAATAATTCCAACCATAAAAACTACATGAGAGCCAACCGCCTCAACCCCCATAAAGTTAAAGGGGGATTGCGTGTTTGAGGAGTGGGGGATTCGGTGGATAGGGTCAAGTGCGGGCTCCTCGAGGATTTAGTGATGGATGCCGGCGATGCGGTTAGGAGGCTTGTGCCGCGGGTCGGCACCATAGCCACGGGAGGTATGAGCGGCGTGGCGGTGCCCAAGGAGTTTCCAAGGGCCTTGGTTGATTACGTGGGCGAGGTCGGCGGTTTCCGCCTCACGCTATTGACGGGCGGCGCGACGTCGGAGGCGTACGAGGAGGCCCTGGCCAGGATACCTAACGCAGTGCTGGCGAGGTACCCCTACCTCAGCGGCGGCTTGTATAGGGAATTGGCTAATAGGGGGTCCCTCTCGTTCTTCGATTACGGTCTAAATAAGTTCAATAAATTGGTGCGGAGGGGCTTCATCAAGGTCGACGTGGCGGTCTTCGAGGCGACGGCCGTGATGAATGATTGCGGCGTGGTTCCATCCATCTCGCTGGACGCCGTTCTTTCCTTCATTAATGGCGCGGAGAAGGTAATAATAGAGGTGAATGAGTCCAAGCCCGTGCTGGAGGGCCTGCATGACACGTACTCGCCTGGAGACGGCGAGGCAATTCCAATTAGGAACGTGACGGATAGAGTAGGTGGGCCCCGGATAATGCTGCCGAGGGAGAAAATAGGCGCCGTGATAATCACAAACGCGGGGGAGGGAGTCACCAAGTCGTACAAGCCGCCGGCCAGGGTGGAGGGCGAGATAGCTGAGAAGGTGATTGGATTCACTGTGGAGGAGGCGAGGAGGGGGTTCTTCGGGAGGCTTCGGGAGGCGGGTAGGCTGGTGATGCAGCCTGGGGGAGGCCCCCTGGCCAGCGCGTTGGCCGACGCGATTCCCGGCTCTGGCCTAAGCCTCAGCGTTTGGGCCGAGACCCTACCCGTGAAGTGGACGGAGTTGATCGGCGGCCCCCTCAACGGTCTCAGCGCCTCCGCGCTCTATGCGCTGCCCGGCGAGGAGCCTCGCCTAGCCAGGTTCCTCGAGAATTACCGGGAATTCATGGGTGATGTCATTATAAGGGGACAGGAGGTGAGCAATAATCCCGAAGTGATTCAACGGCTAGGCGTCATATCCATCCAGCAGGCCCTGGAGGTGGACATATACGGCAACGCCAATATATCCCACATAGGCGGCGACGTGTATAATGGAGTCGGCGGTTCGGTTGACTTCGCTCCGAGCGCCGCCCTCCTCATAATTGCCCTGCCCTCCACCACCAGCGATGGGCGGGTGTCCAGGATAGTGCCGGCGACGGGCCACGTTGACGTGCCGGAGCACTACGTGGACGTGGTCGTGACTGAGCAGGGCATCGCGGATTTGAGGGGATTGCCGCCCAGGGCTAGGGCTAGGGCCATAATAGAGAACTGCGCGCACCCCAGGTTCAGGGATGGCTTGCTCAAGTACTACGACTCCGTGGTGAAGGGGGGAGGTCACGAGCCTTACGATCTGGGGCTGGCCAGCGGGTGGTTGGGTGATCTATAACTGCAAGGAGGTTCACCATACCTTGGGGGCTTGGCATGTAATTCATAAAAATGAGTTCTCGGTCTTGTGGGCGTCGTGTTCTGGTTTGGTTGGTGAATGGGCGGGCCCCGCTCCTCAAGGCGAGAGGGGAATCAGAGGCATCTTTATTTACTCGTGGAGGATGCGGTGAATCCAGGGGCTGGAGAGGGTGGGGGAGCCATGATGGTAATAGATGGAACTAGGGAGGAGAATCTCCATTACAAGTGGAGGCCGGATCTGAGGCCCATTGCTCGGGTTGGGAATGGGGAGGAGTTCAAGGTGATAGTGCCGGACGCGTCTACCATGCAAGTGAGGCCGGGGATGAATGCGGAGGAATTGGCTAGGGCGGATTCCTCCAAGTTCGACGCCGCGGTGGGGCCGATATACGTGGAGGGCGCGGAGCCGGGGGATGCTCTCGCCGTTGATATACTTGACATGCAGGTGGGCGATTGGGGGTGGTCCGCCATACTGGGCTTCATGGGTCTCCTCAAGGGCAGGTTCAAGGACCTACTGGTGCACTGGAGGATAGGTAATGGCCGCGCCCAGGCTATGGGTGGTTTCTTGAGGGGGATCAGGGTGCCTGTTAGGCCGTTCCTGGGGGTGGTGGGCGTGGCGCCTGGGGTGGGGGAGTTCGGCATGATACCTCCCCAGAGCTTCGGCGGGAACATGGATAATAGGCTACATGGGGTCGGGGCCAGGGTATACCTCCCCGTGAGCGTTGAGGGCGCTCTTCTATCCCTAGCGGATCCACACGCGAGTCAGGGGGATGGGGAGGTGTCGGGCACTGCCATAGAGACCAGCGCGAGCGTGGTGGTGAGGGTCAGCGTGGTGAGGGGGTTGAGGATGGGGAGGCCCTTCACGGTGGCCCCCTCCAGGGATGAGCCTGCCGAGGTGATAGCCACGATGGGCATATCCAGCGATCTGCACCGCGCAGCAGTGGAGGCCCTCGAGGACATGCTGTCCATCTTGGGCGAGTGGTACGGATTAACCCCAGAGGAGGGTTACGTGCTCAGCAGCGTGATCGGCAACCTGAGGATCTCCGAGATAGTGGATGAGCCCAACTACGTGGTGACGCTAACTATGCCGAAAAGCATAGGGGAGTGGATGGGTAACCAGCAGTGAGTCAATGCTCTCTTCTCAATCCTAGAGGCATGCATCGATCATTCATGCCCCCAAGACCCATTATGTGTATGACCCGGCCAGGCTGAAGATAGTGGGGATCATGGAAGAGGGTTTATGGGTATTATGGAATAATCGTTCTTTAGCGATGGAATCCAGCAATGCGGCGTACTAAGCATGGCCATTGCATTGCCGATAAACGCCTTTAAATTCACCCGGCATCCTGTCTTGGCGATTCTATCGCGTGCGATCCGAAGTATGTTTTAGTGCGTTAGTGGCTATTGCTTCACGTTTTTAGCCAACCTCATCGATGCCTTCCGTTATTTTTCAATTTACATATAAATTACAACTTACATCCACCCATATCGCGGCCCTCCAATAACCCATCGCCCTTAACGCTCCCCAACCCCATCAAATGGCCGCCCTCCCTATTACGTCTAAATGCAGTAGTTGATTAAAAGGATCTGGCCTCCTCCCTGTTTTGAGGGGGTTCCCCGAGGCCT
>DAHE01000036.1:0-35242 GCA_002508315.1 Thermocladium sp. UBA166
CGCGCATAACCACTGGCTCCAAGAACCTGGATAGGCTCCTCGGGGGCGGCGTCGAGTCCAGCGCGGTGACGGAGTTCTACGGCGAGTTCGGGACCGGAAAGACGCAGATATGTAGTACGCTGGCAGTCACGGTTCAGCTTCCCCCGGAGAGCGGAGGGCTGAGCGCGGGCGCGATCTACATAGATACTGAGGGCACGTTCAGGCCTGAGAGGATCTCAGAGATAGCTGACCACCGGGGGCTTGATCCAACGCATGTGCTGGAGAATATTCTGGTGGCTAGGGCCTACAACAGCGCGCACCAAGAGCTCATAATAAGGGAACTCGGGGATTACATAAGGGACGGCAAGTACAAACTTGTGATACTGGACTCGGCTGTGGCGCACTATAGAGCGGAATATGCGGGGAGAGGAACGCTCGCCGAGAGGCAGCAGCGCCTGAACTTACTCATGCACCAGTTGTTGAGGCTGGCCGAGAGCTACAACATAGCGGTGGTCATAACTAACCAAGTCATGACCACGCCCGACATGTTCTTCGGGGATCCTACGAGGCCGGCCGGTGGCCATGTGGTGGCGCACACCGTCACCTACAGGGTTTATCTGCGCAAGTCCGGCAAAAACAGGATAGCCAGGATGATCGATAGTCCGTATCACCCGGAGACAGAGGTTGTATTCACGGTGGACGAGCGCGGCGTATGTGATCCCGAGGAACAGCCGAAGAAGAAGTAGCTCGCGGAATTCATCCGGATCAGCCGACGTGCGCCATGGAGGCGAGGCTCACGCCATTCTCGCACCGACTATTGCATGGTCCTTGTCGTAGGGCGCGAGGTCCACGACCTCCGACACATTGAATCCTGAGGACCGCAACTTGTCGGCTTCCCCCTTGATGACGTCGCTCGGCTCCTTCGTCACGTCTATGCTGCGGGCCTTGATTATGAGTAACATGTCGCCGCCGGGCTTGAGGTATTTCCTGGCGTTCGATATTGCTATCTCGGTCTGATCCTGCTGGGCTATGTCTGAGTACACTAGGTCAACCTTTCCGTACACGAAGCCGTAGCGCTCGGGCCTCCTGGCGTCCTCGACTATTGGTATTACATTCCTCCTGTACTTGACTACCCTCTCCAGAAGTTCCCTCGCCACGCGGTGCGAGACCTCGACCGCAAAGACCACGCCCGCGATGTCCACTATGTCGGAGACGTGGCTGACGGTGGTGCCGGTCGAGGCGCCCAAGTAGAGCACGCGGCGACCGGGGGCCAGCGGGTATCCCTTCAAACCGTTCAGTATGGCGCCGGCCAACTTACTCCTATATGGATCCCACAGACGATACTCGGCACCCTCATGTGATATCAGCTGTTCCCCGTAGACTGATATTCCGGGCGCCAGATTCTTGGTGGCCGGCTGTTCCCTTCCCCCGAGCTCGACCCAGTAGAGACCTGGGCGGGCGTCGTCCGGCCTCACCTTGGTCAATGCCGCCACCTCCTGGGCATCTCCCTCCTGTCGCCCCTCCTGGGCCTTGCCCCCCTCTCTCCCCTCTCGGGTCTCCTGCTCTCCCTCTCGGGAGGCTTCGCGTACTTCTCCTTTATCTCTTGGATCCTCTTCTCCAACTTATCCTTGAGCGTGGGATCGAGCACACCGGAATAGCGATCTATGCGGGCAGCTATCGCCAGCTTCGCGGCTATCGCCCTAGCTATCTTGCCGCGCTGCCACCGAGGCGCCCTGAATATTTCCTGGAACTGGAACAAAATACCATGCTTCGGCGGCCTGCTGCCGGTTCTCAATGCCCTAAATAACGCCTTCTCCGCGCCCAGCACTTGAATGGTGGAGGCCGGCATCATGGATAACCTCATCAAGCCCCCGGCCAGCATTATTAGGCGGGCGCCCAACAGGGAACCCACTAGCTCGCGTATGTTAGGCGCGACGTCCTTCATGGCATCATCTATGTACTGCGTAACCTCGTTCCTGGCATTATATAGATCGATGAATTGCTTGGCTATGTACTTTATCTGCTGTATATCCCAGTCAGTCATGGACGCCCCGACGCTCCTCCTAGCCGCCTCGGCTATCTTCTTAGCCCTATCCTCCTGCAGCTCTGGAACTGCCTTGAGTACATTATCCACGGTGTAGTTATCCCGCTGGCCAAGCTCGAACACCAGCTTTGCGTATTCTATCTGTTCCCTGGTCAATCCATCAAGTTCAGGGAAGTGGAGGCCGTACCACTCCTTCATCCTGGAGGCATGCAAGTTCAGTATCTTATCCATGTCATCGACCGCGCTTATGGCTTGCGCTATGAAGAGATCCCTCTTCTCCGCGGTCTGCCTTATCTTTCCCCTGGTCTGCGCCACGGTTGCCTCGAATAACTTCTCCTTGTACTCCTCAAAGCTCAACCCGTAGAGGGAGGCAACGTATTTATCCTTGAACCGGCTTCTGAACATGAGGCCTACAGTGGACGGCAATTCCGCCTTCACCTCAACTCCCGTCTCCTTCAAGCTCACGTTTCGCGCCATCTCCTTATGCTCCAAGGACACCGCGGATACGCCTCTACTCTTCAACCTGCTTATCAACGTGATTACCTCATCTATCGCCTGTCCCTGCTCCATCGCCGTCAATTTATGGGCTATCTCATCCACGTCCCCCTCAAATAATTCCTTGTCTATGACGTTGCCGTTCTCGTCCAATGCAGCGACGCCCAATGCATCCAAGACGATGTATGCCATACTCATAGCGAATCAATTCCAACGTCGATTAATAAACATTATCCTTACATCGCCGATCACGACGTCGAAAAAACCCGGAAAACGCGAAACAGGGAAATACGGGGGCTATTGCCTTAAGCGAGATGGGATTAGTGCTAGACCCGCTGGAGTACGAGCTCACCAGGGCTATCTACTCGCGAATACCGGGGCTCAACTTCCCCGGTGATGCTGTTGCTGCGCGGGAAGCGCCTCCGTTCTGCAACTCGCCGCTAAGCTATCTGCGTGGACTGGATTGGAGCGAAGTAACCATAGTCATGCCAGCATTAGCCGAGAAGCCCAGGCAACGAGGATTGGTTATTGCAGTGGAGGGCAGGTCGCTCTCCATTTTATCCGGCATGGGAATAAGGCCCGACGTGGTGGTGACCGACTTCGACTTCGAGCCGGAAAAATTGATTGGGTATGATGGATTGGTGCTGGGACACGCGCACGGCGATAATAGGGCCGTCTTCAAGGACTACGCTAGTCGAATGGCCAGGATCATACCCACCGTCCAATCATGGCCTACCGGGTGCTCAATACTTCCGCCTGGGTTCACTGATGGCGATAGGGCGGCCTACATAGCGGCTTATATGGGGGCACGGGTCATCCACGTCTACGGGTTCAAGCCCGATGCCGTGATAAAGCGAGATGATGCTATAAAAAGAGCGAAGCTGGACGTTGCAAGGATATTCATGGGTAGGGTGGCCCGCATTGTCGATACGAGGATTTATTGACATATATTCATGGTAATATCGATTTAATAATGGCGAAAAGTTTAATAAACTGTGAAAGAGTAGGATATTGAAGTAAAGATTTGGGCACTGCCCAGTGCGGGGGTAAGCCCAAGGGCAGTAAAAATCGACCTCCCCGGGCGAGGCCCGGCGGGGGAAACCAAATCTCTCTTTTCCATGGCTTAACCATCCATGATGCTCCCCAACGGTGAACCACCCCGTCCTGGTGCGGGGTCTCCTCGCCGCGCGGCGGGGGTTTCCGCTCCTTAAAACTCATGAGTTAAGCAATTCGTTCACCGCAAATGCAGTTTTCGGCTTCCCCGCTCAAAAACTGAGTTCCTCCTCGGTTGGCCGCACGATTATTTTTGCCGCTGCCAGCGAATCTAGGAGGGCACTGGTGGGGGCAATTCATGGAGAGGCTGGGCATTGAGCACGTGCCGTCCTCCGAGAGGCATGGAAGCACCATAAATCAATTCACCCTATGGTTGGCCAGCAATTTAACCGTGGCTGACTATGGCCTAGGCGCTATTCTATACTCGCTTGGCCTGCCCATGCAGGTCCTGGTCTCCATAATGGTGATTGGGAATATAGCGGGTGGTCTCCTCGTTGGGTTGCTGGCAGCCATGGGGCCGGAGTTCGGTTATCCTCAAATGATGATCTCGAGGGGGGTATTCGGGGAGCGGGGGAACGCAGTCTTCGCGGCAGCCAATTGGGTATCCACTATAGGTTGGTTCTCCGTGAATGCAATAATAGGGGGCTACTTGATATCGTTCATGCTTCCACGCATTCCGCTTTACCTCTCAATAGTGGTCTCGGTCGCAATTCAATTCATTATAGCATTATATGGATATGACGCCATACATAGAATGGAGAAGTGGTTATCGGTGGCGCTGGGGGTGTTGTTCGCAGTGGCTGCCGCGGCGGCCATAATCACTGCGCGGCCGGTCGCCGTTGGGGGAAGCGTTAACCCGGAGCTGGTGGCCGTGGGCCTGGCCACCGTGTTCAGCTACATAATGTCGTGGGGGCCATACGCCAGCGATTATAGCAGGTACCTACCGGAGAATACTGGGAAGGCTAGGATAGTGGCGGGAGCCATGGCTGGCGGGGCGTTGGCTAGCGCATGGAGCGAGGCTGTGGGCTTCCTAGCCAGCGCGGCTACTGGGAACTCCACGGGCTCCCCGGTGGTCCTGGCTCAATTAATGGGGAGGTTCGGCGGGGCGTTCTCCGCGTTGGCAATAATCGCCCTCTTCCTAGGCGCGCTGGCGGCCAACGTGCTTAACCTATACACTAACTCGCTGTCAGCCATGGTTCTGCATCCACGCATGAAGAGGCAAACCGCTACAATATTGGCGGTAACTGCTGGAGTCGCGCTGGCGGTGATGGGGGGATTGAACTTCGAGGGGTACTTCGAGGGATTCCTATTAATGCTGGATTACTGGATAACCCCATGGATAGGCGTCGTTATTGGGTCCTACTACATCAAACGGGGCATGGCTAAGCAAAACGTGGATGAACCGGTCAAATTCAATTTTAAATCCATCGCGGCATACGCGATCGGGCTTGCAGTGTCGATTCCATTCATGAACCTCAGCGCGGCTACTGGAGGATTAATCCCATTCACGGGCCCCATATCGTCTATAATGGGAGGGGCCGACGTGAGCTACTTCATAAGCTTCGCGGCGGCAATGGCGGCGGCAGCGATATAGCATTTTATGCACACGATCGTATTTTCTGCATTCAATTAAAGGTATTTTAGCTATAAATGCCGCACCGATCACATGGAGGAGAAAAAGCTCGGGATAGTGTTCGCGTCGGGAGCCGCCAACAGGGTGTGCTGCGTCGTGGTCTACACGGCAGCGGCGCTGTCCATGGGGTGGCGAGTAACGATTCACCTAGTCAATGAGGGATTGGTGGCGTTCAGGAAAGACACCGCAAACAAGCTGTGGAGCGATGATATTAAGGATTACTCAATTACGCTTAAGGAATATGAGAAGTACCTAGGCGTGTTCCTGGGCAATGTTAAGGAAATGATAAAGCAAGGCAAGTTCCAGAACTGGCCGGAGGCCTTGGCGGACCTAAAAAACACGTTTGGGGACAAGCTTCACATATATGCCTGCCCACTGGCGGCAGCCACGTACGGCGTGAAGAAGGAGGACTTGCTGGACATAGTGGATGCCATAAAGGATGCAAACGCCTTCTTGGAGGAAGTCTATGGAGGCGTAACCATGTATATATAATCAGTCCGGCAATATGCCGTGAACCACCCCCGCCCTTACGGGCACGGCGTCCCCGCATCGCCATGGAGACTTCCCGCCTCTCGGGGAAAGCCTAGACCCCCCTCAAACCCAGCGATCTTAAGTCGTGGGGCCCACCCACCTAAAGCCGTATTTCTCGTATGCTTCCTTGACGCTGTTTGACTTGAGCATACTGTATGCTAGTCCAGCATTGCCGCTGGCCCACGGCATTAATGCCATGGCTAGCCTACCCACGAGCCGGGGCTCCGGCGCCGAGTAATTCAGGCCCCAGTAAATGGCCTCCGTCCTCCAAACTATTCCTGCATCTATTATGCCCGCATTAATCAAGGCCGGTATCTCCCTGTGGTGTATTTTGGTTAAGAAGGCACCCTCGGCAAGCAGTTCATCATAGCCACCGCAATTCTCGTGGAAGGCCTTGGCAAACATCGCTCCAATGCCCTCCGTTATTGGGTTTGGAATGGCCGCTCTACGGTCCCGTAAGCCGCACCACGTGAGCACGGGCTTGCCCGTGTAGGCGATCACGACGTCGTTTTCCACGTATTCAAACGAATCGATAACTTCGATCCCGGCCAGCATTGATGGGGGGAGCGACGCTATCTCCGGCCTGTAGTCCAGCACTAGTCCTCCGATCCTCATGGCCTCCCCCAGCACCCTCCTCCTGGCCAAGCCTGGCGGTATCGTCTCCATAACCGCCTTAATTCCGCTGGAGTTCAAGATTCTCAATACATCCCTGGCCGCGAACCATTGATTGCCGGCCATGGTTATTTTAACCCCCGATAAGTCGCCGAGTACATCCTCCAGCGCATTAATGCCTGGAAGAGTTATGTCGATTACCATGAAGTAAGCATTAGCCCTGGCGATTTATTGCTTTGCCCAGAGCCAGTGCAGGCAATGAGGCGACCAAATCCTTATTTACCATTGATGCGAAAAGAGAGGCGTGGTTCATAGGGTAGTAGTTCAAGTATCGGATTTAGACAAAGTAGATGGGGCATTGATTTCATGCCGGAACTTGCTGGACGACATGCCGGATGCAGAGGTAGAGGTCGTGTTTCACCAATCAGCTATAGAGGCATTAAGGAGGGGAACGCCCAGGGAGGGAGGGGTGAGGGACTTAATGGCTAGGGGAGCTAGCATAGTGGCTTGCAGGAACTCAATGAGGGCCAGGAACATGGGAGAGGATGAATTGATCGCTGGAGTCTCCATAGTGAAGGCGGGGGTTGGCGAGATAGTTAGGAGGCAGGCGGAGGGTTGGATCTACTTGAAGCTGTGATGACGGGGAACGACGGGCCTCGCCCCTCGAGGAGGGGCATGAGTAATCCCCTCAAATCGCTTTTAGTGGGGAAGCCGGGGCCTCACTTCCTCCTCCCCCGCGTTTATCTCTCATTGATGAACCCCCACAAGGATCGCTTCCCAACCCATATAGTCAACCAGCCGCGCTCTCCGGGCTTGGCCGTAAATATGAAGGTGATTTATTTTCGCCCTCACTCCGGCTTGCCCCACGTAATCCCGCCGGGCCTAGCGTGCATTTGAAGGCGTCGTCCACAGCCGCTATGCATTGCATGCAAATAACTCTCCAGTTGCCGCACTAATGAATCCTTCAGCGGGAAGCGTCACTGCTTTCTCTTCCTTATTTCCTCGTATGTATCCAGTATTCTCTTCGCCATTTTGTAATGCATGTAGTCCACCAACTCATTGTCAACCCGTATTGCCCCGATCCCGGTTGATGCGGCCTTCTCGTATTCCTGGACGACCTTCCTAGCCCAATCAACCTCGGACTCCGTGGGGGCATACACCTTATTGGCTATCGGCACTTGATTTGGATGAACCACTTGGCGACCCTTGAACCCCAACCTCCTGCTAATACTGGAATCCCTCTCGAATCCCTCCAAATCATCCAGGTCCATGTATACCCCGTCCAATGCAATCACCCCGGCAGCGGCCGCGTCCACGGGAATCTTCATCCTAGCGTAGCCATACTCAAGCCCATCCTTGCTCCACGTTAATCCCAGGTCCACGGCTAGATCCCCGGCTCCAAATCCCAACGCCAACACTTGCTTCATGGACGCCATCTCGTGCGCGTTAACCACGCCGGCCGCGCTCTCGACGAGGGGAATAATTGGAAGAGCGACGCCCAGCGCGGCGAGTCTCGCGATGATAGCCGCCACCCCCTCTGGAGTGGCCTTGGGAAGCAGCACGCCGTCGCAATTGGCGGCTGCCTTCAAGTCGTCTTCGAACCACGGCGATCCATACGAATTCACCCTGATGAATACTCTATACGATGACCTCAACGCGGCGGCTTCCTCGGGTATTGATTGCCTGGCGGCGTCTTTCTGGTCGTTTGGAACGCCGTCCTCTAGGTCCAATATAATGGCGTCCGGCTTCTCCGCCATCGAGAGCGCGCTCTGTATGTAGCGGGGCTTGTTTGCCGGTATATAGAGCAGGGACCTGAGCAGCACCAGTCGTCCCCGTCCTCGCTCTTTTTATCTTTTCTTTTGGGTTCATGATATCTCTATATATTCTAGTATAGTAGTACTTAGCTTGTGGTAACTATAATTGGAGGGTCTAATCCTAAAACCGAACGGCTTTTAAACCAGTATTTTCACTATTTTTCCCGAACGAGGTAATAAAGAGGTGACCCAAATGACATATATAGGGAAAATATCTCCCAACAAGAAAAACAAGATCAACGAGGCGATTAAGGAAAAAATATGGCTGGTCAAGTACCTGCTCAGCGGCGAGGCCCTGGCCGATGCCAAGGCCATGAACGCAAGACGGCCGCCGACGGAGGCCATTGAACTCATATACGGCGATCCAGCGCTGGCACTGCCATCACAGCGACAGCGAATGGATGCATAATGCCTCTGCAAACCGGGGCGAAGCTCTCAAACAAAACCCAATCAAGACGCGCTTAGTTCCATTATTCCCAGCCATGTTGATGCGCCAAATGCTTAACCGATTGATGGTGCTCCAGCTACTCCGGGATAACGGCTCCCCTGCTTATTAGAAATAGATTATCGCTTTCCCTAGGCGACACTGCAACCACGAAGAATCCCACCCGCGCCGCCTCTCGCATCAACGCATCCCCCATCTCGGAGTCCACCACGTTTATCATGATCACCACATCGAAGCTGGAGTCGCGGAGCGGCAGCATCTCCCCGTCCCCGCACACCAAATCGGCGTCCCACGCCTTGGCGAGCCTCAACATGCCCAGCGAAACATCCACCCCAACATAGCGGGAGCTCCCCAGGAAGTAACCCGCGCCGAGCCCCATGCCGCAGCCAAGATCCAGCACCCTGGATCCCCGCCTAACCAGGTAAGCGGCTTTGTGGTAACCACCCAGCGACTCCAGGCCATAAAGCTCCAGGTACGAGTTGGCTAGATTATCGTAGTACTCCACAACGTAGGCCTTACCAACCATGAGTTCACCCCCTCATCGGAGAAGCGCCGCGGGACTTTATGGAACGCACTAATAAACCCATCACCCGCTCAACGCTTGCTCCCCTAACCGTCAATGCAGCCGCCTCCCTATGCCCACCCCCCTCACCGCCGCTTGCCTTGCCCATGGCCTGAAGCAGGGATGCTATATCGATCCCCCTACTCCTCCCTATAACCCTGACCTCATCATCGTGGTCGGACACGACGAAGGCTGCAGTGCACCCCAGCTCCAGCATCTTGCTAGCCACGAGGGACTCGAATGAATTCACCTCCGTCACGCAGTACACGTCATCCCCGTGCCTATACGCCTCCATTCTCAAAGCCCCCTTGAGGAGCGCCATCCTGGTTGACTTATCCTCCTCCCTCCTCAACATGCTCAATGCATCCCCATAAGAGGCGCCAAGCCTTATCATAGCCGCGGCGGCCTCTAGAGTCCTCGCGCCAGCCCTGAGGAACCTCCCCGTCTCCCCCACTAACGCCAGCAGCCCCAGTTGGGCAACCCTTGGGTCTGGCTTGAATCCAGCCGCGCTGATCAACTCGAACACCAGCTCAACCGTGCTTGGAGACAATGGATCGATTAACTCCACGTCCCCACTTAAATTCCTCACCGCGTGGTGATCAATTATTACAATCGCAGCGGGGCTCCCCCTCACGGATCCACCCAATTGAACCCGCGATGCCGTGTCGAGTACGACCAAGACGGAGTTAGAGGCATCGCACTCCCCGTAATCGACGGAGATGCCCACGGACTCTAACGCGGCAGCAGCATCCGATGATGGCTTGCCCTCCGCCGCCATGCAGGTCCTCCTGCCGTTGATGGTCAAGTAGGAATTCAGCATGACGGATGAAGCGACCGCATCCAGGTCAGGGTTTCGGTGAACCGCCACCACTGCCTCTTGACTCTTCCTGAATAGATCCAGCGATCTCGCTATCGCTTCTTCCATCTAATTGACCCCTTAGGTGCATGCTAATTAAGCTATCCAAGATGTTTAGGCAGTATTGAGTTGCTTCATCCGCCAAGGACTTGGCGTCGCCCTCCGTGACCTCCACATCCACGTCAACGGAGATCAGGAGGGATTGTGGATCCATTACCTCTATGTTTACGTTAAAGCCCTCCAGGAAGTCCCTGGGGACCTTGGATACTATGAAGTCGGCGGTTGCCTTGCTTGCTATCTCTATTATCCTGGAAAGCTCAGCCTCCGCCGGGGGCTGCTCCTGCCCCAACGGAACCACCCTGCATCAAGCTATTAACTCTTGTCTCTATATCGCTCATCTGCTTCCTAAGCATTTGCTCCTGCTTGGCTAGGGTCTTCACGTGCAAGTCAAGCAACTCCTTCCTATCCTTTAAGTCCTGTAGCGCTTGGTCCTTGTTAACGGATACCAAGAACGTGCCCACTGCCTTGTATAGCTTCGCATCAGGGGTTAGCTTCTCTATCTCGCTTATGGCCCTGTCTATATCCTTCAACTCGGCCTCATATTGTTGTTTCTTCAATAATAACTGCTGCAGCTGCGTGTCCAACTCCTGCAGCTTCTCCAGGTCCGCCCTAACGGATGGGGGCAACGACGACATAGCAGAGCCAAGCATTCAAGGTTTAAAAATTTGCCCGCCAAGTCCCAAAACCATCGCCTTGAGCAGCTTTGAGCCGGTTACTCCCGGGCCCCAAACGAGTCGCTTCCTCCGCTGGAGGTTATTGAAATGGAGACCTCAATCAAGTAAATGCTCTTGGCCACCCCGTTCACCAAGCTCCTCAAACCGGTCAAATCGCTGGCCACAGCGACCACCTCCAAGCAGCCGTCCGGCATCAACCTAGCTTCCACCGAGCCCTTCCTGGACCTGAACTCCTTCTCCAATGCCTGGAAAACGGACGCCATCAAGCGAGCGTTATCGCTGCACACAATGAATGTAGCCCTCACCGAGCCGCCGCCTCGACGCTCGATATATTTATGGCAGGTCCACATGGGCCTAGGTCAAAGCCATCCAAGAACTCCAACCGCCACCCATCCCAAGTCCCCACAATTACCGCAATCACATCGCTTACTCCGCGCAGCTCCCCTGGATCCGCGGATGGATATAATTGAACCCCCAGGGCTTGGCTTAATGCGTCCGCCACCCACGCTGTGCCAACCATCACCAGAGACGAGGCGGGGCGATGCCTTACCACGTGCATGTCTTGAAGAAGCTTGACCCCCCTCAACTCAACGCCGATCTCTAGCCTCCCTCCCCTATACACATTGATCACGGCCGGGTTCCCGCTTCGCTCTATTACTTGAATCACCGTGTCTCCAATGGATCTCCCCAGCAATAGCCTAAGCGGGGTCTTGCCCCTATTCAACTTGGCCGAGCCGGGGATGCACTTGATCAATTCATTGATGAAGCGCCGAGTTCGCTGGGATGGGTTTCTCGACGTGGTTAGGAGGATCATCATCACTTCTTGTTCTTAACCTTCCATTGAGCCTTGAGGTTCTCAACGTTCTTCAATTCCTCGGGGGCCACGGTCTTCCCCATGATGGTTTGAGGAGCCCACGCGCCTCCGGCGAACGTGAAGCCGCACTTGGGGCACTGCCATATGCCAAGGGCTATCCTCTTCATCCTGGTGACGGACTTACATCTAGGGCACCTATGCCTCCCCTTCTGTTTAACCTCTATCTGAACAACTCGGCGCCTTATGCCGACTCCATACCTGGCCCCAAACCTGCCGGCTGGACCGACGTCCTTAGTGTGGCTGAACGGCATGCGAAACACGGCACGAAATCTCTTATTAAATTTTTACCTTAACGAAATAGGAAATCAAGGAACGCGCAGCTGAGCATAGCCAAGCGGTTGCGGCACCGCTTTACTTATTGGGGTTCCAGGGGCGGAAGCCCCTCCTCAGCAGTGGCGGGGTGGCTCGAAGGGAAGGAAAAGCATTATTAAGTCCCGTTCGTTCGGCATTGCTCAATGAGTTATGAGGATGCGGAGGATGCGGAGGCACGCTATCAAGCATTGAAGGCGGCGGACGAGGAGGCATTGGAGATGGATTACTCGCTGAGGTACGGTAATGGCTATAAGGCGCTACTTAGTAAGTACAGGGAGGAATTATCGCTGGATGACGAGGAGAAAAACGCCAGGCTGGAGGAATTGGAGGGAAGGCACGGATTAATTGAGGGCCTGGTTAGGAGGAGACTGGATGATTTGGGGGTGCCGGAGGAAGCACTGGGCTTGTTGTGGCACTACATGAAGGCCCAGGCAAGCGAGGTGAATCTAAGGATGCAGCTATTGATGGCTAGGCGGGACTGCAGCATGACGGACCTATTGAGGGCGGGGGTGTTGATGCACGCCTCCAAGAATTTATTATTCATACCAGAGTACCTAATACCATTCCTAATGAGGACGACCGCGCCCAAGCCCCTCAGGGCCAGCGATGTTTTGGCGAAGTACGTGGATAGCCCGCTGGACATGGCGCTCGCGGAGGTGGCGGCGTGGAACGTGCGCCCCAATAGGGCATTCATGACCGCTATATACNNGAGTTCATAGGGGATGTGGCGAGGCTGGGGGATGGGGAGGAGCCCGTCCTGAATCCTCTCCTGGACCCAATGGAGCTGAGGAGGGAATTGATTAAAATCAAGGACTCCATGAGTCGAGGGCTGAGGAGCAGGATAGGCATTCACGGGGAGTACGCGTTCAATAAATCCATTAGATGCGGCGCTACTTACATGCTGTTCTCGGAGAATAGAAGGGGGATAATGTTTCTCTGCCCCTGGCTTGCCGTGTTCAACAAGTTGCTGCGGACGTACGTGGGCACGCCCAAACTAGTGGTTATAGAGACCCCATACAGGCCGGAGGCTGGGGATTTTTATAGGAGGCGAGTGGCAAGCGATTACGGCTTGAGGAACGTGGCTTTCGCGTTCATGGAGGGAAACGACGTCACCATCCTAAAGCCGCGGGGCAACTTCTTTGAAGAGTTGATAGATGTATTGTATGAGGGTAACTTCAGCGTGACCGAGGAGTGAGGCCGCGGGTAGTGGATCTATTTGCCGGGGGTGGTGGGTTCAGCGAGGGATTTAGGGAGGCTGGGTTCGAAGTGCTGCTGGGGCTTGAGGCTGATTGGAGCGCGGCCAGGACTTTTAGCTCTAACTTCCCGAACGCCGCCACGCTGCCTCGAGACGCGAGGGAGGTCTCTGGTCGCGACGTGGCCAGGTACGTGGGGGACGTGGATGTNNGTTATTGGGGGGCCTCCGTGCGAGGCATTCACCACGGCCAATCCAAACAGGATGAGGGAACCCTTGGATAGGCTTTACGTCGATGAACTGGGTCAGCTAACCCTTAACTTCATACGGTTGGTCGGCGAGCTGAGGCCGATAGTATTCGTGATGGAGAACGTGGCGGCCATAATGGAGGGGGGACTGGAGAGCGCGTTGAGGAGGGAGTTCGAGCGGGTTGGGTACCCCGTTTTCTTCAACGTGCTGCACGCGGAGGACTTCGGGACGCCCAGCGTTAGGCGGCGGGTCTTTATTTCCAATGTAAGGATAAATCCCCCCAGGCACGGCAGGATGGTCACGGTCGGCGAGGCGCTTGAGGGATTGCCTCCCCCGGACTCCGGTTTTCCCAATCACGAGACGGTCACGGTCAGCAGCAGCAAGATGAGGAGGATACCCAGCGTGCCGAGCGGCTCCTCACTGTATAAGTTCAGGGGCGCGAAGCACTTGCACTCCAACTTCGTTAGGCTGAGCGTCAATAAGGTGGCGCCGACGGTGATGGGGAGCGTGAGATTCATTCACCCCCTGGAGGACCGAGTGCTCACGGTGAGGGAGCAAGCGAGGCTGATGGGGTTCCCCGACTCCCACGTGTTTCACGGGAGCAAGGATGAGCAATTCAACCAGGTGGGGGAGGCCGTGCCCGTTCCATTGGCTAAGGCAATCGGGACAGAGGTGATGAGGGCATTGATGGAGGGTGAGGCTCGAAAACCTTAAAAAGGCATGGCTCTCCAACCCATCGAGGGCCCGTAGCTCAGCATGGTGGAGCGGCGGTCCTGGCATGGAGGCCGAGGCTCTTAACCACCGAGTCGGGAGACACCCGTAGGCCGTGGGTTCAAATCCCACCGGGCCCGTCAAGCTTTGGTGGCATTCAATCCGTGGGAGTAGTTCTTGGACTGTTCAAGGTAAATCCACGTTGAGAGTACACGAGGAAATAGTTATTAACGGGGAGGCCCTTCCCCACCCGATCAAATATGTCCGCACCAACCGGTCAAGATCTGGCGAAATACGAGAGGATAGTAATAGACATGGACACTTGCATCGGATGCGGTGCATGCGTGTCCGTCTGCCCCTACAATGCGCTGGAGCTGGATGAGAACGGGAAGGCCAGGCTGATATGGGAGGCGTGCCCGGACTCCTTCGAGTGCCTCAAGGTGTGTCCCGTGAACTGCATGTGGAAGACAAGCGAGGCCCCGGAGGAGTCGAAGTCGAAGCAGTGGTACAGGTTCAACAGGGAGTTGACTCCGGAGGAGAAACAGATATTCGAGCAGTGGAAGTCGAAGTACGGCGTGAAATCCGACCCAATAAAGGCGTGATCCGGGCGCTAAATCCTGGAAACACTAATCAATTTTTACATTCAATTCTAAAGGGACTCCTAGACTTAATGGCATCCGCTATGCTGGACTTAACGCTGCCTAAATCCACGCATCCAATGCGTTGATCGCTCCATAGAAGCTCCATGGATCTCCTGGCCAATCTATAGAAGCCCACCTCCGATCCCTCCTGCAGCTTGGCGAAGGCCGCCGCCAGCACGATTAATCCCTGGATCAATTCATTCCTATCAATGCGCCAAACCCGCTCCAGCACCTCGTGGGCCTCCCAGAACCTCTCGGAGTTGAAGAGAGCGGCGAAACGGCGAAACGGGTCGGCAACTGCCTCCCCACCGTCTAGATCCACCACCTCCACATCGCCGCCAAGCGCGTCCCTCAACCGAGCGGCGTCGGTCTCCGCGTCATCGGATCTAGCGTCTATCTCCAAGTGGTGGCTGCCGACCCTCACGTTGATTACTCGAAGCCCCGCTGCCCTTAATTCCGCCATTAACCTACCCCGTACCTCCGCGGGGGACCCGCTTGGGACGGCTGCCACCAGGAATAGGTATCTACCCATTGCCTACGGTATCGGCAAGGGCAATTAATGCCTTTCCTCGAATCTCACTACTCACAAACTAAGGAGAATAATGCTTAAAAGTATGGATTAATTTTAATAGTATGAGAAAAAGTGAGCTTGAAATATTTATAGAATCGCGTGATATATTGTTAGGGGAGGAAAGTTATGAGGAGGCCAGGAGGAAATTCCGCTGGCCTGGCGTCCGCAATTTCAATTGGGCGCTGGATTACTTCGATTCTCGAGATGCGGGGCGGCCCGCTCTTGTCTGGATAAATGATGAACTGCTTGACTCCAGGGATAAGAAGGTATTCACCTACGGTAAATTAAGGGCCCTATCCAATTCCTTGGCTAATGGATTAAGGGAGTTAGGGCTTGGGCGTGGTGACGCGATCATGGTGATGATGAGCAATAAGCCAGAGCTATTTATCTCGTTTCTGGCAATAATGAAAATAGGGGGCACCATATCGCCCGCCACCACGCTCCTCACGCCGGGCGACGTGGAGGATAGAGCCAGGAGGGCAAACATAAAGGCCATAATAGCGGATTCCACAGTGATCGATAGAGTGGACAGCGTAAGGGATAGATTGCCCACAGTCAAGGCGTTCATATCCACGGAGGCCAAGAGGGGGTGGCTGGACTTGGGGGAGGTGTATGAGGGGAAGCCGGAGAACTATAGGCCGGACTTCATGACTGATGCGCTCCACGACTCCCTGCTTCTCTACTTCACGTCGGGAACCACGGCTAAGCCCAAGATAGCTCGCCACACGTATGCATCGTATCCCGTGGGGCACTTGACGACCATGTATTGGACGGGGACTAGGCCGGGCTATCTCCACTATAACATATCATCGCCTGGATGGGCTAAGTGGGCTTGGTCCACGTTCTTTGCGCCGCTGAACGCTGAATCAGCGTCGTTCGTATATGAGCAGGGAAAGTTCAACGCGGCGAGGCAGTTGATGGCGGTGGAGGAATACGGGGTAAACACCATATGCGCCCCGCCTACTGTGTGGAGGATGGTGCTCCTAGAAGACCTATCCAAGCACGACCTCTCGTCCTTGAAGGGAGCCACGAGCGCTGGAGAGCCTTTGAACCCGGAGGTCATAGAGCGGGTGAGGAGGGGGACCGGCGTAACGATTAGGGATGGATACGGGCAAACGGAGACCACGCTCTTGATAGGTAATTTTCCCGGCATGACGGTGAAGCCGGGCAGCATGGGTAAGCCAGCGCCTGGATACGATATTGTGCTGACGGACGAGGAGGGGGGACCGGCTGGGACTGGAGTGGATGGGCACATAACGGTGAAAATGGAGCCCAGGCCCGTGGGCGTGATGATGGGTTACCACGACGATGATAGAAGAAACGAGGAGGTGTTCAGGCTGGGGCTTTACTGGACGGGCGATGTAGCCTTCATGGATGGAGATGGCTACTTCTTCTTCGTGGGGCGGGCCGACGACGTGTTTAAATCAAGTGATTACAGGGTAAGCCCATTCGAGGTGGAGAGCGAGTTGTTGAAGCACCCCGCCGTGGCTGAGTCGGCCGTCATCCCATCACCGGATCCACTGAAGGGGTCTCTGCCCAAGGCGTTTATAATATTGAGGCCGGGCTACTCGCCCAGCAGGGATTTGGCTCGCGATATATTTCTCTTCTCTAAGAAGAACATCGCGCCTTACAAGAGGCCCAGGATAATAGAGTTCGTGGGTGAGCTGCCCAAGACAATCAGCGGAAAAATACGGCGCGTGGAGCTGAGGAGCATTGAGCGGAAGAGGAGGGAGGAGGGCGCCCGGGGCGATTGGGAGTTCTTCGAGAGCGATTTCCCAGACGTGAGGGATATGAGGGTATAGGTTCAGGGCAGTGGCTTCGCAATCCTTAAAAGCGGTGGTGGTCGGCGTGATCCAAGGCCCCGGTAGCTCAGCCTGGTCAGAGCGCCTCACTGGTAAGGGGCCTTTCCAAGAAATGAGGAGGTCCCGGGTTCAAATCCCGGCCGGGGCTCTTCTTGGCTTAAATAGGACCGCTCTCGATCGTTCCATGAGTTCTGCATTTGTGAGGTCAGGGGTGAATGAGGCGTGCGCCGTTGCAATTATGTGAATTTACATTCTGTCAGTAGACGTACGCCAGGAGGATCCCGCCGAGGCCCTGCTCCTTGGCGTCCACGTGGGAGAGCACTCCGTGTGACGTGGATAGGAATAGGAGGCCTATCTGCCGGGCTGGTAGGTACTTCTCCTCCCACGCCGGTATGTCCCTGCTATCTATGAAGAACCGCGGCTTCACAGGCCCTATTGAGTTTATGCGCCCCAACAGGTTAACCACGTATTTGCCGCCGCGGCCATCGTCTATGAACTCCACCTCCCCAACATAGCCGTACTTCTGCATTATGCGCAATACGTTGCCCACCAACTTCGATGAGGGCCACACCACTACCTTGCTATAGCCCCTGAACTCCGCGTTCCTTATGGTTATCAATGCGTTGGACAACACATCCAACATTACCATGGAGATTCTGGGAACCTAGCCGTTTATTAATTTTATGCCGGGGGCCGGGGATGTGGATTCAATTTGGCCACGGCAAAATTTAAATACAGTCCGCTTATTCATGGCGTAATGAGCGATAAGAAGGAGGAGCAGAGCGGCGGAGAGGAGTTATTGGTTCCCATAGAGAAGTACATGGCAGCCGGCGTCAGGCTGGGCGCCAAGATATCCAATAATTACTTGATAAAGCGCGGCTTCATATTCTCGGTTAGGCCGGATGGTCTCAGGATATTTAACTTGAAGAAGATAGATGAGAGGATGAGGACGGCGGCGAAAATGATGACCAGGTACGATCCATCTAAGATAGTGATTCACTCCGCTAAGCCGTATGGATTCAAGCCCATAGAGATGACTTGTAAATTCATAGGCTGCAAGGCGGTGGCGGGCAGGTTCATACCGGGCTCGTTCACCAACCCATCACTGGATAATTACATGGACGCGGAGCTTCTGATAGTGACTGACCCTAAAACTGATATTCAATCCTTAACGGAGGCGGCCCAAGCTGGAATACCCGTCATAGGACTCGTGGACACGGACAACGAGCCGAGCTATATTGACCTAATGATACCATGCAACAACAAGGGCAGGGGTAGCCTAGCCTTGATCTTCTGGCTACTCACGAGGCAAGTGCTCCGCGAGCGCGGCGAAATACCGCCCACGGGGGACTTACCCGTCACGCCGGATGACTTCAAGACCAAGGCGACTGCCCAGCTCCAATGAGAAACAATTAAGGGGGCTCACCCCACGTGGGCTTTGCATGCTTAGGCATTATTTAATAATTTCCACTAAAGCTCCTCTCCAGTGAGGACGTTAATATTCGGGCTGGGCTTCATAGCGACCCATATAGCGATTAAGCTCTCGGAGTCGAGCGACGTGACGGTGACTTACAGAAGCCTCACCCCTGTAAAGAAGGTGTACGCCTCGATCCTGGAGGGCAGGGCTAGATTGATCAGAGCGGATCCGGCCAAGGATGAATTAATCGATCTAGTCTCGGACGCCGATGCCGTAGTGAATGCAGTAGGGGCATTAAGGGGGGACTTGAGGACTGCCCACGTCGACGTGCCAAGATCAATAGCGAGCGCGATGGCTAGGGCGGGAAGCGGGGGCACGTTGATACACATAAGCGCGTCCAACGCGTTGGGCCCCCAGGGCAATTTAGTGAGGAAAGAGTCGCGTCACTGCGAGGGCGCCCGGCCAAGCAATGAGTACGAGGAGACCAAGTGCGAGGGGGAGAGAGCGGTTTTCGAGGAGGCTGGGAGGGGTGGGTATCCATTCGCTGTGATCAGGCCGACGCTGGTTTACGGTAGGTACGCCGCCCACAGCGAGTGGGGACTCATGTATAGGGCAGCCAAGGTCGGGTTCATACCCAAGATAGGGGTGAGGATCAGCGCGGTAAGCGCTGTTGACCTGGCTGCGGCAGTGGATGCATTGATACGAGCTAAACCGAGGGGGCTTTACATGTACCTCACGGAGTGCGAGCCCGTGCCCGTGGAGTCATTCATAAGCATAATGGCGAAGACATTGGGCAGCCGCGGCTTTGCTGTGCCCATGCCAGCTCGACTCGCCATGCTGGCGCTGCCCAGCAGCATTAGGAGGCTGGCCAGGTACGCTGGGGTGTTGTACGATTGCTCCAGCACCAGGGAATTGCTGGGGAGCATTGGGTTCAGGGAGGATGAGGTGGCCGGCAATGCGTTGTTCCTCAGGAAGCTGGAGGAGCTGGGAGTTGAGCTGGATTAGGTCTCCTCCCCAATAACCCTCATCCCCTTCACGTCGCTCAGCTTCACTTCCGTGTAGTTGGAGAATAGGTGGATCGGCACTTGGACGAACCTATCCTCCCGCCACGTCGGCTTCAGCTCGCCTCTCATCTTTATCGCCGTGCCGCAGAACTTGCACTTTCCATTCTCTATGTTCCACTCCAAGATCCTGAAGCCCCACCTGCGCACGATTACCCTGCCGCAGCTTGGGCACTTGGTGTTCTCCAGATCGTGTCCGGGCACGTTTCCTATATAGACATACTTCAAACCCTCATCCATGGCCACCTTGGCGTGCCTCTCCAAGGTCTCCACAGGCGTCGGGGGCACGTTCATCATCTTGTAATCCGGGTGAAACCGGAGGAAGTGGATCGGCGTCTCCGGCCCCAACTCATCCACTACCCATCGAGAGACCCGCCTCGCATCGCCTAAATCATCCCCCACCCCGGGCACCACTAAGTCCGTTATCTCCACATGAACTCCCCGCTCCTTGAGGGCCTTAATTGACTCAAATATGGGCTCCGGGCTGGGGACCCCGACGAATCGCCTCAGAAACGACTCATTCGCGTTGCCCTTGAGATCCACGGTTATGGCGTCCAGGAACTGGGAGGCGACCTCTATGGCATCATCAGTCATATATCCATTGCTCACGAATGAATTGAAGAGCCCCTTCTCATGGGCTAGGATCCCCACGTCCCTCGCGAATTCAATGAAGATAGTCGGCTCATTATAGGTGTAGGCGAAGCCATGCGCCCCGTAGGCGGACGCTAAATCCACTAATAATTGAGGCGATACCTCAAACCCCTCCACCCTCCTTCTCTGGCTTATGTCGGAGTTCTGGCAGTATTGGCAAAACCAGGAACAACCAGTGGTTGCAATGGAAAAAACAGCGCTGCCAGGATTAAAGTGAAAAAGCGGTTTCTTCTCTATTGGATCTATGTGCGCGGCGATTACGCGGCCGTAATTCATTAAATACAGCTTTCCACCAATGTTCCACCTAACGCCGCACGCGCCCCAGAGGCCAGGCGATACCCTGCACCTCCTCGGGCAGGCAGTGCACTGCACCACTCCACTCCCTAATCCCCTATAGAGCTGGGCCTCCCTCATTGGACTATGAACCGCGTTCCTCCTTATTAACCGTTCCCTCCAGTTCACTGGCTATCTCTACCCAGCTCTTCCCGCGCCTCGCCATTTCCAGCACCATTAACCTAGTCTTCTCAGCGCAAACAAGGAAGTCCCTCACTGCCATGTCCTTGATCAACGGATTCACGTCAATCATGTTATCCAGCTCCAATACCTCAGCCAAGAAGCGCGCCAGCACGTACTCATTGCTGAGCTCTATTATTCGACTCATGACGAGCCAAGCATCCCTTGACCCCCTAACCCTAATGCCGAAGCCCAGGAGCTGCGACGCTGAGTCGAGGATCTTCAGGCATATCTTACTTGCGTTATCAGGGGATACGCCTGCAAGGTCCGCGTCCAAGCCCCTCTCCAAGTAACTCACTTCTTCTCTACCACTATTATGTTCTCGTCGATGAATATGTTCTCAGGCTTGAAGCCGAACTCCTTCAATATCTCCCTCACCTTATACCTATGATCCCCCTGTATCTCTATTCTATTATCCTTTATAGTGCCCCCCGCGGCCAACCGTTTCTTGAGCTCCTTCGTCAATTCATCTATTTCCAGCTTCCTTATGTCGCTGCTGTCTATATCTATCACCGTGACGTAGTGACTCCTACGCTTCTCCGCCCTTATTCTCACCGTGGCTTGCTCCTTAGCTATCTCCTCAGTTACCTCTTCATTTGTTCCCAAAAGGGATGAGAGCAGGCTCTCCACGTCGTCCTGCTTGTCCCCCATTATTCCCTCATCGGACATGCCTTACTATACCCCCATGGCTAGAACAATTCACTCATTTAAAAGATTTTCGCCTCCCCCACGAGAGCCCCCGCAACCGCGATCGGCTTCAATGGGGGAGACTACCTTAAATTGAAACAATAGTTATTTTCATTGCGTTCAAAGAAAATGCATCCTTATTTGGCGGACAGCTTACGCGCTTCGCGCTCGGTCTCCTTCAGCATGAGTATGTCGCCAACCCTCACGGGACCCTTTATATTCCTTGTTATTACCCTTCCCTTATCCCTTCCCTCAAGTATCTTAACCCTCACCGTGCTGACCTCCCCAGCAATGCCCGTCCTATCCAGTATCTGCACTACAACGGCGGCCGAGGCATCCTCATAGGGGCTTAACTTCTCCTCGGCTGACATCTATTACCGCCTCTGCCTGCGCGGCTGCTCCTCCTGCCTCTGCTGCGGCTGAACGGGGTTCAAGCCGGCCTTGGCCCTAACATCGTTCAATTGAGTTATTAAATCATCCAATTGCTGGGAAGCTTGCCCAGGCTCTATTATCACGGCGGCAGCAGCCGTTGCCTCTATTCCAGCCGACTTTCCGAGCTTCTCCTTGCTTGGAACATATATGTAGGGCACGCCCCTTTCCTCACACAAGAGGGGCAGGTGAGCCACTATCTCCGGCGGATCCACGTCCTCGGCTATTAGGACAAGCCTCGCCATTCCCCTCTCTATCATCTTGGTGGCCTCATTGCTTCCCTTCTTTATTTTGCCGCTCTGCTTAGCTAGGCTGAGCACCTCGTACGCCTTCTCCGCCAACTCGGGCGGCACCACGAACCTGACGTAGAATGGCTTGCCCTGCGGCGGATTCCCGTAGAAGGTCCTCGGGTCTATCGAGCTCATTTACCCTCAACGAGCCATCCAATAAGCAGTTAAAAATTTTCCGCACAGAGACGACAATGGGGCCAACGGAGAGCCGAACATAACGAAGAGGGGGGCGAGCCCCATCCCTCCCCTAAACCCGAGCGGAATAACTGCATCCGGCCCTCACGGGTCTAGACCGCTCATGGAGGCGCGGAGGCTCGGCAACTCGTCGGGCGATGAATCGAGGGCTGACGCCAATCCATTTAGGGATGCTATGTCGACGACCGGCAATGCGAAGCTTCCCTCCTCCCTCCTCCACGACACCACCACGGGATAGATGCGGGCCTCGCGGAGCGGTAGGCCGAGCTTCCTGGCCACCTTCATCCAATCACTCCTTATCGCCTCGGCCTTCCTTAAATGCGACTCCACGACCCCCTTCATGGCGTTCCTTCTCCACCTCTTTGCCTCCACCAAAATGACGCGGTTACCCTTAACCCCCACCACGTCTATCTCCATCAACGATCCCCCAAGCCTCAGCCTTACGTTATTCATGGTCCTATAGCCCCAGCGGCCCAGTATGAAGGCCACCAATCCCTCGAACTCCCTCCAATCAATGGAGTCAATAAGCTCGGCGATGCATGATGGATCCAGCTCCAGCGCTGCGAAGAGGCGGGGAACAGTCAACTTCCAATAACCCCCAAGCCTGGAAGCCCCGCCCCCCAACATATTGAGCACGGCCATGACCTCCTCCTCGTCAAGTAATGACTCATTCAATACTGACTCGATAGAGAAAACGGTGTTGGACTCACTTGTTAACTTAAAAAGGGCCTCCACGAATCTATGCCTCACGTGATGACCTACTTCATTCATGAGCGGATGATTTGAGGGTCAGGGTCTGAGAAATACTTTTCGCCCTTAATCCAGAAGCCCCTCCTCCGCTATGCGGAAGAGCGCCTCCTTCTCCGGGTGCATGGGTGAGTCGAATATCTTTGCTATCCTGGTGTTCTCCTTGCTCTTCCTCAGCCATATCCTGTAAGTCGCTCCATGCGCAACCACGTTACCCCCCGCCGGCTTCTGTGGATTGCCGAAGAAGACGTCGGGCTGGGCTATTACTTGATTGGTGAACACCACGGCTATGTTGTATAGATCCGCTATCCTGAGCAGCTGCCCAATGAAGTGATTCAGCTTCTGCTGCCTCTCGGCCAAGTTCTCCCTGCCTGGGTACTCTGCCCTGAAGTGGGCCACGAGGGAGTCTATCGCTATCAATCTAATCCCCTCGGAATCTATTATCTTCTTGGCCTCATCCACTATTATCATCTGGTGATCGCTGTTATACGCACGCGCGTACAATATATTGCGGAGCGCCTCCTGCGGATCCAGTCCCCTGTACTTGGCTATTTGAACTACCCTCTCCGGCCTGAACGTGTTCTCGGTATCCACGTACAACGCCTTACCCCTCAACCCGCCCTTATCCTCAGGCAGTTGAACCATGATGGCCAATTGATGGCATAACTGCGTCTTGCCGACCCCGAACTCGCCGACGAGCTCCGTTATGGCGCGGGTCTCTATGCCGCCCCCCAGCAATTCATCCAGCGCCTTGACGCCGGTGGATATGTACTTGACGCTCCTCCTGTTCTCGTAAACCTCGAAGGCAGTTACGAATGACTTCAACCCTATCAATCTCTGCGCGGACTGAATTATTTGCTTCGCCCTGTCCTCGCTTCCAACCACTCCAAGCAAATCCCTTATGCTGGCGTAGGCAACGTCCCTGGCACTAATGAAGCCGGCCTCCCTCAGCTTCTGCGCAGTTACCTTACCCACCCCATCTATCTCCTCCACATCTATGGCCTCCTCCGTTGACCCAGACGGCTGCTCCTCCGCAACGGCGCCTCCATCCTCATCCGCGGCCTCGCCTTGCAGCCCCCCCTCCTCCTCTTCCTCTAAGGAATCCTTTCTTCTAGGCATTGCTCTCAACGATAGGTCGATTTAAACCCTTGTTTAAAAACCTAACTAGGAAAAGGAACCAAACCATCAGCGCGTTAGTTTGCTCGTCACTGCATCCACAAAGACCCGTAGTTCATCATTTGCCAGCGGAGGACCCTATCTCGTTTATTAGCTTGACGGGGGTCATCTTCGCCTCGCTCCTCTGCTTGCTCATGTTCTCCACAATCTCATCCAATTGATCCTCCAGCTTGCTGACCCTCTTATCCACGTAATTAATGAAGTAATTAACGGCCGCCCTCACTGGCGCATTCATGGCTCCAGTCAGATAGAACTTGTTAACTATATCCCTCGCCCAGTATATGCTGTGATGGAAGACCGCCTTCAATAACTCTATGTGCTCCGGGAGCAAGTTGTACTTATAAAGCCAACCACCCTTATCGCTCCTCACGTGATTCATCGGAACGTAGAACAGCGGAACAAGCAGGCTCCTGTAGGGCTTCATTCTATCCACTAATTCTATGGTTTCCATGACGTCATCCGGCGTCTCCCCAGGCAGTCCTATTATCATGGTAACGGCGGGTATCAACTTCACTTCATGCATCACGGAGAGGCCCTCTGTCACCACCGTCCACCAATCCTCTATCTTATAGGGAGCAGCCTTGCCCGGCATTATCATCTTAGCCAACCGCCTAGAGCCCGTCTCAAGCCCCACCTCAGCCCCCCACCAGTCCTGGTTCTCGTCCTCTATTATCTCCGCCAGCCTGGTCCCCATCTTGTACTTAGTCTCCCCGTATAGGAAGCCCCCCAACGTTGTGTGGCTCCAGGCAATCGTCTTGTAATAAGATTTAACCAGTTTGTGGAGGGCGATCAATTTATCCATGTCCGGCTCTATGGAGTCGGAACCATACAGGGGAACATCATCCGAATGTATCAATCCATTAACCACGCCGTTCCTGACGTTGACCCTCAACTCCTCCTCTATCTTGCTGAGGGGATACCAACGCATTGGCCGCAGGGTAACTGAGCAGAACGAGCAGCCGCGCGGGCAGCCCCTTCCTATTTCTATTAATCCATTCACGCTGGCGCCCTTTATGGCGGATATCTCATCAACGCTGGGCACGTCCCTCCTGCCCACGTATAGATACTTGGGAATGGGCTCCCCATTAATGGCTCTCTCAACCATGTCCACAACCAACTTCTCCGCCTCGCCGTCGAACACCATATCTATTCCAAAGTAACTCATCAACTCCGGGAAGTAAAGCCACTGCCACGCGGAGGGGCCGCCGACGAATATCTTCAATCCATTCCTGGCCTTCGCCTCATCTACTTTTGGCTTTATTCTCATCATGAATTTCTTGAAAGTCAATGCATTGAGGGGCTCCTTCCCAACTATAACGGCCCAAGTGGAGGAGGGGGGATTCAGGCCGAAGTAATCGTGGTGGCTCAACATCAATACCTTTGCCCTATTCAAGTACTTATCGACGTGATCCGGGTCTATTACGGCAGCCCTTATTCCAGCATCTATCAATGCCGCCTCCACCTTCCTCATGCCGTAGGGAGCCTGCACGGGCCTGCCCAACTTGTCCGTCTTCACCCTAGGCTCAGCGAGCCACTCATGGAACTTCTCCGAGAGGAAGGAGAAGGGGCCAAGCGTGACGAACACGGGGCCAGTGGATAGGAAGCCCAGGAATTCCTTTCCGTGGTAATTACTCATCATGGATCTATCTGTTGTCAAAACGACGTCAAAACCATCGTTCGCTAAAACCATGGATTTGCTTCCTCATACCTATAATAAATATTTTTTGCCGCTAAGCATAGAGAACGAGAACGGCGGGATCCCCCTCCTCACCTTATCAGCGAGCGGTTTCACTTCTTTTCCTTTTCCATGAGTATCGATTAGTTGACGGAAAGAACCAGGCGATTGCAGCAGGATGAAACATGCTTTTTTACTGTTTTTGTGTTCGCTCGTTGAGTTATGGATGCGACATTATCAATATGGCGATTACTATGCCATATATGGCTATGGTCTCGACGAATGCCAGCACCAACAGGAACATCACCATATCCCTCTTCTCGAGGGATGCGGATACTATGGCGGCTCCGGCGGTTCCCATTCCAACGCCGGCCCCCCCGGCTGCCAACCCGAAGGCCAAGCCCGCTCCAATTAATTTCTCGCCGCTGCTGGAGGCGGTGGTAGAGGAGGACGTTGCATTTGAGCTGGCGCTAACCAATATAGCGGCGGCCAAGACGGCCAGCACGGAAACCATTAATGCGCTCCTCCATTTATTTCGACCTATCATACTATTCGCGTAACCATCCTCATCCGATTTTTAAGCATAACTCTTATGCGGCTGCACGAGGCGGGTTTTCATGATAAAATTAACGACAAACCTCACCCTTCAAGGCAGGGGGGACGGCGTGGGCGTTGGATTCTCATCGCCTTGCCTCGCCTCGCTTCAGCGCCATGCTGCTAATGCTTAATTGCGGTGGGCTGGGATGCCCATGATGGAGTGCCTGGAGGAAGTTCATGAGTTGATGGAGAAGGCGCTTGAGGCGGCGGCTGATGGGGGAAACCCTGCCTCGGTGGCTGATGAGTTGGCCGGGCTGCCTTGCGGAAAGCCCTACCTAGACCTGCTAGGGGGAGGGGAGCCTCAAATCAATTCCGTGCTGGCAGCCACGCATTATGCGCAATACATACGAGGACGGCCGAGCCGGGCATTGGTGGAATTGGTTAAAAGCGGAGCGAGCGAGGCAGATCTTGCTAGGTACGTGCTTGGAAGGCACAGCGACGCCGGGATAGCCGTGGACCTCTTGTTCCACCTAGTGATGCTGAGGGTGACTGGGGACCCCGTGTGGAGGAGGAGGCTGGAGACCAGGCTTAGGCTTGTTATTCGTAATGGGGATCGATAGCTTGCCGACATTTTCAATAACCTTTATAAAGCACCGCTGGATAATTGAATTTCCATGAGCGAAGTGGATTGGAAAAACAGGGTCGGCACATTGTTGGAGAGAAACGTGAAGGATAATTACAAGCAATACATAGACGAGTTCCTCATAAGCCTGGAGAGACTGTACCAGAAGTGGTCCAGGGCTGATAAGGAGTTGATGGAGAAGTACGCGTACAACATAACCATTCTCTCCAGCAACTCCGATAAGCCCAACGTGGTTAGGGCTAAAACGAACGCGTTCTACGCCTATCTAGTGCATAGGGGGTACATAACTGCCTATAAGGCCATGAGGGAGAAGCTGGTGGCGGGCGGGGAGAGCCTGTACACTTGGTTGAGGATGTATAGGGCATTGTCGTTGTGATGTGGGTTCCCTTTGATGAGGAGTGATTTGAAAGCCAACGGCTGAGTTGCTCAGTCCGTGGACGGGTCGGTCGCTAGCCCTCCTCTTTCTTGCCTAGACCCCTTAATTGCTCCAGCATCTCGTCCATCGGCATGCTGGTTATGGCGAGGGGCACCCTCTCCTTCCTGGCTATCTCTATCCCCAAGTAATCCGGCCTCTCGACATTGTGGAGTATAATGACAGATGGCCTGAAGTTTGCGAACGCCATCATGGACTTCAGCGCTATTAGGGGGGAGCGGCCGTACTTCACGTTGATGAAGATCGCTGCGCGCTGCGTCGTGGTTCCGTACAGCTTGAAGTATTCATGGGATGGGACGTCCAGTATCAACTTAATGCTATCCACCACTGTGTATCCGTGCACGTCCATGTAGTCGACCGGCGGGGGCACTATCACCGTCCCCCTTATGCTCCTAAGGAACGTATCGAAGGGAATGGGCGAGTAGAAATCCCGCATGTCTATCACGGCGAGCCAGTACTTCTCGCCCAGGGATAGCTGCTGGATTAGCAATTGTATCTTATACCCACCCCTCTCCAGCTCTATGCCGAGGACGGCGTCCACGAATTTCTTCAAGAACCTAGCCCCCGGCGACTTACGGCGGCCCGATTCATAATCGCTTATCACGCTCGGCGTAGTGTTTAACCTGACCGCCAACTCTATTTGGGACAAGCCGAAGTACTCCCGCCACTTCCTCATGGCCTTGCCCGGGGACTCGGAGAGGACTATTTCGCCCGCTATCCGGGCCGCTATGTCATCCACTATGCCCTTATCTATGTTGCGCACTATCGACTATTGTCTATTAAAAATATAAATATTGCCCCTAGACTTCGACGATCTCTCAAGAGGAGCTTATTATCTTCCTCATGACGAAGGGCAATATGCCGCCGTGGCGGTAATACTCTACCTCCACCTCCGTGTCGAGCCTCGCAATCACATTGAACTCAATCACTTTACCGTCGAGCCCCGTCGCCCTTACCGTTAACTCCTTACGGGGCGATATATCCTCTATTCCAATTATGTCGAAAACCTCCTTACCGGTCAAGCCAAGCGACTTCCATCCCTGGCCATCCTTGAACTGAAGCGGCAGGACGCCCATGTCGACTAAATTGCTTCTATGTATGCGCTCGAAGCTCTCCGCTATAACTGCCTTCACTCCCAGCAAGTAAGTTGCCTTAGCCGCCCAATCCCTGGAACTGCCTGTGCCGTACTGCTTCCCGGCCAGTATTATGAGGGGAATCCCCTGCTCCTTGTACTTCATGGCCGCATCGTAGACGCTCAAAACCTCCCCAGTTGGGAGGTACACAGTCCAACCGCCCTCCCTATCCACCAATAAGTTGCGCAGCCTCACGTTGCTGAATCCTCCCCTCATCATAACCTCATGATTCCCCCTCCTGGAGCCGTACGTGTTGAAATCCTCAGGCTTCACTCCATTGGCCAACAGGTACTTGCCCGCTGGGCTATCGATTGGTATGACGTTGGCGGGCGATATGTGATCAGTGGTTATCCTGTCCCCCAACAGCAGGAGGACGCGGGCGCCCCTTATGCTGCCGACCTTACCTGACTCCAGCGACACGTCGTTGAAGAAGGGCGGCTGCCTTATGTAGGTGGACGATGGGTCCCAAGCATACAGCTCGCCGCTGGGCGCCTTCAATTGCTCCCACAATTGATTGCCCTTGAACACGTCGGAGTACTTCTCCTTGAATAGCTCGGGGACTAGGGCGTTCTGTATGGCCTCCTTTATCTCGGCCATCGTTGGCCATATATCCCTCATGTAGACGGGGCGGCCGTTCGGGTCGGTGCCTATGGGCTCGTTATAGAGGTCTATGTCCATCCTCCCAGCCAACGCGTACACCACAACAAGCATTGGGGAGGCCAAGAACGCGCCCCTGGCCAATGGGTGTATCCTGCCCTCGAAGTTCCTATTGCCGCTGAGAACGGCAGTGGCGTAGAGGTTTCCATCCCTCACGGCCTTCGCTACAGGCTCCGGTATGGGACCAGTGTTCCCAATGCACACGGTGCAGCCGTACCCGGTTATGTGGAAGTTCAGGGCCTCCAGGTAAGGCAGTAGGCCCGAGCTCTTCAGGTACTCTGTGACNNACCGTGGAGCCAGGCGCCAGGCTGGTCTTGACGTAGGGCCGCGCCCTGAGGCCCCTCTCCACTGCCTTCTTTGCAACCAGGCCTGCTCCCAGCATCACGGTGGGATTGGACGTGTTGGTGCAGCTAGTTATTGCAGCTATTATGAGGGATCCATGGGTCAGCGTAGACGTGGCGCCGTTTATCTCGACCGGAACCTCCTTCTTTTCCTTACTGAAGGACAGTATTAGCTCCGTCATGGCTTGCTTAGCCTTCTTCAACGGTATTCTCTCCTCGGGGTTCCTTGGGCCCGCTATGGATGGCTCAACCTTATCCAGGTTCACCTCTATCACTTCGCTGTAATTGGGCTCCTCATCCCCCGTGTGGAACATTCCCTGCGATTTGAGGTACTGCTCCACCAGCTTGAGGGCCGCCTCATCCCTGCCCGTGAGCGCTAAGTACTTCATGGTATCCTCATCCACGGGGAAGTATCCGGTGGTCGCTCCGTACTCGGGAGCCATGTTCGCCACCGTGGCCCTATCCCAAGTGGGTAAGTACTTCAAGCCGGGGCCGTAGAACTCAACTATCTTGCCAACAACCCCCCTCTTCCTCAGTAACTCCGTTATGGTGAGCGCCAAGTCCGTGGCAGTGACCCCCTCCTGCAGCTCTCCCGTTAACTTCACCCCAACCACCTGGGGAACCTGTATGTAGTGGGGCTGGCCCAGCATCACCGCCTCCGCCTCAATCCCGCCTACTCCCCAGCCCAGAACCCCTATGCCGCTTATCATGGTAGTATGGGAGTCGGTTCCTATTACTGTGTCCGGATAGGCAATCGGCCCCGAGCCCGTGTCCGAGACGAACACTACCCTGGCCAAGTACTCCATATTTACCTGGTGAATTATGCCGCGGCCGGGCGGCACTATCCGCATGTTATTGAAGGCGGATTGAGCCCACTTCAAGAACATGTATCTCTCCTTGTTGCGCTCCATTTCCTTCTCCATGTTCATGTCAAGCGCGTACCCCGTGCCGAAGTAATCAACTTGAACCGAGTGATCTATGACCAGCTCCGAGGGAACTATTGGATTGACTCGACTGGGATCCGAGCCCAGCCTCTTCACGGCGTCTCGCATGGCAGCCAAGTCGGCCACCAATGGAACCCCCGTGAAGTCCTGCATTATTACGCGGGCCGGCTTGTATGGGAGCTCCTTATCGGACCCGCTGGGGCTCCAGTTGGCGACCGCCATCACGTCCTCCTCAGTCACTACCTTCCCATCATAATTCCTCAACATGTTCTCAAGCAATATCTTAATGGTTATGGGGAGCCTCGATACTTTGGCCAAGCCCTCCTTCTCGAGCGCATTTATGCTCCATATGGTTGGCCTCGGATGCACGTCCATCCTCTGCTTTACCAGAGAGGTGTCGAACATGATTTATCAGGCGAAAGACGAGGGCCCCGAATTAAAAACATTTTCCAACGGGCGTTTCAGTTGGCGAGCATTCCTCTTCATTAACGAGGTTAACTCAAGCCCGTCTCTATAGCCAATCACGAGGCTGAGATTTAGCTTAATGAAACAAAGCAAACCCAGCTCTTCACGGCGGGGAGGGGATTGGCTATCTAATGCTTAAAGCTTATTTACCTCATTTGTTGCAATAGACACATGAGGTATACATATATGTTCGATGAGGCTAATCCAGACGACGTGAAGCTACTGGGAGGTAAGGCGTCCGGCCTGGTCATGATGACCAAGCTGGGCCTCCCCGTTCCTTACGGCCTGGTGATAACCACCCAGGCATGCAAGGAGTATTACAATAACAATAAGTTGCCGGACGGGTTGATGGAGGAGGTGAGGACGGGCATTCACAGGATAGAGGAGAGGATGGGAAGGAGGTTCGGGGACCCAGCCAACCCGCTGCTGGTCAGCGTCAGGTCGGGCGCGGCGGTCTCCATGCCGGGCATGATGGATACAGTGCTGAATTTGGGGCTAAACGATGAAACGGTGAAGGGCCTGGCCAAGCACGTAAACAGCGAGCACGCCGCGCTTGATGCCTACAGGAGGTTTCTCTCGATGTTTGGGAAGATAGTGCTCGGGATAAAGGAGGAGAAGTTCAATGAGCCGCTGAACAGGATTAAGGCCAAGTATGGAGTTAAGGAGGACCCCGAGATACCGGTGGAGGGGTTAAAGGAGTTGATAGAGGAGTACAAGGCCATTTACAAGGCGGAGGTTGGGTACCTGGTGGAGGACCCCTGGAAGCAATTGGAGCTGGCCATAGATGCAGTCTTCAAGTCATGGAACTCCCCAAGGGCGAAGTTCTACAGGGAGGCCAATAGGATAACGCCCGACATAGCTGACTGCACAGCGGTGGCCGTAGTGTCGATGGTGTTCGGCAACGCGGATTGGAGATCCGCCACGGGCGTGCTATTCACGAGGAACCCATCCACCGGGGAGAACGAGTTGTACGGCGAGTACTTACCGTACGCCCAGGGGGAGGACGTGGTAGCGGGGATCCGCACGCCCAGGCCCATATCTAAGCTTAAGGAGGACTTGCCGGAGGTGTACGATGAGCTGTACAAGTACTCCAAGATGCTTGAGAGACATAAGAAGGAGGTGCAAGACGTGGAGTTCACCATAGAGAAGGGAAAGCTATGGTTCCTCCAGACCAGGAATGCCAAGATGGGGCCGATAGCCATGGTGAAGACAAGCATGGATATGCACAAGGAGGGCGTGCTAACGAGGGAGGAGGCAGTGATGAGGGTGAAGCCGGACCACATAACTCAAATGCTTTACCCGCGGATAGACGAGGCAAACGCCCCGAAGCCCCTCGCTAAGGGCCTCCCATCATCCCCAGGAGCGGTGAGCGGGAGGATAGTGTTCGACCCGGACTCCGCAGTTGAGTGGGCCAGGAAGGGGGAGAAGGTTATACTGGCCAGGGAGGAGACCAAGCCGGACGACGTTCACGGCTTCTATGCAGCGGTGGGCATACTGACCAGCAGGGGAGGCATGACTAGCCACGCAGCCGTGGTGGCCAGGGCCATCGGGAAGCCCGCGGTGGTGGGGGCGGAGGAGATACGCATGGATTACTCCAGGAAGGAGATGCGGGTAGGCGACTCCGTCCTGAGAGAGGGGGATTGGATCACAATAGACGGCTTCAGCGGCAACGTTTATGCGGGGAGGATTGGAACGGTGGAGCCCAAGCTGCCCAGGGAGTTCTTCGAGTTCCTCGACTTAGCGGACTCCGTGTCGATATACGGCATAAGGGCCAACGCGGACACGCCTGAGGACGCCTCGATAGCCAGGAAGTTCGGGGCGGGGGGAATAGGGCTTCTCAGGACTGAGAGGATGTTCAGGGCGCCGGGGCGACTGGAGCTGTTCAGGCGCATAATACTAGCGGAGAGCGAGGAGGAGAGGAAGTCCCTGCTGGACGAGTTAATCCCCATGCTGAGGCAGGACTTCATGGAGATACTGGAAGTAATGGAGGGACTGCCGGTCACGATAAGGCTATTCGACCCACCCCTCCACGAGTTCCTTCCCAGCCTTGACGAGTTGATAAGCGAGGTGGAGAGAGCCAGGGCGAGGGGGGCCCCGGATAAGGAGAAGGAGAGGATGCTGGCCAGGGTTAGGGCATTAATGGAGGCTAACCCAATGATGGGGCACAGGGGAGTTAGGCTTGGAATAACCTTCCCGGACATATACAGAGCGCAGGTGAGGGCAATACTGGAGGCCGGGGTGGAGCTAGCCAAGATGGGGCGAGACGTTAGGGTTCAGATAATGATTCCCCAAGTGGCCGAGGCCAAGGAATTGGATTACGTCGTGAACAACGTAGTGAGGCCCACCGCTGAGGAGACATTCAAGGCGAGCGGGCGATCCATTGACTTCAAGGTGGGGACCATGATGGAGACTGTCAGGGCGTGCTTGACCGCGGATGAGGTGGCGAAGCGGGTGGACTTCATGAGCTTCGGAACCAATGACTTGACCCAGGCAGTGTTCAGCTTCAGCAGGGACGACGTGGAGAATAAGTTCATGAGCAAGNNACGATCCCTTCTCCACAATAGATGCTGGAGGAGTGGCTAAGCTGATGAAGATGGCCATAGAGCTTGCCAGGAATGCGAAGAAGGACATCGAGATAGGCATATGCGGGGAGCACGGGGGAGACCCCAAGTCAATAGAGATACTCGGATCCACCGTCGGCAACGGGCTCAATTANNTTCAGCGCATCGCCCTACAGGGTCCCAGCGGCCAGGCTGGCGGCGGCCCAGATCTCTCTCACGGTAACCGGGAGGGCGCCAAAGAAGCACGAGTATTAATGGCGCGCTCCCTCCATCGCGATCACTAATTAAAGCCATCTTCTCATGCTTAAGCAGGGCAGGCGAGGCGGGGCTAGCCCTCGATTCTCTTGCCCATGTCGTACAGCAGATTCCGTAGGCTATAGACTAACCTGTACTCCCCCACGCCCAGCTCACCCAGCCTCTTCCTTACCGTTTCCTCCAGTATCTCCTTGCTGGCGGCGTGAATCATGAAGTAGCAATTATAATCCCACTTACCCGGGACCGGTATTCTCTTCACCACGTGGGTCGATTCATCGATCAATGCCGCGCCCTCGCACTGGGCATCGGTCGCGTTAAACACAACCATCGAGTTCTCCCGTATGCCCACGGCGTCTGGGTCGAACATTGCGTAGAAATCCCTAATCACGCCGCGCTGCCTCAAGTCCCCCAGCAGGTCCACTAGCTTGCCGACGGGCATGCCAGCGATGGCCGCCGCCTCATCGAATGGCCTCTCCACTATCCTTATCGACCTTACTAGGTCGAAGAATTGCCTAGGCAGGCCCGTGTCCTCTATTGTTGGAACGCTCTCCGGTATAATCCTCATCTTGGCCCTGGAGACCCCCCTCAACACATCGAACTTAACATCTATCTTATAGGTCCTCTCCGCGTACAGTATAACGTGGTCCTCTATTGAGAACTCATCCACTACTCTCCTTACCTTGGACTCAAGCTCAGCTGTGGTCGGGGCCTTGGTTACGTACCAAACGCTGTACCTTGGGTGATCCCTCAGGAAGTTGTGGGTAACAGTCTTATCCAGGTTTATGGCCGCCGCCACACTATCCACCATGTCCAGGGGAACGCGGAGGCCCACCAACGCGGCTATTTGCTTCCTTGCCTTGTAGTTGGTCAAAGCCCCTATCCTCCTCAACTGATTCCTCTCCTTAGCCTTGGAGAGGGCATCCATCACCCATGACTCGCCCTTACCCAGCCTCTTACCCAATTCCTCGAAGGGCCTATCCACTATTGGAAAATCGTACTGAGCCTCCATCACCAGCTCCGCGAACTCCGGATCCATGCGCTCGCCTATTGCCTACCTCTATAAATAACTGATGAACCGGCGGTGATAACTATAGGCGGAGGAGCAAGATTTAAAAGGAGAACCATCACGGCAAGGCGCATCCCCCGCTGATCCCCTCAATCCACGAGGCGGGCCCAACATACAGGGCACCGCGGCCCGGGACCGGCGACCGAGCCACGGCTTCCCATGAGGAAAAATAAAACGGCGATCATTAAGATCTAGCTTAGAGTGGGGAGAGGCGTCGTGGCATTATGGTGGATTGCGTGTCCAATTATTGGTAACG
>DAHE01000036.1:35278-36190 GCA_002508315.1 Thermocladium sp. UBA166
GATCGCTGCCCGCAATTCCTTGAACCGGGGTGTTTCAATTCATATAGCAAGGTTTTTTAACTTGAAACGAGCGAGTACCTTATGTCCATCCGCGTTGTTACGTTTGATGTGTATAATACGTTGGTGAGGTACACGGACAAGCTGAGGAGCGAGGCGGCTAGCAACGTGGCCAAGTACTTCAATAAGTTGGGCTACGAGGTCTCGTATAACGTGGTGCTTGAGTTCTACTTGGCCGTTGAGAGGGAAGTGAAGGCAGCTCGAGCCAGCAGTATGGCGCTGTCCCCTCCCGCGGAGAACGTTAGGCAGCTCCTCATGAAGATATCCAAGAAGTACGGCATAAGGCCCAGCGATAGGTACGTATCCGATCTACTCAACGTGATTTCAGACACGGTGGTGAACAGCATCAACATGTCGCCCATAGAGGGCGCCTCGGAGGCGTTGGCCATATTCAAGGAGGAGGGGTGGCGGGTCGGGCTTGTGTCCAACGTCGTGTTCTGGCCGGGCAGGGCGTCCAGGGCGGTGCTGAACAGGTTCGGGCTTGAGAAGTACATAGATTACGGCGTCTTCGCCGATGAAGTGGGCTACGCCAAGCCTCATCCCTATATATTCGACACGGCCGTTACCATGTTGGCGGAGGGCAGGGAGCCGGACGTCGTGATGCACGTCGGCGATAACTTCGCGGAGGACTTCGCGGGCGCATTGATGTGGGGAGCGGTGGCGGTGCTGTACGATGAGGAGGGGGAGTACATGAGGGGGGCGGGGAGCCCCTTGGAGGCTATTAGGTGTAGGGGGTACGTTATAAGGAAGACCATGGACTCGACGCTGGTTCCCCACATGCTGGATAAGTGCTAGGAAAACCTTAAAAAATGAGCTTGAAATGGGGGGTTTAGGGCCGGTAGTCTAGCCTGGAAG
>DAHE01000036.1:36197-45228 GCA_002508315.1 Thermocladium sp. UBA166
TCAAATCCCGGCCGGTCCACCAACCCATCCTTTGGGAAATCAACGCGTAGAAATGAGGGGGAGGAGGGGTTTCAACTGAAAACCGCTCATCAGTGGAATGATTGGGGGAAGCCTTTAGAACCCGGGGCTCAAGCNNTTCACGCATGCTGTTTGGTTCGGTGAGGGACGTGCCGAGCAGCGACGTGGGAGCCGCAATACGGGGAACACGTGGGTTCCGCATTCAGTGGTTGGTAACCAAGGAGAACGGCTCATCCAAGTACGCCGTTAGGAGGTTCACGGTGGAGCCCGGCGGCAGGATGCCGCTGCACAAGCATAAATACACTGAGGCGGTCGTCATATTGAGGGGCGCGTTAAGGGTTAGGGTAAANNGGAGGAGAGGGTTTTGGGGCCCGGTGATTTCTTCTTCACGGGGCCTGGGGAGCCGCACTCAATAGAGAATGTTGGAAGGGATGAGGCGGAGTTCATTTGCACTATATCGTATGAGGACGACATGTCGATAACAGTTCTTGAGTGATCGCTACATGTACTCCCAGATGCCCTTGCCCTTGTAGTTGTAGACTATGCTCTTATACGCGGTGACTGACTCTATCGTGTAGCCAACGCCCTCCCTCCCCACTCCGGAGTCCTTCCTGCCGCCAAACGGGAAGTAACCTATGCCGTGCTTGGGATAATCGTTTATGTATATGGCCCCCACCTCGAGCAGCCTCATCAATTTCCGTATCTTGTTGATGTCCTCCCCAAATATTGCTGCGTCCAATCCATAACTGCGACCATTGGAGAGGCGAATGGCCTCGTCTATTGTGTTTACCTCCGTTATGGCCGCAATTGAGGCGAACACCTCCTTCCTGTAGAGGTAGAGGCTGGGAAGCACGTCCTTGCTCACCTCCACCAGCGTCGGCTCTATGTAATTCCCCCTCCTCGTTCCCCCATAAAGGAGCTTGCCGCCCTTGGACACCGCGTCCTGCGCCGCCTTCACAACCTCATCAGCGGTGGCCTCATCTATTAGGGGGCCCATGGTCACGCCGCTCTCCCTTGGATCCCCCACCCTCACCCTGCCCAGCTCCTCCACTATCCTCCGCTTCAACTCATCGTATACCGGGGGTTCCGCGAATATGAACTTTATGGAGTCGCACCGCTGGCCCGCGTAGCTGGTGATCCCGGTCACTATCTTCGACGCGGCGGAGCCTACGTCGGCGTCCGATAGAACTATCGCTGGATCGCCGCCGCCCAGCTCCATTATGTACTGCTTAATTCCGCCCGTTCGAATCACCTCCAGCCCAGCCTCCGTGCTGCCCGTCAAGGACACCACTGACACCCGCGGATCCGAGACCGCCTTACTCATCTGGGAGCCGGGGAGCGTTATTACTGAGAGGGCGCGGCGGGGGAAGCCCGCCATCTCCAGCACCTTGGCGAACATTAGGGCTATTATGGGGGTGGAGGAAGCGGGCTTCACCATTATGGCGTTGCCGGCCACGGTTGAGTAAACCACCTTATTGGCCACGTCGAAGAGTGGNNTAGTTGAATGGGGTTATCGCCAGCACCACGCCCAGCGGCTCCCTCTTTATGACGGCCTCCGCCTCAAGGGTCTCCGTGCTCCAATCGCCTGGGACGTACTCTCCATATATCTTCCTCACGTCCAGGTCGGCCACCCTGAGCCTCTCGGCCGCCGCCTTCACCTCGCCCTCGGCTGCCGGGTATGTCTTCCCATTATTCAACACCAACACGTCCACGAAGTAATCCTTGAACTTAAGGAGGAGGTCCGCAGCCCTGTGGTAAATCTCCAGCCTCTTCTCGCCTGGAGTGTCCCTTATATCGAACCTACCCTCATCATGCATGCGTTGAAGCGCGGCGTCTATGGCCTGGAAGTCCAGCCGCGGTACCTTGGCCAGCAGGCTCCCATCTATGGGGCTGCGCACGTCCTGCAACTCGCCTGCCCGCACCCACTCCCCGGCTAGGTAAGCCTTGAACACGGGCACTCCATCCCTTACTTCATACGCATCGCTGAACTCGTGTGGTAATTCCCTCATGAGGAGGGGCCCCCCTCCTTCAATTTAAACCTTTAAGGTAGCACCCGCNNACCCGCCGATCCAGTTCACACTGTGCAGCCTAAGTGGACGGGTAACACCTCCTCTCTTCTCCCCCTTAATCCACGCCTAGGGGGCCTAGCACGTTGAGCGAGCCGGGGACGTAGGGGCAGAGCGGATCCTCCGCCAGCGGATCCCCGTTCTCCACGAATGCCCTGGACCTGGAGCCGCCGCACATGAACCTGTACTCGCACGACCCGCACCTGCCCCCGAACTCGGCCCTCCTTATGGCCCTCAACACCGGGTTATCCCTGTATATCTTTATGAGGCTCTCCTTCCGAACGTTGCCCAGGGAGAGGGGTAGGAAACCGCTGGGGCTGACCGTCCCATCATAGCCGATGAATATTATGCCATTCCCGTCCCTGGTCCTGGCGAATTGAGGCTTGGCCGGCGGCCCCGGCGGTTCCCCCAACAGCTCCTCCAAGCCGCGCCTCAATCGCTTGTAGAGGGAGCCGAGACTTATCTCGGCCCTCACCTTGCCTGACTCAACGGCGTATCGCTGCAGAACCGCCCTTCTATGGAACGGCGCCTCCACTGTCCTCACCTGCACACCGAACTTCGAGGCATCGTATAGGAAGTTGACCACGTCCTCCGCCTCCATCGGGTCAAGGGACTCCAGCCCGGTCCCGCGGCCCACGTGTATCAGGAAGAAGACCTCCCACGCGTTCGCCCCGCTGCTCCTCACCAACTTGAAGAGCTGGGGGAGCTCCTCGACGTTCATCTTCATTACCGTCGAGTTGACTTGAAACGGTACGCCGAATTCCCTCAACATCTTCATGGCGGCCAGCGTCCTCTCGAAGTGCCCCTCCACCCTCCTCACGAACTCGTGCGTGGCCGGCGATGCGCCGTCTAGGCTTATGGAGACGCTGGAAACCCCTAGCCTCTTTATCTCGGCTAGGTTCTCGTCGTTTATCGATGAGGAGACCGCCGGCGACAATGCCGTGGGCACCCCCAAATCCCTGGCGTGGCCTATTAGCTCGAATATGTCGCTCCTCATGAGGGGATCGCCGCCGGTGAACACTATTACGGGGTAGGGCCTCCCGAAGCCGGCCACGTCCTCTATCAAGCGATGCCCCTCCTGGGTGGTCAATTCCCCGGGAAGCGGCTTCAATATGGCGTTCGCCCTGCAATGCCTACAGGAGAGTGGGCAGGCCTTAGTGGTCTCCCAGAAGACCAGGATGGGTCGCTCGTTTAGATCCAACGGCATGGGTCCGCGAGTCAACGAATAGTTTAAATAGCTTCCTCAAGGGACCAACTCAGTGTTGAGACGGGGACGGTCCGATCAGTGACGAGAAGTTCCACGCACTGCATCAATGAGGTCAATGCGATGAATACTCACCGTACTGTTCTATTATTGTCTTGAGCAGGTTGATTGAGTTCTCGTCGTAGTACTTTGACGAGGAAATCACCAGGATCCTTTCGCCCTTCAACTTTATTGAGTACTCATACACCCCGTTCCTGGCAGTCATCAAGACGCTCGCCCCCAATTGATCCAGCAACCCAGCCGATCCGCTGTCCACGGAGCCGCTGCTCTCCACCACGGAGCCGCCGGACACTATCGCTATGCCATCCAGGGACAGCAACTCCCTTAGCTCATCCAGCGAGGATGGAATGTAACCCACCTGCGCGTAGGCGTACTCTACGTGGGACTTAGACATTCCCCGCACCTCCTCCCGCACCTCCTCCAACTTATCGCTCAACTCCTTCAATGCAGACCGCAGCTCGCTCACCTGCGACTCCAGCCTTCCCAGGGAGTCGGGGGGAGGTGGAGGGGGAGGGGGGATGGGCCTCACATCGCCCGCGGGCTTAGCCGCTTGGAGTCCCTGCTTGGGTGGGGGCGTTGATGGCGGGGAGGGGGGTGGAGGTGGTTGAGGAGGTCTTTGCTGGTTCGCCTTGGGTTGCTGAGGCGTCTGCGGCGTCTGCGGCTTGGATTGCTGCTTGGGGGCCTGCCTCTGCCCTCTCTGCTTCATCAATAGAATCACCAATACGGCTGCGAGGACCACCGCTAGGGCAGCTATTATTCCAAGCATTAATGCTGATAATGGCATAGGGGATAGATAATAAGAAAAGTTTTTATATCTATCTGTGACTAAAAAGACCTTGAGGATCTACTTCTTGGTCAACTCAATAGCCTCAAGCAAGAGCTCGACACCCCTCCTAGCCTCCTCAACCGTGGTCTGCGACACGCTTAAGCGCAGCCACGTGGCGAAGCCGCTGGAGACCGAGAAGAAGCGGCCCGGCATGAATGCCGCCCCGAGCCTCAACGCTGTTCGGAGCAGTTCCTCCGCATCCACCCCCGCATTCAACCAAATGAAGAAGCCGCCCACCGGTTCCTGGAAGGGGACTCCGGAGCTCCGGAGGGCCTCGGAGACGGCGGTCAGCTTCTCCCAGTACAGCCGCCTAGCCCTCTCAATGGATTTAGCCATCAATCCCCGCCTCAGGAATTCGGCAGCTATTAATTGAGTAATGGGGGGAGTGGATATGGTGGTGGCGCTCTTCACGTTGGTCAGCGCGGCGGCGGCCTCGTTGGTGGTCATTATGAAGCCGATCCTGAGGCCTGGGGCGATCGTTTTGCTGAACGTGGAGAGATGAATAACCCTATCACCGCCTAGCCTCGCCATGCTTGGAGGGAGCTCTGATACGGCTAGGGGACTGTAGGGGTCATCCTCCACCACTTGGAAATCGTACCTCTCCGCGAGCTCCAGCACGGCCTTCCTCTCTTCCAGGCTCATCACCCTGCCCGTGGGGTTTTGAAGCGAGGGCATTAGGTAGAGCAGTCGAAGCCCGGCCCTAGCCGCTGCCTCCAGCCTGTCCAGGTCCAGCCCCTCCTCTGTTAGAGGTATTGGAACGACGCGGGACGCGTATATCCTGAACGCTGGGAGGGCCACGAAGTAAGTTGGGTCCTCCACCGCGACGGCGTCGTGGGGGCCCAGGAATGCCTTTCCAATCAAGTCCAGCCCCTCCTGGCTTCCAACAGTGATCACCACGCCGCCTGGATCCCCGAAGCCCTTTAGCCTCACCACCTCATCCCGAAGCTCCGGCAATCCCTGTGAGTCACCGTACTGAAAAGCGGAGGCGCCGCGTTGCTTGACGACCTCCATGGTTATGTCCGCTATCTCGGGGAGTATGGTTGATGGGTCGGGAATGCCGCCCGCCATGTTTATTACGCCGCCCCTGGCCCATGACAGTATGTCCGGCACCTTGGTATCGAAGTTGGCGTATCTCTCCGATAGCTTCACGCGCATCTATTTACTTTACCTATTTAAGCATTGCTAAATATATATTAATCCCAGCCATGAGATGAAGAGCAATTCCTTTAATTAAAATGAAAAAACATTTATTAGCGACGACGCGGATCCATCATAGATGAGCAATCCGCACGAGAGGCTTGTAGACATGATAATGGAGGCCAAGTGCGTAGTGGCGTTGACGGGGGCGGGCATAAGCACGGCCAGCGGGATACCTGACTTCAGGGGCGCCAATGGGCTCTGGAGCAGGGTGAGCCCGGATAATTGCACGGGCGGCGAGATGGAGGTGGATCCAGACGCCGTGTGGAGCTGCGTCATGGAGATATACCAATACGTGAGGGACGCCGCGCCCAACGCGGCGCACAAGGCCCTGGCTGAGCTGGAGAGGGCGGGGCGGCTGTGCGGCATAATAACGCAGAACGTGGATATGCTGCACGAGAAGGCGGGCTCCAACGCCGTGGTTCCGATACACGGCAGGCTGGACTCAGCCACTTGCCCCAAGTGCGGCGCGGTGGTCCCCATAACCACGGCTATAAGCAGTTGGAGGACTGGGTTCACGCCCATATGCCCAAAGTGCGGCGCGGTGCTGAGGCCCAACATAGTTCTATTCAACGAGGACGTGCCGAGGCGGGAATACATGAAGGCGTTCTACATGGTCAAGAACGCGGATCTACTGCTAGTCGTGGGAACAAGCCTAGCCGTGGCCCCCGCCAATGAACTGCCCCTCATAGTTAAGAAGCACGGGGGCAGGGTGGCCATAATAAACGAATCCGCCACGGAGCTGGATGATGAGGCGGACCTAGTGATTAGGGAGCGGGCGGAGGTAGCATTGCCGGACGTGGTTAAGATAATGGAGCGCAGGATCAAGCGATGACCCCCCCCTCCCGCCCTGCCGCCCTGGATTCAAAGCGTGTTTGGATAGCTTAGAAAGGTTCTTGATTTGCCGAGTTAAGGGGGTTGGAATATCACTGGCTGGAGGCCTTGTTCAGAACCGAGTAATTCACCTTATACACCAACACCCACCCGTACGGCCTGGAGACGTACACTAATTGGAACCCCGGAGGCGGGGAGAGGTAGTTGCCGTAGTACAGCAGGCCATACAATCCCTCCAGCCACTGAGTGGCGTTGACGCCGTTAGGCGGGGAGTTCAATATGTTGAAGCCGTACTGCTGCGCGAACGGCTCGAGCTGCACGTTTATGTGAATGCCCACTTGATTGGAGGGCGATGAGGCGGTGGTGTAGTAAGGCCAAGTGTTGAAGAACCACAGCGGTATCGGGAATATCTGGTTACCCCTCAGCTGGGAATTACTCTGTATCTGGTTAATGCACCCGGTGAATTGACCCGAGAGGGAGGCAGCGTTCAGGTTGAAGAGCAGTTGGTAGAGCGTTGAATTGCTGAGGGGCACGTTTATCTGGGTGTTGAATTGAGCGAGGTCCGCTGTGCCCAGCAAGTCGTTTAGTATGTACGAGGAGCTGTGGCCCGATATCAAGGCCATCCAGTAGCTCTTAACGAAGTCCCCGCCCGTGGGGTACTCCGGTATCAAGCCGCACACATCTATGTTTTGCTGCGTGGTGGATCCTATGCTGAGGGCGGCCATGGGGGATGAAACCGGGACGGCCACTGCGCTGTACGGTATGAAGACCACCACGTACTGCGCCTTTAATTCCCTCAATATGGCCAGGGACTTTGTGACGTTCCTAGTGACGAACGCCTCCCCTATCTGAGCTATCTGCGTCCCATTCACCGTCGAGTTATCCGCCAAGCTGCTCTTATTCCCTATTATGGCGGTCCAGTACCCGTAATNNCCCACCACGACGCCACGGATGCGTGGGGAGGCAGATTCATCTGCATCCAGTAAAGCGCGTCCAGCCAATCAGATGATGGAACGGCGGGGGACGTGGTGGACACTATCTGGGGCGGAGCCGCGGCTATGGCCACCCCAGGAGCGGCTTGCTGCGATAGAGCCACGGCGAAGAGGGCAACTATGAACGCTGCGAGGACCAGCATGGCCACCGTGCGGCGCTGCATGAGGAACCTAATCATCACCACGAAGCCCAGGGCGGTGAGCGGGAACCAGAAGAAGCCGAGAAGCATTATCAACCATGCCTCCGACGACGCGAAGTAGACGGCTGCTGCGGCGGCGAGGGACATCAATAGACCAGCCACATCGAACGAGGACAGCAGGAACGCCATCCCAGTCGCCGCGAAGGGGGGCGTGAGGGTCACGGTTTGGAAGAAGCTGTGAAACGGCGTGGGGGAGTGCTCCGCCACGCTCTGCACTATAGCGGACCTGGCCAGGGGCATCAACGCGCCGAGGAACTTCCCGCCCGGCAAGTGAATTACGCCCAAGCCAGTCAAGGCGGCGGCCACCGCCACTGCCGCCACGGCCACTGCCGCCACGTACTTGCCGTACCCCGCCACCTTCTTCACTTGAGCCCGGGTGAGCCGTAGGGCGGGGAGCGCTATAACTGAGAGGAGCGCTGCGAGGGACATGCCCGCGCCCAGCGTGAGGAGCGCGTGTAGGCCGTACCTGGGAGTCATGGATAGGAATGCGACGAAGCCCAGGTACGTGGCTAAGTAAACATATATGATCCTCTCCAGGCTCACGCCGACCCCCATCACGCCTAGATTGATCACCCTGCCCTTATACGCCCTATATATTCCGTATATCAGCATGACTATCATGAACAAGCCGTAGGCGTTCATTATGAACGTGAAGGAGCCCCAGAGCCACGCCGTGACGCCGTTGACGGCGGCGCCCAGGACCGCGTACGGTATCCAGTCCCTCTTCCTCAACGCATCTATGAATAGCCCGAAGCCGAGGGGAGCCACGAATTGAAATAGCGATGAGTCGGCGAACCACCCAGCCGATCCCCTCTGCGTGAATATTATTGAGTAGGCCGTCAACACGGCCGATAATAGCCCCACGTACTTCCCCCCAATCCTGGACCCGAGGTAGTACATGGATAGCACTGAGAGCGCGTTTATCACGCCCGGCACCATTATTACCGTGTATAGGAGGGATACGTGGAAGTGCTTCAATAAGTCGTAGGAAAGGAGCCCCGTGAACGAGACTCCCGGCGATAGAACAAAAGCCCAATTAATCCCCCAGGGGTGCCAGAAATCTGTGAAAATGTATGGGTGTCCATTAATGAAGCCGCCGCTCAACCACCACTCAATGCCCTTAACGGAGCCGAGGCTAAGCATGAACTGCGTCAAGTAATACCTAATGTAGGGATCGAACTCGTTTATATAATAGCCCCATAAATAGACCGAGTACAGCCTTATGTACAGGGCGAGGGCGAGCGTGGAGATCAATGCGGCGGCGACGCCGAATAATTGCGAGGAACGCAGCTCAGCGTCCAGCAGGGGGACCTGCGCGGCTTCCTGTTTAGCCATACCCATCGCCGGCCACATCGGTATATAAAGATTTGCCTAAATCCCCAGCGCTCCGCGGGTCAGTAATAGCCGAGCTCCGACTCGATCATTGCTAAAAACCTGCACGCCACCTCATGCGTCCTCATGGGCCTATCCCCAATCCTATACGCTTCCTGGGCGACCGAGTACGTGGACTCCTCGAAGGAGCCGTGGGGGAAGCCCCCCATTATGACCGCCACGTCCCCCAGGGATAAAACCCGGCGCGCCAAGTCGCGGGCGGGCACCTTGACTCCCCTCGAGTCGTCGAGCATCACCACCCT
>DAHE01000036.1:45246-49295 GCA_002508315.1 Thermocladium sp. UBA166
AGCAGGGGGGAGCCGCGGGGAGGCACTGAGCCCAGCTGGAATAACTGCCTCATCAATCCAATGAAGTTATTGTAGTTCTGCGGCGGCCGCTCGCGGGGATCCACTATTATTATCTCGTCGTTAACCGTGTGAATCAACACGCGGAGGAGGCCGGAGGCGGAGAGCGGGCTGCCCATCGCCGTCAGGAGGAAGAGGTGGGCTATGTCCGGCCTGCCTCGCTTGTGGGGATTGGGGAGGCGCATTATCATGGATCTATGCCTGGAGACGTCCAGCACCTCCCCGCCCACCACCTCCAACGACGCCTCAGCCAGTATCAGCGTGAGCACTCCGTGATCGTGTGTGGATGCATTTAAAGCTGGGCCTTTCCTCTAGCACGTGAGGCCGTGAGGGCCTATGCTTATTAATAAGAGGCAATGAGGCGGGCTGTGGTGGAGAGTTGGTTGAAGGCGTTGGGCGACCTCTTGATCGGCAATTTGAGGAGCACCATGCTTCCCCTCCCAATCGATAAGGGGCTGTGCACGAGGTGGGCGGAGGGGCTTGGGGTGCCGAGGGGCGGGGACACCATAATCTACACATCGTGCCTCTACCAACTAGTGCCGGCAATAAATAAGCTCGTTTCGCTGGTGGGCGCGGCGTCCAGGGTACCGGAGCTGGCCAGGAGGGCGCCCCTGGGGTTGATGAGGGCGCTCACTAGGCCTGATGAGGCGGAGGCGGAGCGGATGAGCGGGGTGGTTAGGAGGATAGCGGAGCTGCTTCGGAGGAGCGGGGTTGAGTTCGGGTACCTGTACGAGGAGGAGCCGTACTCCGGCGCGCTGCTGTACGAGCTGGGGTTCGAGGAGGCGTTCAAGGAGTACTCCGCCGTAGTGGCGAGGGCGCTGGGGAGGGCGCGCAGGGTTATAACCATTGATCCCCACACGCATAACCTCTTAAGGAACGTGCTGCCCAAGTACCAGCGGCTTGACGCTGAAGTGGTTAACTACATGGAGTTGATCAAGGGAGTCAAGCCCAGCGGGGTCGTTGAGGGGGAGGCGGTCGTGCACGACTCATGCCTGTACTCCCGCTACCTTGGGTTGAGGGACGCGCCGAGGAGGCTGCTGGACGAGGCTGGGATAGCCAGGAGGGAGGACCCATACGTGACCGGGGTCGCCACGTCCATGTGCTGCGGGGGTCCCGTGGAGTCAATAAACCCATCACTATCCAACTCCATAGCCGCGGCCAGGGCGAGGGACCTGAGCAGGTTATCGAAGACCGTGGTGGTGGCGTGCCCCATATGCTTGGGGAACCTGTCCAGGAACGCCCCCAGCGGGGTGAGGGTGGTGGATCTGGCCGAGGCGATATCATGAGGAGGGAGGATTGGAGCACTGCCATAGGGAGGGCGGTGGAGCATAACGTGCCGAGGACCATGAGCGTGCTGGAGAAGTATCCCTACGTGGTGGATCTGGCCCGCGAGTTGAGGAGGGCTAAGGAGGCTGCGGTGGCTAACATGGATGAGTTCATAGATGAGGCTATGGCTGCCGTCAAGTCCCTGGGCGGGAGGGCTTACCTGGCCGCCACGGCTGAGGAGGCTAGGAAGTACGTGGAGGGGGTTGTGGGCCGGGGGAGGCTGGTGGTTATGGGTAAGTCCATGGTGGCCGCCGAGGTGGGGCTGAGGGAGGCATTGAGGGAGGCTGGGAACGAGGTGTGGGAGACGGATCTGGGCGAGTTCTTGATTCAATTAGCCGGGGAGCGGCCGAGCCACATAATAGCCCCGTCGCTTCACATGACGCGGGAGCGGGCTGCCCAGGTCATTAGGGATAGGCTGGGCATAGACGTGAGGCCGGATCCTGCGGACATAGCTAGGGCGGCCAGGGAGTTCCTCAGGGAGAAGTTCATTAAGGCTAACGTGGGCATAACTGGGGCAAACGCGGTGGCGGCGGACACGGGGGCTGTTCTGCTGGTGGAGAACGAGGGGAACATAAGGTTCACCACGGTGGCTCCCCCCATTCACATATCGGTGACTGGGGTCGACAAGATAGTGCCCACGCTTCACCACGCGATGATGGAGGTGCTCGTCCAAGCCGCGTACGCCGGGCTTTACCCGCCCACGTACGTTAACCTAGTGGCCGGGCCCTCCTCCACGGGGGACGTGGAGCAGGTAAGGGTGAGCCCGGCTGAGGGGCCCAGGGAGTTCCACTTGGTGCTGGTGGATAACGGGAGGCGGGCGGCGGCTAGGCACCCCGTCCTCCGCGAGGCGCTTCTCTGCATCAGGTGCGGGCGGTGTCACTTCCATTGCCCCGTCTATAGGGCATTGGATGGGGATTGGGGCATTCAACCGTACTCCGGCCCCATGGGTGTAATGTGGAGCGCGGTGATTCACGGCGTGGAGAAGGCGGGCCCGCACGCAGTTCTCTGCGTGCACGCCGGCACGTGCAGGGAGGTCTGCCCAATGGGGATAAACATACCTGAAGTGATTAATTGGGTGAGGATGCAGTACGTGAATAAGGTGGCCGGGGGAGGAAAGCGATGACTCCCGCCATTAGGTTTTTCCATGGGGGTTTTCGCGGTTTTAAGCTAGGCCGATGCTGAGCGTTAACTGCTCTCCATTAGGGGTATGTCCTTGGTCTCCCTGAACTTCACCGCTGAGGCTATTGCTATTAAGCTGAATATCACGGCGTAGATGGGGTAGAGAGGGTACGCTACCGCGCCTAGGTAGAGCGAGACGAAGGACGCTGGGCCCGCCACGAATGCGTTGCCGAACTGGTAAGCCATGGAGTTCCCGGAGTACCTAACGTTTGTCGGGAATATCTCGGAGATCATCGATCCAAGGGGCGCGTAACCGGTGCCGTGAGCCACTCCGTATAGGAACATGAAGGCCAGGAACGCGGCCGCCGTCTTGACGTAGAAGGACGGGTAGACTATTACGAGGAAGATTAGGTTGGCTGCTATCACCATCGCCCTCCTCCCGTACCTCTCGGACGCAATGCCGCCTATGAAGACGAATATTATGTCGGCTACAGCGAACAGTATAATGCCTATCTGGGCGAATGATGGGGTAACCACCTTAAGCAGCTCGAACAGTGATGGAATCAGCGTGGCCCCCACGTAGAAGAACGTGCCGGAGGAGCCCGTGATTAGAGTGCCGAGGAGGAGAGGTAGCCAGTGCTTGGAGAGCAATTCCTTAGCGGGGACCTTAACTATCTTCCTGTCCCTCTGCGCGGCCTCGAAGAGAGGGGTCTCCGGGATCCTCTCCCTTATGTATACCCCGATTGCCAGTATTATGAAGGCGAGGAGGTACGGTATTCTCCAGCCGTACGCAAACATCTGGCTCTGTGGGAGCGCGATGTCCAGTATGTAGAACGCGGCCGCGCCCAGTATGAGGCCTATGCCGACCGTTGATTGAATGAAGGCGGACCAAAAGCCCCTCCTGCTCTGGAAGTTCTCCAGGGTGAGCAGCATGGCGCCGCCCCACTCGCCGCCCAGGGCAAAGCCAAGGATGAGCCGTAGAATCACGAGGAGAACCAACGCCGCCGCGCCTATTTGGGCGTACGTTGGGAGGACGCCCACCAGGCCCGTGGAGAGACCGGACAGCACTAAGCTGATTATGAGCATGTTCTTCCTGCCTACCCTGTCCCCGTAATGGCCGAACACGACCGCGCCGACCGGCCGGAAGAGGAAACCTATGGCGAATATGATTAGGGTCTCCGCTACCGCGTAGTATGGGCTGGTCTTGGGCAGGAAATTCCTCCCTATATAGATGGCGCCGGACGAGAAGAGGAACACCCCGTACCACTCCAGTATAGTGCCTATCATGGACGCCGAGAGTATCTGCGAATCTCCTTTATTCATAGCGCAATATCTATTGGCTATTTTTAAGCATTAACTTGTTATTTATGATGGGGGAGACGCCTATCGATTTGCAAACGCGGGGCATGAGGGGGACGCGGCTCAAAGCTTTAAAAGAGCGGGGACCGAGCTCCATTTAAGGCCCCGGTAGTGTAGCCTGGTTAACACGCGAGCCTGTGGACGCCGGCAGACAGCTTGTAAACCCGGGTTCAAATCCCGGCCGGGGC
>DAHE01000036.1:49308-49927 GCA_002508315.1 Thermocladium sp. UBA166
TCGACGCCCAGGGGGCTGGGGGGTTCTAGAACCCCACGTATCTCTTGCCGAGCCTCGACGCCGGCTCCCTCCAATCCGGGACTGGGGGGAATAACTCGTTCTCTGGGGCCGTCCTCACCTCCATCAAGGCGGGGCCGTCGGAGGATAGGAACGGCGGTAATTGATCCAGATCCCCGTTGCCGGCCGCGAGGAAGGCATTCAATCCATACGCCCTAGCCACGTCCACGTACTTGACCTCGGCGAACTCATCCGCCAACGCCGCGCCGTACCTAGCCGCGCTGGCGGCGTTTATCCACCCGAAGGATGAATTATTGATCAATATTATCTTCAAGTCAATGCCCAACCTCCTCACGGTCTCCAACTCCCCCGCGTTGAATCCAAAACTGCCGTCGCTGGTGATCACCAGGACCCTGGGGCCCCCGAGCCTCGCGCCAATGCCGGCGGGCAGCGCGAAGCCTAGGGCCCCTATGGAGTAATTATACAGCAGCCTCCTGCCCGGCTTCCTGACCTCCATGAAGGCCGAGGTGTATATCGCCCCCACCCCTGGATCCACCGCCGCCACCCAATCATCAGGTAAGTGCCGCTGCAGTGCCTTAATCAACAGAAGCGGGTCAACCCC
>DAHE01000036.1:49932-55547 GCA_002508315.1 Thermocladium sp. UBA166
GGCGGGCGGCCGCGGCCAGCCTCTCTCTCCTCACGTCCATCCCCCTCTTCCTGCTAAGTCCCTTCTCCCTCGCGAGCTCTATCATTCGCCTCAACGTCAGCTTTGCATCGCCCATCAGGAAGACATCGGTTCTATACATGTTGCCCAGGCTGGCCTCGCTCACGTCCAAGTGAATCACGACCTGGTCCCCACCCCGCGGGGGGACTCTCCAGTCCCACGTATCAACTGAATCCGCGTTGGTTCCCACCAGGAAAACCAAGTCAGCGCTAGCCACCATGGAGTTGGAGAAGGACGAGCCGCCGCGGCTGCCGACGACCCCCATGGAGAGCGGGTTATCATCCGACACCGCTCCCTTGCCCGATATTGTGGTGCCTACGGGCATCCCCATGAGGGAGCTCAACTCCTCGACCTCGTCCCAGGCCTTGGAGAATAGAACGCCCTGGCCGCAGACCATGACGGGGCGCTGGCTCTTCATTATCAAGTCCAGCGCGGCGGATATGTCGTCATCGCTTGGCCTGAATCGAATCGAGGGGAAGGAGGAGAAGCGGGGCTGGGCGTACGCCTCGCCCTCATCGACGTCCCCCTCCCATACGTTGCTGGGCACCACGAGGACGACGGGGCCGGGGAAGCCAGTGGTGGCCACCCTGAAGGCCCTCCTGACTAGGCGGGGCAGCGAGGCGGGGGACTCCGCCTTGAGCACCTCCTTGGCGGCGTCCAGGAACATGGACTCCTTCGGGTACTCCGTCAACGTATTGCTGCGCTCGCTTCCGAGGGGGACGTCGGACACGACCGCTATCACGGGGACACCGGACGCGCGGGCCTCGAGTAGCCCGGGCAGCGCCATGGACGCCCCAACGCCGGGCAGCTCCACGACTCCTGGCCTCCACGTCGTCCTGGCGTACCCGTCGGCCATTATCGCGGCGTTCCTCTCGTCCCTAGCCATCACGTGCTTGAAGGAGGCCTCCCTCATATCCGAGTAGAGCGGGAGGGCGGTCTCGCCGGGCAGGCCGAAGACGTGGGAGACCCCGTACTCCCCAAGCATCTTCATGAACGCCTTGCTGGCCCTCACCTGGACCACCCGTAGTGCTTCTTGGCGTACGACTCCGTTATTAACCCGTTCTCCAAGTCCCCCCGCACCGCCTCTGGGCTCCTCTGCGTGGGGTCGCCGTAGCCGCCGCCCCCGGCCGTTCTTATCTCCAGGTAGTCCCCCGCCTCCAGCTCCACGGTCACCTTAGTATCAACCCTAACGCGCCTCCCCCTCCTGCCCACTATAACCTCAGTGGTGGCGCCGGGGCCTCCCCCCATCAAGCCCCACGGGCCGTGCCTCCCCCTATCGGCCAGGACGGTCACGGTAACCCTGCCCGTCCTCACCATGTACGACCTAATTATGCCGCTTCCTCCCCTGAACCTCCCCGGCCCCGAGCTGTTGGGGCGGAACTCGTACCTCTTGACCAGCAGCGGGAGGCTCCTCTCTATCTCCTCTATGGGCGTGTTCATGGTGTTGGTCATGTTGGCGTGAATCCCGTCGACTCCATCCATGCCGTCCCTGCCGCCGAGGCCCACCCCTATCGTCTCGTAGAACGCCCACGTCCTGCCCCCGTGTATTCCCCCCATCATCACGTTATTCATGGAGCCGCCGGCGGCGGCGGGCACTTCCCTGGGCATTGCCTTGCTCATGGCCAGGTAGAGCAGGTCGGCGTTCCTCTGACTCGTCTCCACGTTGCCTCCCGCCACCGGGGCTGGGAAGGTGGGGTTGAGCACGGAGCCCTCGGGCGCCCTCACCTCAAGCCTGCTGAACGCGCCGTGGTTCAGCGGGACGTCCTCCCCCAGCAGGGTGCGGAACACGAAGTGGACCCCGCTTATCGTGACCCCCAGCACCGCGTTGAGGGGCATGGGGACTTGGGGATCCGTCCCCTCGTAGTCCACCAGCACCCCGTCCTCGCCTATAGTCACCTTAACGGCCAGCCTTATGTCCCCGCCGCCCGGCTTCTCCAGGTAATCCACGGCATCATACACTCCCCGCGGCACGGATTCCAGCCTCTTAATGAACATGGTCTCGGCGTACCTGAAGGCCTCCTCGTTGGCCTCCAGGAAGCTCTGAAGCCCGTACTTCCCTATAACCTCCAACACCCTACGCTCCCCGGTCAAGTTAGCCGCGGCCTGGGCCTTTATGTCCCCCATCCTCTCGTAGGGGTTCCTGGAGTTCGAGGCGAAGAGGCTTATCACGTCCCTCTGGAACTCGTTTCTCCTCATCAAAAGCACCGGGTTTATTATTAACCCCTCCTCGTAGATGGATCTCGCGTCGAATGAAATGCTTCCCGGCACCTTGCCTCCCACGTCCGAGTGGTGCGCCTTATTTGCGGCGAACGCCACGAGGCGGCCGGAGAAGTATATGGGGCGTATCACGGTGACGTCGTTCAAGTGCGTCCCAGCTATGTATGGATTGTTCACTACAACCATGCTCCCCTCCTCGAACTCCACGCCCTCCCTCCTCATGTACTCCACCGTGTTCTTGAGCCCCCATGGAAGCGAGCCTAGGTGGACGGGTATGTGCTCCGCCTGGGCCAGCATCCTCCCCTCCGCGTCGAATATGGCGGCGGAGTGATCCATCCTCTCCTTTATGTTCGGCGAGTAAGCGGAGTTCCTCAGCACTATCCCCATCTCCTCGCTCGCGTAGAACAGGGAGCTCCTTATTATCTGGGAGGTGAACCTATCCATTCAATTCACCTCCTCAACACCAGGTCCAAGTACTCATCCACCTCCCACCGCCAGCCCCCGTTCACCACCACTGTGGAGTCGTACCCCTCCACCACGGCCGGCCCCGATCCCTGGAAGCCGGGGGGAAGCCTCTCCCTCTCGTATATCGGCGCGTCAACGAACTCCCCGGCGAGGTACGCCCGCCTCCTGCCTCTGGGCTCAGCGTCCCCGCCCCTCCTGGCGCGCTTAATCAACTCCAGCTTGGGGACCTTGGCGCGGGCAACGACCTTGGCCGCAACGGCCTCCACGGGGTCGGGGGAGGAGTAGCCGTAGAGCCTCCTGTGCTCCGCCTCGAATGCCTCCCTCAAGCCACTCCCCCCTCCGCGGTAGTTAATGGTTATCTCGAACGACTGGCCCTTGTACCTCATGTCGACCAACTCCTCCAGCTCCACGTCATGAAAGCCCTCACCCCTCATCTCGCCCACAGCCCTGCCGCGGAGCTCAGCGAACACCTCCTCCAAGTTCCTCCCCAAGGCGGACGCCGTGAAGACCCGCGTCACATCCACCGTCAGCAATCCATAGGCTGAGAAGAGGCCGGGGTGCTCCGGCACTATCACCTCCCTAATCCCCATCTCCTCCGCTAAGTCGCACGCGTGAACGGGCCCGGCGCCGCCGAACGCTATCATTGAGAACTCACGCGGGTCCCTCCCCCTCTCCACGCTTATTATGGATATGGCCCTCGCCATTGAGTTATTTATCAAGCGGATTATGCCCACGGCGGCCTCGGTGGTATCGATGCCCAGCCTCCGCCCTATCCTCTCGTCCAATGCCTTAATGGCCAGCTCGCTGCGTATCCTCATAGCTCCCCCGAGCAAGTACTCATTATTTAACCGCCCCAACGCTATGTTGGCGTCAGTGATCGTGGGCTCCACTCCACCTCTCCCATACGCCGCCGGCCCCGGGTCAGCGCCTGCGCTCGCCGGGCCGACCCTCAGGGAGCCGGCCTCATCTATCCACGCAATGGTGCCGCCGCCCGCGCTCACCTCCGCCAAGTCAATGAATGGGAACCTAACGGCGTACCCGCTTCCCTTTATGGATCGGCCGCTGTGGGTCCTCCCGGCCGCCTCGAACTCGTAGGACACGTCGGGCTTCCCGCCGACTATGGCGCCTGCCTTAGCGGTGGTGCCCCCCATGTCGAACGTGATGACGTTCTCCAACCCCAGCCTCGACGCTAGGAAGCCCGAGGCCAGGACCCCGGCGGACGGGCCGGACTCTATTATTGATATCGGCATGCGCGCCGCGTAGTCGACGGTGTTGAGGCCGCCGTTGGACGCCATGACGTAGAGGGGGGCGCCGAGCCCCTTCACCCCCTCCTCCAGCCTCCTCAGGTAGGTGGTCACCACCGGGGCCAGCACTGCGTTGACCACGGTCGTGCTGGTCCTCTCGTACTCCCTGTACTCAGGATCCACCTCTGATGAGAGGAACACGAAGCCGCCGTAATCGCCTATGTAATCCCTCACCTTTCTCTCATGTGCTGGATTCACGTATGAATTTAGGAGGGAGACCGCCACCGTCTCCACCCCATCCTTGATCAATCTCTTCTTGACCCTCCTCAAGTCCTCCTCGGGCACGTCCTCCGCCACCGAGCCGTCGGCCAGGATCCTCCCCCTAATCGTGACGCGCCTGCTCCTGGGTATGAGGGGAGGGGGGCGCGCGAATCTTAGATTATATATCTCAGCCCTCCTCTGCCTTCCTATCTCCAGCACATCCCTGAACCCCTCGTTCGTTATTAACGCGGCGCGCGGCAGGCCGCTGCGCGTGAGGAGCGCGTTGGTCGCCACCGTGGTGGCGTGGTTTATTATGGCTACGTCCCCGTGATTCAATCCAAGGGAGTTGAGGGCGTTTATGACCGCCTCCTCCGGCTTTCTCGGGGTGCTGGGGACCTTGAGCACCCTCACGTCGCCGGTGGTTGAATCGAATAGAACCACGTCGGTGAACGTGCCCCCAATATCCACCCCAATATAATACCTAGGCACTCGCTATCGAGTCGCCGCGACTTATTAAGCATTCCCGCCCGGGTGGGAAGTATACGCCAAATATCCCCGTGGGGAGCGGATGATTTAGCCCCGGGACTGCCTTATGGATCAACGTGCGGGTCCATAGATACCCACGTGATACCGATTTAGGCAGCGTAATCGGGTTTTAGGCCCTCAGCAACTGCTTGACTCAATGATGGCTCTGGAGAGAATTAAGCCAAGCGTTTCGGTGATCGATGCCTGGGGCTCGGAGGACCTCGTGGCGGGCATGACTGACGTGATATACAGGGGAGCGCCGCCCACGAGCAGGGTTCCCCCCGAGAAGGTGGAGAAGCGCATCAACTCGTTTTTGAGGGATGGGCATCACAGCGTGCTTGAGTTCATGGGGGCCTCCTGGTTGCTGGAGTGCAGCAGGGCCTGCACGCACGAGTTGATCCGGCACAGGTTAGCGTCTTACTGGCAGGAATCCCAACGATACGTGGATTACGGGAGGGGGTGGTTCAGGGTGGTTGCGCCGCCCGGCGTCGATGTGTGGGACGCGGGGCTCTCGCGATACCTCTCCCTCGAGGCTGGAGGGGCGCCGCCTGAGGACGCGCGGTACGCCTTGGGGAACGCCGTGGCGTCGAGGATCTGGGTCCAGATGAATGCGAGGGAGTTCTTCCTGGCCTTCCTACCCCTGAGGACGGGGTTGGGGGCGTTTCACGAGATCAGGCTGGTGGCGTGGCTCATGTTCTCAACAGTGGCTGCCAGGTTCCCCATAACGGCTAGGTGGGCGTGGGATCACGTCGTGGATCACCCAGATTACTGCAGGGGGTTGAAGGCGGGGGATAGGAGGGCGTGCCGCTCCGAGAGCATTAGGACGGCCTTCGAGAAGTGGGGAGT
>DAHE01000036.1:55607-58667 GCA_002508315.1 Thermocladium sp. UBA166
GGGAGGGGGAGAAGGGGGAGAGAAGGGGGACGCTGTGGGCGGCAGGGCCGCTGAAACCCGCCGGCAGCGCGGTGATGGGGTTCCTTGGCTTCCTCATTAACGTGCCGCCTCGCCGATGGGTGGGGATTCATGGTTGAGCTCGATGCTTGGCGCGGCAGCATGGTGGGCGGCTAACCGTTCAGCATGCCGAACCCTATCATTCCTCGCCTGGAGCTGCCTAGCCCCACCTCTCGCTTGGCGAGCAGTAGGTACTCCTGGAATTGGGCCGCCGTGAACGTGGCGTAGTGGTGCGCCAGCATTAATAATCTATTGTAATTTAATGGATTGACGTATTGAGACATGAGTAGCTGCGCATCCATTCTCCAGTCATACTCGTAGAACAACTTACGGGGCAATTCATCGCTGAGGAACCCCCATTTATGGAGGGGGGTCTCCACCATGAGGGGGATGTCTTGGTCGCCCGCCTTTACGTGGAACATCAATACGCGGGGTAGCCCGGAGAGCGTGGTCACCGCGTCGAAGCTAGCGCCGGCCTCGCGCGCCCGCCGCTCCATTGCCCTCCCCAGGGAGTCCACGGAGTCCAGGCCGGCCTTCCTCAGGTACGCGTCGACCGCGCCCACCAGCATGGGCCTCGACACGCCGCGCCTCACCCCCTCCCTCCTCGCCATGGAGCCCAGCAGCAGGGAGTCCCCCAGGTACTGATCCAGCTCCTTCTCCACGAGGAGCCTCACGGAGTCGCCGTTGAGCCCCTCATACTCACGGGCAATCTCAGCCAGCCTCTGCCTCCCGCTCCGTAACCAGGACAGGGAGTAGAGCTGAGCCCCCCTGCTGAGCAGCTCGAGGTCCTCCCCATCCACGTGCCCCGCCAACAGTCTCTGGAGCGCGGTGAAGATCAAGTAATCCTTGATTATCTTGAGGTGGGAGTCCTTGGAGACGAACAGCGATCGCGCGCCGGCGTCCCTGCAAGCATCTAGGAAGTCCTTTATTGACTCCAAGGTCTTGACGGCCTCCCTCACCTCCCCCGGCCCCGGCGCCACCCTGTCTAGGGCGATGGAGTGTATCAGCGTCATTATCTTGACGTAGAGGGAGCCATCCATTAAGGCGTAATCCACTCTCCCCTCCCTCACCGCCTTAGCGGCCACTCCCATCTCCAGCCTAGTCATCATGCTCACCCCAACCCCGCCTCCCTGGGGGGCAACGTCTAAATCGACATCCCTAACCGGAGCCGATCCAGCGCTGCTTATCGCTATGGCCCTCGCCACCACGAGCTGCCTCCCATCGCTTAAGCCAGCCGATTGAACACCCCCATCAACGGCCACCGCCGAGACGTCGGGCGGCGCCACCTTATCCACGGCGCTCCACATACTCTCCCCAATGATCGCCGCTAGGGGGTCGGCCGACACAGGCGCGAAGACGCCGCTCTTCTCCCTGAGCCTCCGCGCGAATAGGTCGAAGAAGAGGTCGGGCACCATCTCTCATTGGTTCCCATGCATAAAACGCTGCCGCGTACAAAGCATAAGCGGTAGGAGAGGGAGGGGAACCAGTCCAGCATAAGTTTCATTTAACGACGACCACCAACTAACCCGCCGCGAGGGGCTTCCCGGGTTGGTCACGCATCCCTTAATGGGCGTTGCTCCACCGCGCGGCGATATCATTGATTGACGCTATCCTCGACCACGTATATCTCGGCGTCATCGCTTATCCTCACGGCGTCGGGCGGCCTCTCGTCGAAGGATACCCTTGCCTTATGCATCTCCCTGAGCTCCCTCTCCAAGGGCTTCAAGGATGCCGGCGCGTATAGAGTGCCATTGAGGGGCTCGGCCAGGCTTACCCTCCTCTTGTTCTTATACGCCCAAACAGCGCTGTTCAGCTTCATGAACTCCCCCAACAACCTGGACAGGTCCTCCCTCCACCCCTCGGGGTCCCCTATGACCTCGTCGTGAATCGACTTGCCGTGGTTCCTCCTCCATATCTCGTCCGTGATGAAGGGCATTATGGGCGCCAAGAGCTTCAGCGATTCATCCATGACCACCCTCAACGCGTGCCACGCGCCCCTCTGCTCCCGCTCCGGGAAGCTGCCCTCCCTATTATACGCGCGCGACTTAACCGCCTCAACGTAGTGATCGGCGAACACGTGCCACACGAACCAGAAGAGGCCCTGCGCCGCGGCGTACACGTCTAAGTCCTCGTACGCCCTTATGGCTTGCTCCTTAACCTTATTCAACTCATTGATGATCACCTCATCCAACGCCGTGAGGGAGTAATCCCCGCCCGCGTCGGGGAAGGAGTAGGCGAACCTAGCAGCGTTCCAGAGCTTCGTGGCGAAGTCCTTCCCAGTCCTCAACAACTGCTCCTGGTACCTGTAATCATAGCCCAGCTTCCCCGCCGATGCGGCCCAGAACCTAGTGGCGTCGGCGCCGTACTTCTCTATTGGCTGCATGGCGTCCACCACGTTACCCTTGGACTTATGCATAGCCTCCCCCCTCTCGTCAAGCCCCATGCCGTTTATCCTGACCCTGGCGAAGGGCGCGTCCCCGTACAACAGGTACGCCCTGAGCACTGAGTAGTACAGCCAGGACCTTATTATTTCGTACCCCTGGGGCCGTATTATCCCGCTGGGGTAGGCCTTCTCGAACACCCCGGGGAGCTTGGTGCGGCCGGAGGCGTACATCCAGGAAATGGAGGAGTCGAACCAAGTGTCCAGTATCCTCTCCTCCCCAACCAACCTCCCCCTGCACTGCTCCCTGACCTCAGGCGGAGCCTCGTCCCTCCACGGCCTGTAGTACCGGCCGCCGCTGGGGAGGAGGGGGGTTACCTTGCCCTCCTCCACGCAGTACCAAATGGGTATCTCGGTTCCGTAGTACCTCCTCCTGGAGATGGGCCAGTCGAATTGCAGCGAGGACACCCAATTGATGAGCGTCTGGGCGTACTCAGGCGGGTGGAACCTCATCCTCTCCCTGATCACCCTCAGCAGCTCCTCCTTGAACGCCAATTGCTTGAGGAATAACTCCTTAGTCACTATCACCTCTATGGGGGTGCCGCACCTCCAGCAGACGGGGA
>DAHE01000035.1:0-637 GCA_002508315.1 Thermocladium sp. UBA166
GGGCAGTTCGGCTGGGGCGGCACCCCTCTGAAAAGATATCAGAGGTGCCCTAAGCTCGGCTCAGGCGGGTTAGAAACCCGCCGTGGAGGGTAAGGCCAAAAGCCGGGCTGACTGTACCCTCGATTGCTCGGGGTGCAGGCGGGAAACCGGGGCTTAACGAACGCTCATACCCCCTCCGGTGGGGGTTGGGCATGTCGGAAAAGTTACCCTAGGAGTAACCGGCTCGTCGCGGGTGAGAGTTCCCATCGACCCCGCGGTTTGGTACCCAGACGTCGTCTCTTCCCATCCTGGGAGTGCAGCAGCTCCCAAGGGTGCGGCTGCCCGCCGATCAAAGGGGAACGTGAGATGGGTTCAGACCGTCGTGAGACAGGTCGGTCTCTACCTGTCGGGGGTGCTGGCTGCCTGAGGGGGAGGTGCCCTCAGTACGAGAGGAACGGGGCGCCGCGGCCTCTAGTGTACCGGTTGTCCGGTAGGGCAGTGCCGGGCAGCCACGCCGTGGGGGATAACCGCTGAAGGCATCTAAGCGGGAAGCTCCCCCCGAAAATAGGCAGCCATCCGCTTCCGGGGCGGTTCCCCGCCTCGGGGGTGGGTAGGGTACCCGTAGAAGACGGGCTTGATGGGGCGGGGGTGTAACCCC
>DAHE01000035.1:651-50559 GCA_002508315.1 Thermocladium sp. UBA166
CCCGCCGCTCCCAAGCACCCGGAGGTGCAGGCGATGGGCGTGTAAGCGGTTTGATTGTCGCCGGTGGTTGGATGGGTTTTTAAGGCCCTCCGCGCCTCGGTTCTTCGTGAGGGCCTGCGTTCTCTTCTCTGGCGGTAAGGACTCCGTGTTCGCGTTTCACTGGGCTGTTCTTCATGGTTTTCAAGTCGATTGCCTGTTAACGTTTAAGCCGTCCCGCGTTGACTCGCCTTTGTTTCACGTCCCCATGCAGGTGGCCCCGCTGCTTGGGGGCGCTCTCGGGGTGCCTGTGAGGGTGGTGGATGTTGGGGTGGGGGAGGATGAGGAGGAGGCCCTGGCCAGGGGGTTGGCGGGGGNNCCGGGGGAGGCTCGTGGGGTTGATGGCGTGGTGACTGGGGCGTTGCTCAGCGATTTTCAGCGGGTTAGGATAAACGCGGCTGCTTGGGCCCTGGGCTTGAGGGTGTACAGTCCCCTTTGGAGGAAGGATCAGGCCAGTTACTTGAGGTGGTTGGTGGGGAGCGGTTTTCGATTCATGATAATATCGATAACGACCCTTGGAATACCCCCCCGCTTCCTGGGGAGGGTTTTGGGCGTGAGCGACGTGGAGGAGTTGATATCCCTGTCCAACAGGTTCGGCTTTAATCCTGCCTTTGAGGGGGGCGAGGCGGAGACCCTTGTGGTGGATGCGCCCCTCTACTCGAGGAGGTTGTGGGTGAGGGGGTTCCCGGTTAGGCTGGGCGAGTTCTCCTGGTCGTTCTCCATAGAGGAGGCTCGGCTGGAGCCCAAGGTTTAAATGCCGTCGCTTCCCCGCCTGGATTTAATGGATGTGATCGGTAAGTCAATGGAGGTTCTACAGCGGTACCCGCTCTGCGATCACTGCCTGGGCAGGTTGTTCGCGTTGAGTGGTTACGGGTTGGAGAATTGGGAGAGGGGGAGGTCGATTAAGGACTTGATCCACATGGAGATGGTGAGCAGGGTTAGGCTGGGCGACGCGGCGGCGGCGTCGATGCTGGNNGAGGCTCGCGGAGTCGGGCCACGGGCCCAGCGCGCGGTTCTTGATGGATAGGATGAGGGAGAGCGTGGTGAGGGTTGAGTGCCCCGTATGCGGCGGGCTGTTTAGGCTGGTGGATGAGGCGGCGCGGGCCGTGGCTTCAGCGATGGGGGCCAGCGGCGTTGAGTTCTCCTCGTTCCAGGTGGGCACCACGCTGCCCGGGCAAGTGCTTGAGGCGGATTTCAAGCTATCCATGGAGGCGGCCACGACTAGCTCTGAGTCGATAAAGAGGGAATTGAATAGATTGATAGGAAAGAGGGTTCAGGCGTTGACGGGCAAGGAGTTCAGCAGGTCGCCGGACGTGGTGGCCGTGGTGTCCCTCCCCAGCGTCTCAGTGTCGCTGCTCGTCATGCCTGTGTACGCCGCTGGCCGCTATAGGAAGCTGCTTAGGGGGCCAATGCCCCTGGAGGAGTTGGCGGCGTCGGCGGGGGCTAGGTCAGTTACAATTCACTCCCCGTTGAGGGACGGGGATGCCAGGGTGTTGGGGGAGGAGCGGATGGTGCTTCAACTAAACTCCCCGCGGTCCAGGTCAATACCGGGCCCCGGCCTGGTTGGGTTCCTCGAGCTAATTGAGCTCTCGAGGGCGTCTAGGAGCGATGTTGAGAAGTTGAAGGAGGAGATAGACAGGGAGAGGACCTATAGGGGGTTGGTGTTGTTCAGGGAGGCCCCGGACAGTGACTCCCTTAGATCCGTGTCGGAGTTCATGGAGGGCAGGCGAGTCAGGCAGGGCAGGCGGTCGAAGCTGGTCAAGCTCATGAGGCTCAGGCCACTGGGGGGGCGCGCCGCTGAGTTGTTGTTGAGGGGGGAGGGGGGCATCAGCGTTGAGGGCTTGGTGGATGGGATCGGCGTGTCGCCGTCAATAAGCGGCGTGCTTGGGATTGAGGCTAGGCTGGTTCAATTGGATGTGCTGGACGCGTGACGTTGACCGCCGTCGCCGCTTTATTTCAGGCCTTACGCGCATCTTCACGGGTCGCTCAGTCGGCTTGAACGGCGTCATCAACCTCAGAGTGGGTTCAAGTCATCATTGAATCCCCCCTCCCCGCTCCCCTCTTTAAAAGCTCGCCCTCCTCATCCAGGAGCTTCCTCACCATGGGCGTCAACGACGCATCGCCGAGAGAGTTCACTACCTTCTCCTCCAGGGTGTTTCCTGGAGCCACTATTACCTGGGCCAGTATCATGCCGAGCACTCCCTCCCTGGTCAGGTTCATGCTCTGTAGATCCAGCTCCTCCCTATCCACCACCCTCATGAATGCCGACGCCACGGCCGCGGCCTCTACCAAGCCGACGCCGATCTCCTCCGCCACCCTCTCCACCGCCCCGGCGCAGCCCAGGGCGGCGCACATCAAAGCCCCCTTCAGCGTCGCCCTATACCTTTGCCGCCGCCTCCCCCTCGCCTCCACCATGCCGCACTTAATCAATCTACGCAGGTGCCAGTAGACGCTGCTCGGCGGCGCCTCGGCGTCTCTCAGCAATTCGCTCCACGTGCGTTCATTAATGGTTAATTCAAGCAGCCTGGCGGAGCATCTATCCAGCATTGCTTGGCCGGGTAATGTTGGTGCTATTTATCTCAGCCCCACGTGCCGCGGCTCATCTCCGATGAAGACCCCTGTAGTTTTAAGGGTGGGTGGCGAAGATGGGAGGAAACCCGCCTCCCAGCACGGGCTTTTCCCGGAGCCTTTCGGACTCCAGTACTCGGCGCCGCGGCGAGGCGTTTCACTTCCGGGTTCCGGTGGGACCGGGTGGTTCCACCCCGCCTGTGGCCGGGTTAGCGGGCTTGTACCTCCTTGGAGTTATCCCTTTTAAAGTATTTCCGCGATGTGGATCGATGCCTCATCACGGTTTATAAACCGGAGCGCTACTTAACCGAGATGCATAGAATCAACATAACCGTGGAGTTCGGTAAGTCGGAGCGGGACGTGGAGATAGCGGTGAGTGGGTTGGCTTTGGTGCAGCGGGGCTCCCGGGGCCTTGATAATTACCAGCTGCAGCCCTACCTGGTGACCACGGGCAATTACGTGAAGATGGTAAGCGAGGCCCACGCTGGCGAGCTGTCGTACGCGCTTTTGATTAAGGATGAAGGCGAGGTGTACGTCACCGTCGCCAGCGATCACTCGGACAAGGAGGCGGAGAAATGCAACCTAGTGGCGGGGAAGCACATGTACCCCAAGGTAATAGCTAGGAGGGCTTGGCGGTTGAGGGATGTCGAGCCCAAGTGGGGCGGTATGGAGCTGCGGAGCTGGGTGGAGCTGAACGGGGAGAAGAGGCAGGCGGCTTACCTTAAGGGATCCGATTTCCCAAGCCCCGGCAGCGTCGTGTCTATCATCGGGAAGACTGCGAGCGACTTGAGGAACCTGGTTATAATAGTGAAGCCGCTCTCGCCTCTCGCCTCCATGTCCAGCTCGTATAACGAGATAAGCATTGAGGACCCAACCACCGGCAGGTCGATTAATCACTATTATTGGGTGGAGTGATTACACTAGTTTCTATCCGTGGAGCCCGGGTTAGGGGGCTTCATTGCTTAAACCCTACTGCGTTAAATAGCCACGCGGCTCTCTCAATTCATGAGTCTAGTGGAGAAATTCAGGAGGACCTTCATGAGGAGAGGAAGGGCGGTGGTGCTGGCGTACGACCATGGAATAGAGCACGGCCCAACCGACTTCCTGGACAACGAGAGGAGCGCCGATCCGGCATATATAATAGAGATAGCGGTGAAGCTGGGCGTGGATGGCATAGTGCTGCAGAGGGGCTTGGCGGAGAAGTACTACTCAGGCCAATTACCGTTGATCCTCAAGCTTAACGGGAAGACTAGCCTATACCCGGGGGAGCCAATATCGGTCGCTAACTGCACCGTGGAGGAGGCAATCAGCCTTGGAGCAAGCGCGGTGGGCTACACCATATACGCCGGAAGCGGGCTGGAGTACAAGATGTTCGAGGAATTGGCCAAGATAAAGCACGACGCCGTTAAATTCGACGTCCCACTGGTGGTCTGGTCATACCCGCGGGGCAGCAGGGTTAAGGACGAGCAGTCCCCGGAGACTGTGGCGTACGCGGCAAGGGTGGCCCTGGAGCTCGGCGCTGACGCCATGAAGATAAAGTACACTGGGGACCCCAAGACATTCTCGTGGGCGGTCAGGGTGGCGGGCAAGGTTCCCGTCCTAATGTCCGGGGGACCCAAGACAAAGACAGACGAGGAGTTCCTGAAGCAGGTGGAGGGCGTCGTGGCCGCCGGGGGCTCCGGCGTCGCCGTTGGGAGGAACGTGTGGCAGCGCCGGGATCCCTTTGCAATAGGGGAATCAATAAAGAAGATAGTGTATGGGTGATTGAGCGTGAGGATAGCCGTGCTGACGGGGGGCGGCGACGCTCCCGGCCTAAACGCTGCCGTGTACGAGTTCACCAGGCTGGCCGAGAAGAGGCATGAGGTCTACCTGGCCATGCATGGATGGAGGGGAATGCTGGAGGGCGAGTTGGTGCGCGCCAAGTCGATAGACCTACTTGGGTCCGCGTTCGCGGGCGGCACGTTCATAAAGACGTCCAGGACGAACCCGTTCAAGGATGAGGAGAGGGCGAAGCAATTGGAGGACACGATAAAGAGCAGGGGGATAGACGTGATAATAGCCATAGGCGGCGACGACACGCTGGGAGCCGCGGCTGAGGCCCAGTCGCGCGGCTTGGCCAATGTCGTTGGGATTCCGAAGACCATCGATAATGACCTCCCGGAGACCGATTACACGCTTGGCTTCGACACAGCCGTTAACATAGCCACCACGGAGACGGAGTACGTGAAGACATCCAGCATCTCCCACGAGAGGGTGAGCGTCGTCGAGGTGATGGGGAGGGAGGCGGGGTGGATAGCCCTCTTCACGGGCTTGGCGACGGGGGCCGATGCCATTCTAATACCTGAGAAGCCCATGGAGACGACCGCGGTGGTGGAGAGGCTGAGGCGCGCGTATGGCGAGAAGAAGTACGCGTTGGCCGTGGTGTCGGAGGGAGTCAAGCAGGACGTGGGTGGACCGGTGGATGAGTATGGCCACGCGAGGTTGGGCGGCGTCGGCAATGAATTGGCCTCAATAATAGAGAAGGAGTTGAGGGTGGAGGCGAGGGCCACGGTGCTGGGCCACACGATAAGGGGTTCTCCCCCCTCCGCGTTTGATAGAGTGCTGGCGACCAGGTTCGCCGTCTCGGCGTTTGAGGCGATGGAGGCGGGGGAGTTCGGCGTAATGGTCGCATTGAAGGGCAATGACATAGCCACGGTTCGCCTCGGCGACATAGCTCACAGAAACAAGCTGGTGTCTGGGAAGTGGCTTGAGCTCCTGGATAGGCACTGGTCCCTATAGGTTTCGAAATGCTTAAATAACCCGCCGTTTCATATGCATGTTCCATAATGGCGAGGGGACTATACCATTATGTGGGAAGCCAATGGAGGAGGGCTAGAAATAGCGTTATTTGGGAGGTGACTAGGGAGCGAATGTTGAGGTGGAGGAGGGAGCCCGCCGTCTCCAGGGTGGATAGGCCGACCCGAGTGGATAAGGCCAGGAAGTACGGCTACAAGGCGAGGCCGGGCATTGTGATAGCCAGGGTAAGGGTGAGCAGGGGCTCCATGAATAGGGAGCGGCCCAGCAGCGGCAGGAGGCCTAAGCGCATGGGCGTTTACGGGTACACCACTTACAGAAGCGATCAATTGGTGGCGGAGGCCAGGGCAGCGCGTAGGTTCCCCAACATGGAGGTTATGGGTTCCTACTGGGTTGGGGAGGACGGCATCTATAAGTACTTCGAGGTGGTCCTGGCCGAGAGGAGCTACACGGCCTCGACCGTAAGGCGGAGCAGGGCCCTGCTCCGCAGGGAGCGATTGATCGGCAAGGCAAGGCAGTGACGTTGATCCTGGGTGGCCAGGAACTACGTAGAATTCGACCTGCGGGTTCACTCCCGGGAGATAGATAACGTCCTATCCGGGCTCGGGTACGTGGCTGCCGTATCGCCCAGGCCCGGGGGTCCTTGGGATCTATTGGTTCTAAGCAAGGTTAGCGCGGGGAGGGGTCGGTTGATGGAGGTGGTGGCGGTCAAGGCCCCGGATAGGTTCAGGCTGAATAAGTTGATATATCGAAGGGACATCGATGTAATAATGATTGCCCCAGGCACCGCCGTGCCGAGCAGGGCGCAGATGCGGGCATTGGCGGGCCAGGGAAAGGCGGTTGAGGTGGTGGTGGGGGAATTCATCAGGACGGATCCCAGGAAGCTGCTCGATGTGCTGGACCTAGTGGAGGACTTCGGCGGCGCAGCGCTGTTCTCGCAGGGGGCGTCTTCAATAGGTGAAATCAAGAATCCACTCGACGTTCTGAATTACTTGGACGCCGCGACGGGGCGCCGCCGGCCCTGGGTGGACCCGCTGCTCAAGAACCCGCTTGACTACTTGGTCGATACCATGTATAGGAGGGGGGTCTGCCTTTAGCGCAAGTTTTTTACTCCACGGCGGTCGCGACTTCCGTGGATTGCGGGGATGAGGCGAGGAGGGCAGCGGAGCTTCTGGTCAACAGCAGCTACTCAATAGCATTCACCGGGGCCGGCGTGAGCACGGAGAGCGGGATACCGGACTTCAGGGGGCCCAATGGACTGTGGCGCCGCTTCGACCCGCGCATGGCCGGCGTGGAGTACTTCCTAGGCGACCCGAGGGGCTTCTGGGCGTTCTACTCCGCTAGATTCAAGTCAATGCTCTCAGCAAAGCCAAACGCGGCTCACCTCGCCTTGGCGGAGCTGGAGAGGATGGGGTTGATAAAGGCCGTGATAACTCAGAACGTGGATGGACTCCACTCGGCGGCGGGGAGCGCCAGGGTTATTGAGGTGCATGGATCATCAAAGTCGGTCCGGTGCTCCAGGTGCGGGGCTAGAGCGCCGTTTGTGGACGCCCTTAAGTCGTATGAGGAGACGGGCGAGCCGCCCCGCTGCTCGTGCGGCGGGATCTATAGGCCCGACGTGGTCTTGTTTGGGGAGCCCGTGGTTAGGCTGGGGGAGGCGTTGGATGAGGCGAGGAGGAGCGACTTGGCGTTGGTGGTGGGGTCATCCCTGACGGTTCACCCCGCCGCGGAGATACCGTTGCTGGTCAAGGAGGGAGGCGGCTCGTTGCTGGTCATAAACATGGAGCCCACGGAGTACGATGATTTGGCCGACGTCGTCATGAACTGCCCCGCCGGGAGGGCCTTGGAGTCGGTGTTGAGGGAGTCGAGGAGAATAATTGATTCACGGCCGTGACTCAGCTGTTCCAGGGAGGGCATTAAAGATAAAAATTCAAGTCATTATCGTGTTTCCGCATGATTGAATTCATCTTGGACGTGGTGGTGCTGTTGGTGACGTACGGCTTAATAGCGATGCGTGGAACTCGCTTCGGCGTTCCGCCTTGGGCTGCTATGATGCTGGGCGCGTCCCTGACGATTTTGACAGGCATAGTGCCGCCGAGCATGGCCTTCTCATCGATAAACTTAGACGTGCTGCTCTTCTTGATTTCCCTGTTCACAATAGCGTCTGCGCTGGAGGTGAGCGGGTTCTTCAGCTACGTGGCGTATAGGTTGTTGAGGAGCGGGGGCGGGATGAGCGGCTTGATCGCCAGGGTGTTCCTATCATCGGCCTTTCTATCAATGGCTTTATCAAACGATGGAATAGCTGGAAGCATGGCCCCGGTGCTGGCGTCCATGCGGAGTCAAGCCAATGTAGACTCAAAGCCTCTTCTCTACGCGTTGGCGTTCGGGGTAACCGTAGGCAGCGTCGCAATGCCTATAGGCAATCCCCAAAACCTGCTGATAGCCCTAGACGCTGGTGTGGCGAAGCCATTCCTTGCATTCATTGTATACCTGCTCCCCCCAACATTAATCAACATGGCATTAACGCCCTACGTGTTGGTGCGCATGTTTGGAGCCAATCATCGAGAGCCGCGGATCATGGCCTACGATCCCCCATCATACGACAAGAAGCTCGCCCACCCTGCCCTTGTAATGCTGGCATTGCTGATAATAATCTACACGGCGTCCGACCTGGTGCGGTTCCCGTCGTATGTGACGCCCGTCACTGCATCCATAGGAGCCGCCTCGCTCCTATACGTCTACTCGCCGAGGCGTAGGGATGTCGCGATGAATCTCGACTGGACAACTATCCTCTTCTTCATAGGCTTATTCATAGTGAGCGAGGGCGCACTGAGATCCGGGGTGCTTCACGTGATGGCTAGGTACTTGCCGAGCCCCACCAATTTGATCGGAATATTCGTGGCCGGCATATTGATCAGCCAAGTCATAAGCAATGTCCCGATGGTTGCCATATATGTTCCATTAATGCAGGGATTGGGGCTAGGCTCGGCTAACGTGATTGACTGGATGGCGCTGGCGGCATCCAGCACTATTGCCGGCAACTTAACCATAATGGGGGCCGCCAGCAACGTGATAGCGAGCGAGGCATTCGAGAGGCGGGGCGGGGAGGGCTTTGGGTTCCTGGAGTTCATAAAATACGGGGCCCCATTAACCGCGATCAACGCCGCCGTCTACTACGCTTGGTTGACGCTTATGCCTAGGATTATCTGGGTCTCACTGTAGTGAGTTTCCTAATCTGGTTGAGGATCCCCCGTCGCGTTGGGGATTCCTCATCGTATTATCATGACTAGTTCGGGGAGGCCGTCGAGCTGCATTGACCTAGTCGGAAACGGCGGTGTTCACTCATCATGCGCGATCGATTTTGCGGGGCCCCCTCATCGTCTTAGTTCGATTCTCATAGTCGTGATTAACTTAACAAAAAATTTATAGGACTCAAATAACTGGGCTAATTATGATAGGTACCGGGTCACTTGATGAAACTAAGTGGAAGCGGGAGCACACGCTGACCTTCCTCTCCGCCTCGCTTGGGTTCTTGATGTGGGGGTTCGTGACCACGATGGGCGTGGCATCCCTTTCCTGGTTTAAGGGAGAGATGCCGGCGTACATGATACCGGTTTACCCAGCCATAGGCCCCCTCGTCCTTTTAATGGGCAACCAAGTAATGGGCAGGATAGCGGATTTAGTCGGCCGTAGAAGGGTTTTCGTGATAACCATGTCGCTTTACGCCGTTGGGTTGCTGGGCATGGCAGTCGCCGGGAATCTGGCCCAGTTCATTCCTGCATACGTGCTGGCCGAGTTCGGCGTGGGGGGCGAGGAACCGGCTTCATTGGCTGCATTGACAGAGATAATGCCCGCCAATCATAGGGGTAAGGCCCTCGTGCTTTCCACGAACTTCGATAACATAGGCGCGGCCCTCGCGTCCGGCATAGTGTTGGCGGCGGGCCTCTACTCCATTGGGTTTGGGGAGGCGAGGGCCATACTGGGAGCGGCGGGCGCCGCCGTCATCGGAGTGGCGGTCCTCGCAAGGCACTCAATGCCGGAGTCGAGTAGGTGGTTGATGGTTAGGGGGAAATCCATGGAGCCCGGCGCATCCGCTCGGCCAGCGGCTGGCCGTAGGGTCCCGCTTTGGCTGAGGTTATTGGTTTTGGGGGCTATCGGCGTTTCCCAGATAGTTACCTACGGATTAATAGCGTTTTACCTAGCATATTACTACTATACATCCATCATAACCATAAGCAGCATAATAATGATAGCCAACCTGGGCGCCGCGGCGGCGGGGCTAATAGGGTTGGCCATGGATAGGATAGGCCGTAAGGAGTTCACGTTATTTTCATACATAGGTGGCGCATTGAGCATGGTACCGATAATATTTCTCTACAATTCCCTGGGCAGCTCCATTTTATTCTATGTTTTCCTATTCATTAATATGATGTTCAGCGAGTTCAGTTGGGCGGTTAGAACAATGCTGGAACCAGAGCTCTTCAAGACCATTGATAGGGCAACGTTCATAGGATTGGTGAGGGTCATTGCCTGGAGCGCCTACATATCCTCGCTATACCTCTCCTACTACTTGAGCGAGTATTATTACTTGGTGTTGAACTTGGCCTTCTACGTGCTAGGGGCGGTGGGTGCCATCACGTGGTTCATAGCTGGGATAGAAACTAAGGGAACCCCCCTGGAAAAGCTCGAGGAGTCCCTATGAGCGGTAAGGATCCATTAGGGGAGGAAACCCCATCTGTCGCCGGCCAACTATTAGGCTAGCTTGCGGGGCCTGGCTATCAATGGCTTGCCCAGGGCTAAGGGGGGTTTACTAGGTTTTTGAATGCCGGCGTAAATGGGCTTTCCATATTGGTGGGGCTTGGAGCGCCGTGTAGGCATTAAATGGAAAGTCGGAAAATAAATTAAAGGAAAGGGCTTAATGGCCTTGGCCATGATGTATGAATGCATTGCGTTGCTGATTGCACTAGCATTGGACTGGGTCTACCCGCGGCACGAGGGGATAGCCTACACAATGCATCCAGTTCACGTGACCTACAGCATATCCCAATCTCTTTTCAGGTTAATGCCCCGCAGCAAGTTAATGGGCGTAGCCAATTGGTTCCTATCAGTGGTGCCCGTGGCCATGGCCTATATAGCGCCGATCGCGCTGCTTCGGCATTTCTGGATCGCGGCCCTAATCGCGTCCGCGGTAATATTGAAGACCACGTTCTCATTAAGGCTCCTCCTGGATACCGCAAAGGCGTACTCGAGGGGCGGCGGTTCAATGCGCTGCCACGCGCAGCAATTGGTTAGGCGAAACGTGAATGAACTGGATGACGCGCATGTCAATTCCGCCGTCATTGAATCACTGGCCGAGAGCTTAGTTGATGGGTTTTCCTCGCCCCTCCTCTACTTCGCCATCTTCTGGGTTCCCGGCGCTATGATTCAGAGGCTGGCCAATACGATGGACAGCTCTTTGGGGTACATGGATGAACCGTACAGGGAAGCGGGGTGGTTCTCGGCTAGAGTAGATACCGTAATTAATTACCTGCCGGCCAGGATAACGGCCATCATAATACTGGCGGCGGCCGCCGTCTCGGGGAGAAGGCCCTCCCTCAAAGCGTTCCTGAATTATAGGAGGGCAACGCCCAGCGTGAATGCGGGTTACCCCATGTCAGCGATGGCGGCCAGCCTAGGCATTAGGCTTGAGAAGAGGGGATCGTACGAGCTGGGGGACGGGAGACTGCCCGATATGGGTGATGTCAGGGCCGCCATTCGCGTAACCGAGGTCGCCGCCGTGATGATAGTCATTACCGTGCTTGGTTTAACCGCGCTGGTCTCCGCCATGCGTTGATTTCCAGGGAGGCGCTCAATGCGGGATCGCGGATCAGTATCGAGTCCACCATGCATTGAGGACCGGAGCGGTGGCTCCCCTCTCCATTTCATGGGCGAGGCTAGTTACGCATTTTAAATCAATGCCCGCCGAGGAGGAGGAGCACGCGCATGGCTCCCTCTCTGTGAGTAACATTTATAATTACATTAACGTAACTATCAAACTATGAACTGGCGCGGTGGGTTGTTGATACTGCTGCTGGTCATAGTGGCCTTGATGGCATACGAGCTGTTGATGGGGGTAGTGATCTCCAGGTCATTGGTCATGATGGGACTGATAGGAATTCGGAGCAGAGGTAAGGGGCGGCGCGTGCAGTCAATGAAGGAATTGCTGAGAAGGACGTGAAATATGATGCTCCGCCGCTAGGCTGGATGCATAGCCTTAAAGAATGAAATGCGTAGCTGGCTGGGGGCTTAATCCCCGTGAGTCAATGCATAGACTCCCTATAAAAATTATAAAGCCAGTTACCTGGTGATTACTGCAATGCAAGTGATAATAGACGACCTGGATAAGAAAATCTTGGGCGAGCTGCAGAAGGATGGACGCACGCCCCTGGCCAAATTAGCCGACGTAGTGAAAAAGCCCAGGACTACCATAATGAACAGGGTTCAGAAATTGGAGGAGGGCGGGGTGATAAGGGGGTATAGGGCTGTGCTGAGTCCATATGTCTTGGGCTTCTCAATGCAGGCATACGTATTGATAACGGTGAGGAGATCCGCCGCGGGGGGTTCGAAGCCGTCCCAAGTGATGCTGGCGGAGAAGATAATACGGGACTGCGACAATGATGCATACCTTCCCTGGGTCGAGGAGGCCAATGTACTGACGGGGCAGTACGATATAATGCTGAAAATATGGGTTAAGGACTTGAAGCAATTATCATCGTTTCTCTTGAACTACCTTCCAACGAATCCCGACATAGTGAAGACGGAGACCATGATGGTGCTGGAGGAAGTAGCGATAGGCAGGGAACGATTGATTCCTCTAGATAAGATTAAGGAGTGACTGACCTCTTCCCCGCCGTGAAGGGCGGGAGGGGGTGGGGTTAGATGTACATCCATACCCCGTTTGCCGCCGCGCATAGGTTGTTATCTATGTCCTTCACCTCTATGTAGACGAATGTCAGGTTCCTCCCCCTCTTCTTAACCCATGCCTCCGCGTAGAAATCCTTGCTTATCGGCCTTATGTATTCTATGTTTAGGGCCACGGTTACTTGGTTCTTTCCCTCATCGTTTACAGTCATCACCGCCGCTCCCCCGGTTGCGTCTATCAATGTAGCTATTGCACCGCCGTTAACTATGCCCCCCAGCCTGGTTACTTCCGTCCTGAATTTCATGTATAGCTTTGCATAGCCGTTTCTCGCCTCCAGCGTCTTCACTTGCAGCATTGATAGAAACGGGTCCAGTTCCTCCACGTACTTCTTCATGGCTTCCTTAAGGTCCATGAGGTCTCCCAAGCATTGGGGTTTAAATGTATTGGTCTGTTCTCTACACGTATAGAATTAAATTCACTTAAAAAAGCGTGCTCTCCAGGAATGCTTTCTCGTAATTCCCCATGGCGGCGGTCTCCACCACCTTGATAGACTCGACTACGCGCGTAGCGTAGCCCCAATAATCTAGGTTGCGCAGCACCAGCTTGGCGCCGCTGACCGATGCATTGCCCAGGAAGATTACCCGCGAGTCGGGGATTAATCCTATATAAGCGGCGGAGCTGGGGTTTAAATGGGTCCCGAAGGAGCCCGCTATGTAGACCGCGGATAAGTCGCTCTCAATCACCCCAGCCAAGCGGAGCAGGGCTTTCCACGTGGACTGAATAGCGGCCTTGGCCTCCTGAAGCAACCTTATATCGCGCTGCGTCACCGTTACGCCGTCTATACTCACGGCGGGCATGCCGTTCACGGTTTCCACGAAGGGCCCGGGAATCAGTTTCCCGCTCCTACTCATTGCTCCCAATTGCAGCAGCGCGGCCGCCAGGTCTATCAACCCCGTGCCGGTTATTCCAATGGGGCTTTTATTGCCTATCGTCACCGCCCGCAGCTTCCCATCAACTACTTGAACGGCCTCTATGGCGCCATCCACCGCCCTCACCCCGCTGGATATCCCCACCCCCTCTATCGCGCTGCCGGCTGGGGCCGATGCAGCCAATATTCTATCCCCGACCCTGAGCATTACCTCCGTGTTGGTGCCTATATCTATCAATAACCTAGGACCCCCCGGCCTATGCAGGCCCGCGACTAAAGCATCGGCCACGGCGTCTCCCCCTATGAATCCGGCGATTGATGGAAGTACCAGGACTGGGGCGGCTGGGTTTATGGATAGCCCCACATCATCGGCGGCGAATATGGATGGTAGGCCAATGGATGGAATGTAGGGGCTTTGAACCAAGTTATCAATGCTTAATCCAAGGAATAACTGAGTCATTACGGTGTTGCCGGCCACGGCTGCGGCCGCTACGTCTAGGACGCTTGACCCAGCATTACTTGCAAGTCTAGCTATTAATTCATTTATCGCGTTGATGGTCATCGATCTCAACTGCTCCGCAGCCTTTGCATCATTCATCGCAGCAGCCGCCCTGCTTATTATATCCGCTCCGTATGCTACCTGGGGATTCTCCGTGACGCCGTACGCCGCCGTATCCCCGCTCCTCATATTAACTAAGTGAATGGCTATCTTGGTGGAGCCTATGTCTATCGCGGCGCCAAGCACATCCCCATCGCATCTAATGTCTATTACATCGCCCTCAAATGATACCACGTCCACCGACCAACCACAGCCCCTTAACGCTTGAGACATCTTCCTGTATACCCATAAGTGTCGAGGCCTTGAACCGCTTCCCCGCATCAAGTTAACATCATCCGGCACTTGATCCTCAAGAGTTGGTTGCCGCAGCCTGGATTTAATCGTCCTAACCACGGGCTTCAGCGGGACCGTTGGTTCATACCCAATAGCCACGAAACTACTCCCGCCCCGTCTCACTGGCTCCACATCGACGGAGCCCCTCATCACCCACGCCATGCATGCAAGCCTCTCATCACGATTCAGGCCGACCTCCCTCGGCGTTCGCGGGTTCAAGTTATCGCCTCCCCTAATCACCTTGACGACGCACTTCCCACACACGCCCATACCTCCACACAACCCCTCGACGGGAATACCGGCCTCCCACAGGGCATCTATCAACCTAACCGGGCGGTCCTTAACCTTAACCTCCATTGAAACCCCACTCAATGCCCTCCACATAAACCTGCGCTCGATTCCCCAAAGCGAGGGCTAGGCCCTCTCCCACCCTCCCGCGCCCAACGCGGCGAGGAACCCCTCGATGAAAACCATTGCTTTCCAAGCAAGGAAGTATCCACCGATGAAAACCGCTTCACAACGCCGGGCCAGGCAAATCATGAATTCAATCCAGAAAACCTCCCCCCTCCCCCTCACCAACAGCGAGAATTATTGAGGAGGATTAATTGCGAATCAGTGAATCTCATCCACTCAAAGCAAAGCAGGCAGTGGAGTTTTGTTGTGATGGGGCGATTGAGATCGAGTTGATTATTAACCGCTCTTCATGGGTTTGGAGGGGTTGAGTGCGTCGCCTCCTCAAAATTTGGACAGACAGAGTAGCGATTAATTTTTATCTCGACTCTGCCGCTCCAAAAAACCCCAAGAAAAACAGCACCGCCCCCAAGGACGCAGCCTCAACTTTAATGAGGGTTGAGACGGGTGGGTGGCCCCCATGGGGGTTTTTCATTATGGTTGGGATGGGTTTCTCGGTCTTTGCTGTTAAAGCTGTGCTTGTGCTCGTTGGAAGATCCTCCGAACTCCACCGCGGGTGGTGGGGGTCGAGGCTTTCCCCGAGAGGCGGGAAGTCTCCATGGCGAGGCGGGGACGCCGTGCCCGTAAGGGCGGGGTAGTTCACGTTTCCCCCCACCTCCTATACATATCGCTCCTAATGCCCAGTAGGTCTAATACTCTTCCCGCCACGGAGTTGATCATGTCGTCGATGGTTCTTGGCTTATTGTAAAATGGGGGGCTTGCGGGCATCACTATGGCTCCGGCCATGGTGGCTAGCTCCATGTTTCGTATGTGGATTAAGTTGAGGGGGGACTCGCGTATCACCAATACAAGTCTCCGCCGCTCCTTTAACGCGACGTCCGCCGCCCTCGCCACTAGGTTATCCGTTATTCCGTGCGCTATCGCTGCTAGGGTCTTCATTGAGCATGGCACTATCGCCATTCCATCGAAGTGGAAAGACCCGCTGGCTATGGGAGCCGCCAAGTCGTTCTCCTCATAGACATGGGTAGCCATGGATTCCACTCTCTCCTCCTCTATTCCCTCCTCCTTCATGACGATCCTCGCGGATCTGCTTATCACTATGAAAGTCTCCACCCCTAATTTACTCAACACCTCCAGTACCCTGACCCCATAGACGACCCCCGAGGCGCCTGTTAGTCCGAGGACCACCCTCATGGCTTGACGCCCGCTATTCCTGGATTGGCCAGGTAGATGGGGAGCCCCTTGTTGAGCAGCACGTTCTCCACGCTCTTGGCCGTTATCTCAGCCATCTTAACTCGAGTATCAAGGGATGCGGAGGCTATGTGGGGGGTAAGTACGACGTTGCTCAATTGAAGCAATTCGCTCTCCGCCGGTATGGGTTCATCCTCGTACACGTCCAGCGCGGCTCCCCTTATCCACCCGCTCTTCAATGCCTTCACGAGTGCATCCGTATCGACCACTGCCCCCCTCGCCACGTTTATCAGGTATGAGGTTCTCTTCATCAACTGAAGCCTTTCCTCGTTTACTATGTGCCTAGTCTCCTCGCCGAGCGCCACGGCTAGAACCAGGTAATCGCTCTCCTTGAATAGGTCCTCCAGGGAGACGGGCTGTATGCCCAGCGCGGTCTCCACGTGCGGCTTCCTGTGCCTGGACCAGTATATCACCTTCATCCTAAACGCGATCGCCCTCCTAGCCATCGCGGTCCCTATATTGCCGAGCCCCAGTATGCCCATTGTCTTGCCCCACACCTCATCCCCGATGTACTCGCCCCACACCGCGCCAGCGGAGCCGCTTCTTATGATTCTGTCCCCCTCCACTATCCTGCGGGAGACCCCCAGCATCAAGCCAAACGCGAAGTCGGCCACGGATTCCACCAGCACCTCTGGAGTGTACGATACGGGTATTCCCCTCCTAGTCGCTGCGCTTAGGTCTATGTGATCGAATCCAACGCTGTATGTAGCCAGAACCCTTATCCTGGCCCCGCTCAGGGTCTCCTCTGTGACCTTATCGCCTATGGTTATGACGGCCCCATCGCACTCGGAGAACTTCCGCTTAAGCACGTCGGGAGGAGGAGCTGCCTTCCTATTCCACATTCCTATCCCATCGCTGTTCCACACATCTAGGCGAAAATGCCTTCCCAATTCATCGTACAGCACCTTAGGGAAGGTGGATCTGCTTATGAAGATACAATCCATACGCTCGCCCCTCCTCAGTGCAATTAAAATGTTGCTTCAGGTTTAAAAATGAAAAACGAGCCGCGAGCTGCAAATGAGGTACCAAAACCATAAGTACGTAACGCTGCATGATGTGGGGGAGGCGCTGGGCAGCGCACCGAAATGCTCCCCAAAGCCCGTCACGGTGCCTGCCTGGAATGCCGTAAACATGATCGCTGCGAGGGACGTGTTGACCACCATTGATTTGCCGTTCCGCGCAAAGGCTGCTTATGATGGGTTCGCTGTATCGTCCAGCGACGCCCCGGGCAGGTTTAAGTTGGTGGGATCCGTGAGGGTTGGGGAAGTCCCGAGCTTCAGCGTCGGCAGGATGGAGGCCGTGTACGTGACCACGGGCGCCTACCTGCCGGAGGGCGTGGATGCCGTGGTTCCCGAGGAGGACGCCGAGCTCGACGGCGACCAAGTCATTATAGGCCCGGTGAAGAGGGGCGACAACGTGGACGCCGTGGGCAGCTACGCGGCCAGGGGAAGCGTGGTGCTTCGAGCGGGGGAGGTGATAACGGGCCACGTGGTTCCCGCATTGACGGAGATGGGGATCATGGAGGTAGAGGCGTACGGGGGGTTACGGGTTGCGGTGCTCAGCACTGGAAGCGAGCTTGTGAGGCCTAGGGACGCGGATAGCGCTAGATCGGCCTTCTTATCGGGGAAGGTCATTGAAAGCACGGGCTCCCTAGTGGGCTGGTTCGTTTCATCATACATGCCGTACTTATCCATCAACGAAGCGGACCTGGTCGCCGATGATGCTGACGAGGTACGGCGCGCATTGAGGAGGCTTCTCGATGGTAATGACGTAGTGATAACCACGGGCGGCTCCGGGCCCGGCGACATAGATTACACGTGGGAGGGGGTGAAATCACTTAATCCACTGTGGTCGGTGAGGGGGTTGCGCATGAGGCCTGGAAGGCCAACTGCGATCGCCGTCGTCGGGGATTGCAAGGTGGTCTTTGGGCTCAGCGGCCATCCCATAAGCGCGTTGAATGCGTTGATCAACTTGGTCGATCCATTCATTAAAAGCATGTTGGGGATACGAAGGGCGGCGGCGTGGCCTGTTGCTAGGGGCAAATTAACGGCGGGAGTGAACGCGGAGCCGGGTTTCGTGACGCAGGTGAGGGTTAGGGCTTCTATTAGGGGCGGGGAGTTATTGTTCACGCCGCTGGGCGGCGGTAGTTCCTTCACGTCGTCGCTGGCCGCCACCGATGGGTTAATAACGCTGCGGGGCCCTGTCCCCAGCGGCGCCGTGGTGGATGCATTTATGTTGAGGGGGCCAGGCGATTAGTTATGGGCATGCACATGATAGACATAACCGGGAAGAGCAATGTGTACAGGGAGGCAACCGCCTCCGGATTGCTGGCGCTGAGGGGAGGGCTGGCGCGGGACGCCTCGACGGGCTTCACGGGCTTGGGCAACGTGGAGTCCACAATAGAGTTCGCCTCCATTATGGCCACGAAGAAGGCTTGGCAATTTGTGGGATTACTGCATCCAATAGAGTTAACGTATGTAAGGCCCAGGGTGATGTTTAGGGAGGACGGCATACTGCTCTCCGTCACCGCGAGGACCCTGGGAAGGACTGGGGTGGAGATGGATGCATTATTTGGGGCATTCGTGGGCTTACTGGCTGCTTGGAACGTGGTTAAGGCGAAATACTGCCTATGCAGCGGAGGCAAGTGTGAGCCCGTAATGGAGAGCCCCCAAACCTCAGCCATGTTCATCAGCGGAAACCCTGATATAATCGGGATAAGGGATTTAAGGGTGGAGTCCAAGATAAAATCAACCTCGCCGCTCGGTGAGGAGGAGTCCGCTCACCGCCGGCAAGCCCCGCCGATAGTGTTCATGTTCGATGCAACGGAGGAGCCGCTCTACAGGGGGGAAGCGGTGTCCAGGGGCAGAATAGCGTTGAGGAGGACAACCCTGGACCTCATAATCAACGGCGACGTGGAGAAGGGGGACGTTAGGACGGCGGCTCAGTTGGCCGGGATGATGGCAGCCAAGAAGGCATGGGACTTGCTTCCCCTCGTGCACAGCAACGATATAACGGACGTGAGGGTAGGCATAGATTTAGCAGGGGATGGAGTCGCCGTGAAGACCATAACGAAGAACATATCCAGGACGGGGTCAGCCATGGAGTCACTCCTCGCCACAGGCGTGTCGCTGTTGACCATATGGGACATGGTTAAGAAGTACGAGAAGGACGAGAATGGCCAGTACCCAGTCACGAGCATAACTGAGGTAAAGCTTGAGAAGAACGAGAAGCTGCCGTTGGGAAGGCCTTAATCAGCGCTGACGGGCTTTGCCTTGAATGTCCTTATCTTCGTTATTATCCTGTACCCGCAATTGGGGCAGTGAATGCCTGGGGACACCTCCAGATCGCTCTTGGAGAAGATGGTGCCGCACTTAATGCACATGTATATCTTACGCTCGGCAACGACCTCGCCCGCCTCCCCTTCCTCCACGTTTTCCTCTGCCATCACCATCCCTGCTGCCGCTCGTTTAAAATGTTTTCTATTATGGCTAACCTCCTAACCCTCTCCTCCCCCCTTATTTTCTCTATGACCTCGACTGCCCCCTCGGGAACCATCCTGGTCCAGGCCCTATCGCCTCTGGCCATCATGTACCTAATCCTTGACCCGCTCAACTCGCTTCGATTGAATAGGGGGGTCGGCCTTGTATTTATGTTCCATTGCTCCATAGCTAGCCTGGTGTAATCATCATTTGAAAAAACCTCGTCGAATGCGGGGCAGTACTGCCTAACGAATGGGTACCACAGCAGGGATTGCCCGCCGGTATCCGGGATGCTGCACGTGGTTGCTTGACCTATGGCTGCCTCCACCATCTCCATGCGCTCACCCACTGTGAATGGGTTTCTATACGTGAAAGATGAATTGGCCGACCCTATTCCGATTATTACCTTGTAGCCCTCATTCATTAGCCACCGGATGACTTGCACATGCCCATTATGCAGCGGCTGGAATCTACCTATGAATAATGCCCTCATTCGATTCCATAATACTGGGTTAGTTTTTAAACATTAAATAAAGGGCCCTCCTTGAGGCGGTGAATCGCAGGTTCACGGCCCCAACCTTGTATCTAGCATTGAATTGCTGGGCAAGTTTTTAAGCATGCGGGTCCCCGCATTTTTCGTGTCTTACTCCAATAAAGTTAATGCTAAGTTAAAGGAGTTTGGAGCGGTTATGTTCAGCAAGGTCAGGATTAGGATGAAGGATGGCGAGGTGATGGATGGGATAATACTGCCTAGACCCGATGTCGGCGATCCTGACGTAGTGATAATAAAGCACGAGAATGGCTATAACGTGGGCATTCACGTCGACGGCATAGGCGAGATAGAGGTTCTTCAGATCTACTCCCCGCCCGCTTGGACCGGGCCCAAGCCATCGCCGGGCAATGGACCGCGGGCCACCTTAATAGCCACGGGAGGCACCATAATGTCCAAAGTGGATTACGCTACTGGCGCTGTTTACCCGTCTTTCAGCCTGGATGAATTGTATGAAATGTACCCGGAACTACGAAGCATCGCGTCCGTGGAATTAATCAATCTATTCTCCATTTTCAGCGAGGACATGAATCCGCGACTGTGGACGGAGATGGGCGACGCCATAAATAAGGCAATGCAGGACGGAGCGGAGGGCATAGTGGTTCTGCACGGGACAGATACAATGCATTACAGCGCCGCTGCCATGTCGTTCGCGTTTCGATCGGCCGCCGCGCCTATAGTGTTCACCGGCTCCCAGAGAAGCAGCGACAGGCCGTCGAGCGACTCGTTCGAGAACATATACGCATCCGTGCTGGCGTCTGTGAAGGCTCCATTTGCTGAATCGGTGGTGTCGATGCATGCATCATCGAGCGACGGCTTGGTGGCCATCCATAGAGGCGTGAGGGCTCGCAAGATGCATTCATCCAGGAGGGATGCATTCATCAGCATCAATGCCAAGCCGATAGCCTTCGTAGACGTCTCCAAGGGGGAGTTAAGGGTGGCTGCGGCCAGCTTCAAGCAGCGGGGAGACACGATATATGAGGGGGGATTCGATGACAGGGTTGCGCTCATAAAGTACTACCCGGGCATGAGCGGCGAAGTCATAGATTACCTAGTGGATAGGGATTATCATGGAATCGTGGTGGAGGGCACTGGGTTCGGCCACGTCTCGGAGCCCGTTAGGGACGCGCTTGGGAGGGCGGTGGAGGCTGGATTGCCGGTAGTGGTCTCTACCCAGACCATATATGGCAGGGTTAACCTAAACGTCTACAGGAGGGGGGTTGAGCTGGGGAAGCTAGGCGTGATTCCAGGCGGCGACATGAATTCGGAGACCGCCTACGTGAAGCTGTCATGGATACTCGCCAGGACGAGGGATGTGGAGGAGGTCAGGAGGCTTGTGGTGACCCCCATGGCATTCGAGTTAAGCGAGAGAACTGAGCCTATTAATTATTGCCTGGGGGTGTCCTAGCATGGTTAAGCACAGGGTTGGATTGGAGATACACGTTCAATTAGACACGGAGTCCAAGCTTTTCTGCAGGTGCCCAACCGCGTTGAGGAACGATGATCCCCACTTCACCATCAAGCGCCGCCTCCGTCCATCCATGAGCGAGCTCGGCCAGGTGGATCCAGCGGCTCTCTGGGAGTTCAGGAAGAATCGCGTCTACGTTTATGAGGGGTACAACGACTCCACGTGCCTGGTGGAGCTGGACGAGGAGCCGCCTCACGACATTAACGAGGAGGCCCTCAGCGCTGCCTTGGCCGTTTCCATGCGGTTCAATGCAAAGCCGTTCGATGAGATAATAGTGATGAGGAAGGTCGTCATCGATGGATCCAACACATCCGGGTTCCAGAGAACCGCCTTGGTTGCCAGGAACGGTTTAGCCACGTTCATGGATTTAAAGGTCCCCATATGGACCATTGCATTGGAGGAGGACGCGGCGCGGCGAATGGGGGAGAACGGGAGGGAGGTGGTCTACAGGCTGGATAGGCTGGGCATACCATTGATAGAAATATCCACGGGCCCCATGGAGTATCCGCCGAACACCATAATGGACATAGCGTTCTACCTGGGGCAAACCGTCAGGAATACGGGTAAGGCGAAGAGGGGGCTGGGCTCGATTAGGCAGGACCTCAACATATCGATAGAGGGCGGCGCCAAGGTAGAGGTGAAGGGCGTGCCCGAGCTCTCCCTAATACCTAAGGTTATTCAGTACGAGGTGGATAGGCAGGTGAACCTCTTGAGGATTAGGGATGAATTGAATAGGAGGGGCCTCAAGCCCTACTCGCCGGACTTAATGGATGTGACGAGCGAGCTTGCCTCCACCAAGTCGAACTTAATTCGGTCCGTGATAAAGCAGGGGGGAAAGGTAATGGCGATTAAACTGCCCGGGCTCTCCGGCATACTGGGCTTCGAGCTTCAACCCAAGAGGCGGTTCGGGTCCGAGCTGGCCGATAGGGTGCGCAGTTGGACCGAGTTGGGCGGTTTGCTCCACAGCGACGAGCTTCCCAATTACGGGGTAACGAGCGAGGAGGTGGAGAGGGTGAGGTCTAGGCTGGGCGTCGATTCATTCATACTGCTAAGCGGCGCCGAGGAGTCCGAGCTTGTTGAGGCGGCCACGGTCGTCGTCGATAGGATCAACGAGGCGTTCAAAGGCGTTCCTGAGGAGACCAGGGCGGCTAATGATGATGGGACGACCAAATTCCTAAGGCCTCGACCGGGCTCGGCCCGCATGTATCCGGAGACCGACTTAAGGCCGGTGAGGGTGACTAAGGCGCTGCTGGAGAGGGCTGCATCGCTCATGCCGGAGCCTATAGATGAGCAGATCAGGAGGTACGTGGGGATGGGGATGAGCAGGGAGTTAGCGATGCAAGTGGTCAGGTCCCCCTATTCCAGGGACGTCGATAGGTTGATATCGATCTATGGAGGCAAGGCGTCTCCAACGCTCATAGCGTCGCTGTTCGTGAATACGTTGAAGTACATAGGGAGGGAGGAGGGGTGGTCCGTCAATCCCATAATGGGCATGGAGGAGGCAATAAAGCTCTACGCGGACGGCAAGATAACGAGGGAGGCGATAGGGGAGGCGCTTGAGGAGTACGCGAAGCGCCGCGGCTCTACTAAGGTGGAGGACATAGTGAGGGAGAAGGGGTTGTTCAAACTGCCGCTGGAGGACGTAGAGAGGATAGTCAGCGACGCCGTCTCCAAGCTGGGCACAAGCAGCGAGGCGGCAATCATGCAGGAAGTTATGAGGCGGTATAGGGGAAGAGTGGATGCGAGAGACGTCTCCGCAGCGTTGAGGCGCCTTAACTCATCATCATAGGCAAGCCCAGCTTCCTCCTGTACTCATTATACTTGCTTATTAACTCCACGCTCCATTTATCTATGCCGCTTGGATCGCTTGGGTACCGCTCGTAAATGGAGCCTATGCTCCTCATGTAGTTCAACGCCGTCACTAGCTTCATTGCGAGCGACGGGACAGAGAGCAGCTTGGCCCCAGCCCTAACCCTCCTCACGGCTCCTATGGACATGGATCCCTTTATCGATATCTCCAATACGTCGTCCTCGGTCAATATCCTGGCCTTCAAGCCCTTGTTTATCTCCTCGTCGCTTAATGATTGCAGCATCAACCTGAACACGTCCAGCTTGGCCTGCTTTATCCCGTATGCCTTCAAGTAGCTCGTGTTGTAACTCCATAATCCCTTCATTGATAGATCGCCCCTCTCGAATGCCGCCGCTACCGCATCGCTGGCCAGCTTGGCTGATTCAAGCGCGGGCCCTAGGCCGCCTCCGTGGACCGGATTGACGGCCACCGCGGCATCCCCCACCGCCAATATGGATGGGCCTACCATTGACTTCAAGGGCCTCCTAGTGGGCACTATACCGCCTCCGCTGTGGATTACCTTGCGGCCGCGGGCGTACTTTGAGTTGGCCAAGTACTTCTCGTAGTTCTGCCTAGGATTCAACCCCCTCTCCTTCACGAGTCTCCCCCATATGCCCAGCCCTATATTCATTGTATTTCCGGACTTCGGGAAGAGCCACCAATAGCCGCCCGGCGATATGTTGTTATCGAGGTATATCTTAATGAACTCCGGCTCCTCTATATCGTAGCCCACCTCTATTATCTCCCTGTAGGCATACGATGCATCCTCCGGCAGCAGGGGCTCCGATATGAGCCAATTAGAGGGTAGCCTGCTCCTAACGATTCCAGTCGCGCCTGATGCATCTATTACTACCTTGCCGAGCACCTCCCCCTCCCCATGCCCATCCTCGCTCGATACCTTAACCCCAGCCACCCTACCATTATCGAGTATTGGAGCTGAGACTGATCTCCTCTCATATATCGTGGCTCCATTATTGATGGCTTGCTTGGCCAGCCATGGACCCCACTTGCTCATGTCCAACCCATACCCCTCGCCCAACACTCGATACCTAACGCTCATGTCTGGGCTAAAGACATCCGCGCCCTTGTAGTGTATCATGGCCACCCCGCTCTCCAGACCCAGGCCCAGCGACTCAACGTGGTGTGAACCTATGGCATCCCCGGTTACCTTGAATATATCATCAACGCTCTTCCTCTCCACTATGGCAACGCTAAAACCGTTCTTGGCCAATAGGTGGCCAGCATATGAACCAGCAGTTCCAGCCCCAACTATCACCACGTCGTATCTATTGCTCATGCAATCGCTCCCCATACATTGGGTTTTAACCTTATCGGCTCGCGCACTTTCCGGTTCCCGCCGCGCCCCGACTGGGTTCCGGTAAGGTAAAAATTAAAAACCGCGCTCCCCGTCGAATGACCAAGGGTCCGTAGTCTAGCGGTTAGGATACTCCCCTGACGCGGGAGAGATCCCGGTCGGGCCTTGTTGCCCGGGGAAGGTTCAAATCCCGGCGGACCCACCATGTTTAACCCATTACAATGAGCAATGGGCGCTCCCCAACTCAAAGCAATCCCTATCGGGGGGAAGGGCGGTTCATATCTTGGCGAGAAGCCCCCTCAACCCATCGATGAACGTCCTCATAGTCAGGCCCTTGGTTTTCTCCATCGCTGCGGCCGAGAACCGCTTGAAGTCCGAGTCATCGCTGAGAAGCCTAATCAATCCCTGCACAGCCTCATCGGCGTCGGAGTACCCAACCCCCCTTAACCCCTCCTCGGCTAAGTCGGTCCAAGCCCCTCCCGACTTATGAACAACTATCGGCAATCCCCTGGCCATGGCCTCGGCCACCGCTATTCCCCAGTGCTCATTTATAGTGGCATGCAGGAACGCCCTGGCCGAGTCCATGGCGGAATTTATGCGGGACCGAGGCGCGTTGGGCACTATATTTACTGAAGCGCCCCCAGATCCGCCCACATCCACGCTGAGCCCGGCTCGCCGCGCCATTTCGGCCACCCTATTCATGTAGCTGATCTGGGTCCTCGTGGTGGCTCCCCCAAATATTACCAGCCTCGCATCGGGTAATTGCTTCATCAATTTAGGCATCACCTCCGCGACCACCCAATGATACCTCTTCTCCTCGCTGAACCTGCCCAGCATCACTATGCTCCTCGACCTGGCCTCGACGCTTGGCGGCGAGCTCGTCGCCTCTGTGTTGGGGGCTATCGGTGGGTTGAGCACCATGGGCTCCCCTCCGTAGACCATCTTTATCACGTTGGCCGTCCACTTGGAATTAGTCAACACCGCGTCCGCGTCCTCGAAGGGGTTTCTCCTCATGTATCTGGGCAGCATTTTAGTGAATATCCTCCAGTACATGTTGAGGGGGAACCTGCCGTATCTCTCCATTATATAGGGGTCCTCCCCATACGCCAACCCCGTTCCCTTGAACTTTGGATCCACCACCACCTCCAGGGGGAAATGTATGTATTCAATTATACTAAGAGATTCCCGATACTTCAACAGCGGTTTGTATGTTTGCTCGTCCGTGAACATCAGGGAGGCCCTGTATTTCTTCACAGCTATCTCCGCTGGCCGCCATGCGTATAGCCTGGTCCATAATCCGAATGCCTTAATGCCAATGGAGAGCGTGATTATCTTGAACTTAGTCAGATCTATTCCGTACCACTCCATGTACTTTGATGGATTGAATGGAAACGTGCCCGTTAGAATGGGCTCAAAACCGGCCTCGCTTAATGCAACGGCGGCGGCGGCGTCCACCAACTGACCCCCGCCCGGCGATCCCCAATAGTGATGACTGACTACGGCGTATCCACCGTTCATTGCAGTGCCGATTTGATGAACTATAAAAATATTCGGTGATCATTTGGTTGAAAGCCGTTAATTGACTGGCATTTAGCGTAATGGTTGGGGCTCAAGTTTAAAAGGAATTACAGGGCCCCTCATCCATGGTTCCTCCCCTGCGAAAGATAGGAAGCCATGTTTGGGAGATACCGAGGGATTACAGGCCATGCATGAAGGTGCCGGCCAGGATATTTGCGAGCGATTCATTGATGGAGAAAATGAGGAATGATTTAACGCTCGAGCAGGTCGCCAACGTGGCTTGCCTGCCTGGGATATATAAGTACAGCATAGCGCTGCCTGACGCGCATCAAGGCTATGGGTTCCCAGTGGGGGGAGTCGCCGCAGTCGATGCTAGTTCCGGCGCGATAAGCCCAGGCGGTATTGGCTATGACATAAACTGCGGCGTCAGGGTGTTGAGGACTGACTTGAAGATAGATGACGTGAAGCCCAAGCTCAGGGAATTGATGGATACCATATTCAAGCTAGCCCCCGCCGGCGTTGGGGAGACCGGCCACGTGAGGCTCCAGGTGGGGGAGCTGGATAGGGTGCTCAATGAGGGGGTCGCGTGGGCGATAGAAAAGGGATACGGTTGGAGCGAGGATCAGGAGCGGATAGAGCAGAACGGCAGTTGGGACTATGCCGATGCATCCAAGGTAAGCCAAAGGGCAAAGGAGAGGGGGAGGGGCGAGCTCGGCACTATAGGTTCCGGGAATCACTTCATAGAGGTCCAGGCAGTGGAGCGGGTATTCGATGAGGAGGTAGCCAAGGCGTTTGGAATAGATGAGGTGGGCCAGGTATTAGTGATGATACACAGCGGCTCCAGGGGGCTTGGCCATCAAGTGGCCACGGATTACATCAGAATAGCTGAGGGAAAGGTGAGGCAGTGGGGGCTCGTGTTGCCGGACAGGGAATTGGTATCAATGCCCGTGAACACTAGGGAGGCCCAGGATTACTTGCATGCAATGGCTGCAGCCGCCAACTACGCTTGGACCAACCGCCACTTATTAATGCATTGGGTCAGGGAGGCCTTCAAGTCCGTGTTTAATAAGGATCCGGATAAGCTGGGCATGAGGGTGGTCTACGACGTTGCCCACAACATAGCCAAGCTGGAGGAGCATGACGTGGAGGGGCAGAGACGGAGGGTTTGGGTTCACAGGAAGGGAGCCACTCGGGCGTTCCCAGCGGGTATGCCTGAGATACCCAAGGTGTACAGGGATATAGGCCAGCCCGTCCTAATTCCCGGAAGCATGGGGACGGGATCCTACATACTGGTGGGGGCACCTGCATCGATGGAACTGACCTTCGGCACCGCCCCCCACGGGGCCGGGAGGCAATTGAGTAGGTCCGCCGCCGTGAGGATGCTGCCTCCCAGCAAGGTTAAGTCAGCGCTGGAGGGGAGGGGCATAGTGGTCAGGAGCGCTGAGTCGGAGATAATAAGCGAGGAGGCCCCGGAGGCCTATAAGGACGTGGACTCCGTTGTGGAGACCGCCGACGCCCTTGGGCTTGCCCGCAAGGTTGTGAGGACCAGGCCGGTAGGCGTCGTAAAGGGATGAGGCAGCTAAGTTGGGCGGTTTCCCCTCTCAATCTTTTTAAGCATGCACTTGATCTGCGCTAATGGAGTTAAGCGATATAATTAACTCGATAGAGGGCAGGGTGAGGGTGATAGATGAGACGCGGGAAAAGCTGCTTAGGGATACTAGGGATATAATAAGGACGTCTAAGGAAGTTATATTGAGGATAACCAAGGGCGATCTGGACTCCAAGTCCAACAGCGTTGATAGAATAGTTGATCAAGTCAAGAGCGTTGTCGACGCTGCAAAGAAGGTCCCTGAGGTGTACTATAGTGGGTTACTGGATGGACCATTGGCGGAGTACGCCGAGGCAATGATACTTTACCACCTAATCAAGTTCAATAGATACCCAACCCCGGAGGAGTTGGGAATATATGATATTCCCTACGTGCTCGGACTTGGCGACGTGGTGGGGGAGCTGCGCCGCGTGGTGTTGGATATGTTGAGGCTGGGAAAGGCAAGGGACGCGGAGGCCTTGTTTAAACGCATGGAGGAGATATACGAGTCTCTCTCCCTACTGGTAATACCCAATGCATTGGCGCCCGGCTTGAGGCCTAAGGTAGATGTTGCCAGGAAGCTCGTGGAGAGCACTCGATCTGACCTCTTCCTGTATCAAGTAAAGAGGGGGATTGCAGGCAATGAGGATTGCGAGGACCATTAATGAGAACTACGTGAAGTCCCGCGTCCCAAGAGGCTTCAACCTGAGCGCCGCCAGGGCAGTGCAGCGCCGGTTATCCGCCCTAGTCGTGGAGAAACCATTAAGCGAGAGTAGATTTGTGGCGGGCCTGGACGTCGCCTATGTGGGCAATACTGCGGTGGCCGCCGCCGTGGTTGTCGATTCTATCAGTAAGTCCGTGATGGACTCCGCCATAATATACACGCGCGTGGATTTTCCCTACATCCCCACCCTGCTTTCCTTTAGGGAATTGAAGCCCATGGTTATGGCCTATAAATCGCTGGGGAGAACCCCCCACGTAGTTATGATAGATGGGCACGGCATCGCGCACCCATATCGTTTAGGCATAGCCGCCCACTTCGGGGTAACCATGAGGGTACCGACGATTGGTGTGGCCAAGTCCCTATTGTATGGCGAGTGCGACGTGGGCGCGGATGCCTCCCCCATACTTGACCCGGCCACCGGGGATCAGCTCGGCGCCGTGATTAGGTGCGGCGCTGGTGTAGGGCCTACTTTCATCAGCGTGGGGAGTTTGGTATCGCTTCCCGACGCAGTTAGATTGACGAGGGAATTATGCGTCTCGTCAGTGATGCCGCTTCCCATATTGATGGCTCATAGGCTTGCCAATAAGGCCAAGAAATCCGTCAAACCCCAATGAGGCGGGGGACCACTTGATGGGCTTGGAGTAGGAAAGTTTTTAAACAGCCAATTAAACGGGTTACCGTAGGTGAAGTGGGCGAGAGGAGATGAAGATACCGTTTTGCACCTTCTGCGTGAAGTCACGCATGTTTTGTGCCAAGTGCCAATCCCTCCTGGATAGCGGGAAGTATGATGAATTGGACGTGGACGTGATAGGTAAGCTGTTATCCATGGAGCAGAAGTACAAGCAGTACCTAGCCGATGTATCTTATAGCAAATCCTACAGGGTGAGGAATTTATTGTTGATAGCTGTGACGGGCATCAGGGGAGTTCCAAGGAGCATCGTAAAGCAGATGGAGGAGGAATTGACGAGCGAGCTGGGAGTCACCGTTAGGCTGGTGGAGCACACGACTAAGGTTAATGAGCTCGCGACTCAATTGACTTACCCGGCAAACATATACAGCATATCCATGGTTTGGCTGCCCGATGGCACTAACGAAACTATAATTAAGATACCAAGGCACGAGACGGGCAGGCTTCCGTTCAAGCCAACGGAGCTGGGCAAGGTTCTCAGCAAGCTGACTAGGGAGAACGTGAAGGTTGAAGTAGTGGGTTAATGCTTTTTAACGGCGTGATAGCCGCCAATGTAATGAAGAGTTGGACGGTCGAAGCGGCGTCGATGCCTGATGGGTCCCAGGTGGAGTTGGCGGGCTGGGTTTGGGATGTGCGGGAGGTCGGTAAGATAAGGTTCATAATACTGAAGGACAGGGAGGGCTCGATTCAGGTAACTGTGAAGAAGGGGGATGCACCGCAAGGCGTGTGGGATGCTGCGGCTGGGTTGGTTAAGGAGGACGTAATACTCGTGAAGGGGGTGGTTAAGGCGAGCCGGATAGCCAGGAGCGGCGTGGAGGTTATGCCAAGCGAATTGAGGGTCCTGAATAGATCGAAACCGCTTCCCATAGATATATGGGGAAACGTCGCCCAAACGGAGCTGGACGCCAGATTGAGGTACAGGACTGTGGATCTGAAGAGACCGGAGTCCCTCGTAATATTCAAGGCATCTAGCGCGGCGGTCAGGGCCATCAGGGAGTCCCTGTATGATAGGGGATTCATAGAGGTCTTCACGCCCAAGATAATATCGACCAGCACTGAGGGCGGGGCGGACTTGTTTCCCGTCCAATACTTCGATGCAGTGGCTTACTTGGCCCAGAGCCCCCAGCTGTATAAGGAGGAATTAACGGCTTCCCTGGAGAGGGTGTTCGAGGTAGGGCCTGCCTACAGGGCTGAAAAGCACAGCACCACTTACCACTTGAATGAGTTCATATCTGTGGATTTAGAGGCTGCTTTCATGAATTACAGGGATGTCATGTCGATACTTGAGGATGTTATAATCAATGTCTACTCGAATGCATTGAAGGTGCCTGGCGTCACTGATATGAACAGGGAAATATCTGTTCCCAAAAAGCCCTTCGCCGTGGTCTCCTATGATGACGCCCTAGACATGCTGGGCAGGAAGGGGATAAACGTGAAGTGGGGGGATGATATTCCCAAGGAGGGGCTTGAGGCGCTCACGGGAGAGATCGGTTCCCCATTCTTCCTGGTGAATTTCCCCACGTCGCTCCGCGCGTTTTATACAATGCCTATCGAGGGCGATCCTTCTAGGAGCGAATCGTTTGACTTGGTGATTGATGGGGTGGAGATAGTGTCCGGCGCGACTAGGATACACGATAGGAAACTGCTCGAGAACGCCTTGATCAGCAGGGGCTTGAATCCGGCCAATTTCGAATCTCATCTGGCTGCCTATGAGTGGGGCATGCCCCCCCACGCTGGTTGGGGGCTTGGTTTTTATAGGTTGTTAATGGTGATGTTGAGGAGAAGCAATATACGGGAGGTAGTGCTTTTCCCTAGGGATAGGAATAGGTTAACCCCTTAGTATCCTTTAAATACTCCCCAGTCATTGAATGAGCGTGGACGTGGCTGCATTCACAGTCGCATCAACGCTGTCGGGAGGTCACTTGAGGATTCTCAACGCAATGTCGAGGTACCCAAGGAGGCCCACGCTCTTCATACCTAGGAATTATTATGAGGGATTGATAAACACCTTGGAGGAGTATTATGAGGGAAGGTTCGTGGATTTCGTGGTTAACAATACCGTCGTGCTTCCGCCGCGGCCGTTGACGAACCCGATAGCCGCCGTCCTATACATGAGATACATACGGGCCAAGTTCAAGAGGGACTTCTCGTATTACGATATTTTCTATATTCCCCACGAGCACACCGATTTAGCCATGATGTTCAAGGGCCTCGATCATCCATGGACCGCGCTGCTGCAGTTGACTCCCGCGGTGGGTTCATTGGCGTATAACGGCGATGCCTCCATCATCGAGTTGATAGCAAATAACTACATAGTCCAGAACGAGAGCAGGCTGCCTCAATTCATGCTTAGCGAGAAGCTGCTCGAGCTGAAGCTGGCCGAGGCTGTTTTCAGGGGAGTGCCTGTGCTCTCCGTGTCTAGATCGATAAGGTATGAGCTCAAGAGGCTTGGCGTCGACATGATGGTGGAGCCGATAGAGCCCGGCGTCGGGGTGGATGCGTGCCGAGTGGGGCGTGGTGAGGGTGAGCGTAAGGATATCGACGTCATATTCTTCGGCAGATTGATACCGGGCAAGGGCATTTTTGAGTTCCTTCACGTGGTGCGGAGGATGCGTTCATTGATGGGCAGGGACGTGGTGGCCGTGATGGCCGGCCATCCCGAGAGGGTTAGGTACGTGAGGGAACTGCGGCGGCGGGCGGCTAGTATGGGGTTGAAGATAGATGTGATGCCGGGGGTGGGTAGGGTGGAGTTGATGGACTTGGTATCCAGGTCCAGGGTATTCGTCTACCCCACCAAGTTGGACTCGGTCGGCATGGTAGTGCTGGAGGCCCTTAGCTGCGGCGTTCCAGTGGTGACTCACGATATACCAGCCACTAGGTTTAATTTTAGGACTAGGTCCGTGATCAGAGTCCCCGTTCGCGATGTGGATTCCATGGCATCCGCGGCCGTGCATTTATTGACCGATGACGAGGAGAGGGAATTGCTGGGCAGGCTTGGGAGGAGGTTTGCGGCCAAGTTTAATTGGGAAGACGTGGCGGCCGCTGAGTGGAATGCATTGAGGAAAGTAATTCGCGCGTGGAGCGTTGAGGGCAATGAAGAGGCCGCCCAGAGGCTAACTGAATGAGAGGCCGCCTCGACGGGCACAGACATGCTTTAAAGCCGGAGTTAATCTAGTCAATGATGGGAAGGGCGGTTGTGTTGGGCTTGGGACCCATGGGGAGGGCCGCGGCGTATTACTTGTCCAAATACACCGAGAACGAAGTGGTGGGCTTCGATGTATCGGCCAGGGAAGTGGAGAGGGCTAGATCGCTTGGGATAAATGCCTCCCAGGCCGATGTTCTGGCCGGGGTAGATGGCGTGGTTAAGGGCGCGGATGTAGTTATAGGCGCGCTTCCCCAATCAATAGCGGATAAAGCCGTGGCGGCGGTTCACTCCGCCGGGGTTCCCGTGGTTGACATGATATTCATGTGGAAGTATGACGAGGCCAAGGCGGCTTCCCTGAGGGATGGAGCGGTTATAGTGCCGGCGTGTGGATGGGCGCCCGGGTTGACTAATTTTTTGGCGGCGGCTGTCGTGAGCGAGCTGGATGAAGTGGATCAATTGGAGATTCACGTTGGGGGCAATCCGATAAACCCATCCCCACCCCTGTACTACTCCATTTTATTCTCGCTTGATAGCACCATAGATGAATACGTTAGGCCAGCCACCATTGTTAGGGACGGCAAGCCAATAACTGTGGATCCCTTGGATGAAGTGAGGGCGTTCAACACATCAATGGTGAAGGGAGACTTCGAGGAGTTCTATACGGATGGATTATCCACTTTGGTAAGCTCATTGAAGGTGAAGAACATGGCGGAGCTCACAGTTAGGTGGCGAGGCCATTTGGAAGCCATGAAATTACTGCGGAGGCTGGGGTTGCTCGATGATAGGGAACTGGCTTCTCAAGTCCTCGGTAAGGCGTTGAACAGGGACGAGAGCGATTTCTCAATAACAGTGGTGGAGGCGCGTGGATTCACTGATGGGGAGGAGGCCATGGTTAGGTATGAGGGCGTTGATCGTGCTTCCGGCCAGTTCACGTCTATGTCAAGGCTCACTGGATTCTTCGCCGCAATAACGGCCAACCTAATAATTAATGGCTACGTGAGGGGAAGCGGGTTAACTCCCATAGAGACTGTTTACAGCGGTGACTTGTTTGATATGGTGATGGATGATCTTAGGAAGGTCGGTATAAAGTTTTGGAGAGTCGAGCGTAGGGTAGTTGATTGAGGGCCTGTGCGGCAATCGAGTCGCTTAACGGCGTGGAGCATCCACGATTCGTTTATTAATTATTTAATTAATTGATTAATAATGAAGGCAGTTCAGTTCCAGGAAAGCGGGTTAAGCAATCTGAGAGTAGTTGAGGTGGAAAGGCCTAGGCCGGGTTCCCACGATGTTTTGCTTCAAGTGGTGGAGGCCGGCGTGAATCCAATAGATTACTACGTGGTCTCATCCCTTAACGTGAGGCCCATGCCGCACGTGCCTGGCGCTGAATTCGCGGGAGTCGTGGTGGAGGTCGGGGATCACGTCAGCGACTTCAAGCCGGGGGATCGCGTGGTTGTCTATAACAGGGTATTCGATGGTTCTTGCGACATGTGCCTCTCATCAATGGAGCACCTGTGCAGAAACGGTGGAATAATGAGCGTTGTGACCAACGGTGGCTGGGCTGAGTACGTGGCGGTGCCGGGCAAGAATTTAGTGAAGATCCCGGGAATAGGTTGGGAGACCGCGGCCAGCCTACCTGTGTCAGCGCTCACCGCGTATCATGCATTGATGTCGGCGGGGCTGCGCCCGGGGAACGTGGTGGTGGTATTCGGCGCATCAGGCAACACGGGGCAGTTCGCGGTTCAGCTGGCTAAAATGATGGGGGCCGAGGTTATAGCCGTTACTGGGAAGGATTGGGTTAGGGAGTTGGGGGCTGATTATGTCGTTGCAGTCAATGAGGCGGTGGGTGAGGTCGGCAAGTTAACTGGCGGCAGGATGGCCGACGTGGTTATTGATCCCCTTGGGCAGGAGACGTGGGCCACCAGCATTGGAGTTGTTGGTCGTAGGGGGAAGTGGATAACCTTCGGCCAATTAACCGGGGGCGAGGTTACACTTTCTATTCCCAGGTTATACTCAAGCGAGGTGTGGGTAATGGGGTCCACCGGGGGCACCAGGAAGGAGCTGAACGAATTGGCGAAGCTATCCCATAAGTTAAAAGTGAGGGTGGACAAGGAATACGGAATAGACGATGCTCGCAGTGCATTGGATAGATTATTCTCAAAGCAGCGAAACGGGAGGGTTATGCTCAGGATAGGCATGTAAGCAAGTGATGGCTTGCCCCATCCATTGTTGAAGCTCAGCCCGGCCTTCGAAGCAACAGCGACCCCGTGATTATCAATGCCATTGAGGTCACGCCCAATATTGCAAATGCCGAAGCGAAGCCGAGGAGCCCAAGCATTCTTCCAATCAAGTATGGAGATGCCGTTCCTCCAAGCTGTGTCATGAAGTTCAGGAAGGCACTAACGCTGCTTATCCTAGTCGATGACTTAGATGACGCCAAGGAGGGGGACGCGTAGAATCCATACATGAAGCCCATTATGGCCATGAACACCTCCTGGAACGGGAGCGGAAGCCAATAGATAATCAACACTATTGCAGCTATCATGGAGGAACCAAAGACGCTTGGAGCCACGTAGCCAAGCCTATCCCCCACCGCTCCTCCTATTATCGTCCCTATGGAGCCCAGCGCAGTGGATGTGAAGGCGTATACCCCGCTCATTGAATGGGTAGCCCCTAGAACGTGGACCGAGTAGTAGGTGGACCACGCAACGAAGCCCAGGTATGAAAAGCCGGCGGCGAACCGTATCAACCCCATTCCAACCACCCCGGCATTAATCGCAGGAGAGCTTGCCTGTTCCCTGCCTTCCCCGCCCACGCCGAGCAGTAATGCAGTCAATGGAATCAATGGGATTCCGTATGAGATGAAGGGAATTACGTAATTGAACGAAAATAACAATGGGGTTACTGCTATTGATATGGATGACCCAATGAAGAAAGCGCTTTGGAAAATGCCCACCGCAAGCCCGCTTCGTCTCTGGGTCGCCACTATTAGACTAACGAGGAACACGTATATCAAGGACGATAACGAGCCCGCCGTGAATTGCAGCATCAATATGTAGTCGTATGAATCTATGAATAATGGAAATAATACGAATATTGCAGCCAACGCAATGCCGGCTATGATTGCGCTCTTAACCCCAGCCCTCTCCACCACTGCCCCGCTGGGGATCATGAAGGCAGTATACCCGACCCAGTACGCCGTAACCAGTAACCCCTCAATGGATGTATCCACGTGCATTAATTGCCCCAGGAACGGCAGTAAGGATGGCGTCGTGAACCTAATCATGACTATCAATAGAAATACGCTGAAGGCCAACGGCAGCGGCTTCACTTCTCTTGAGGCAGCGAAATGTTTAATTGCATTACGCCCCAGCTACGGCCTTCTCTTTCTGCCTATTAGGGTTGACGCGGCCCAGAGAAGCATGACCGCGGCGACCACCTCAATGTAAGTCCTATACCTAGCCAAATTAACTAGGCTTAATCCCAGCGAATTACCGCCCAGCAGCGGCGCCTCGCTCATGGGTATCGCCGGCGGCGTGACTGTGGTGTAGAGCTGCATCAGCGATGGGGCGCCCATTGATATGATGGAGGAATTACCTGCCCACGTAGATGATATGTTAGCCGCCCCCTCCATCGTATCCACGCCGAAGCTCCAAGCACTTGGTGGACGTAGGGTGCGCGTTCCATTGATTATGAACAACGATAAATTAATCGAGACAGCCGTGAACTCCGCAATGCTGGAGTTACCGAACCCCCCAACCACCAACTCCGCGTCGTATAGATTGCCGAATGGGGTTAGTTGCCCTCCATCAACCATGAACCAAGCATCACCGGGCAGCCGCGTCGATACTTCCCAATCACCTATAGATGAATTAACCCCAATCACCAGGTAATGACTGCTTTCATTGCCTTCGACCTCCTCGAATAGGCGTGCATTGAGGGGCAGCGATGAATTGCCCAACACATGACTTCCAAATAGGTAGTCACCCTCGCTTACCAGCGGCGCGCTTAACTGCGGCCCGCTTTCATTCCATATATTTATGACAGACATGAACTTACCATGATAATACGCGAGCTCGTCTTGTATGAAGTACGTACTTCCATTTAAGATCATGTTAGCGTTCAATTGAACCCCGTAGCCGCTGGACTCCGCCGTTACTATCTTAACTACCCCCACGAATCCGGTGGCATTGTATTCATACGACGTGAGCGATCCATTACTGCACGCAACGCCGTAGTCGGCCACCCCCATGGGCATATTCGCCCTAACAGCCTCCAGCGGATTCACTGCCTCGTAGACGAATGACCTCGATTCAACCTGGCCATCCGCTTGCATTAGAACGGCGTAGGAGCCATTACTCAACACTACACTCCCCGCGACATGGCTTCCGCTCCCGCTGAAGTACACCATTAATCGGGAAGCATGGGAGTAATTATTCAATTCATTGAGCGGAATCAAATATACATTTATGGACGAGTTGGACGTCACATCTATTTCAACCAGACTCATGGAATTGGTTGAAAAGCTTTGATAATATGCCCCATTTATGAATTTATAGAACGATAGATTGATTGAGGGTATTGCGGGTAGCGCCTGGACGTAGCTTGCAGCCGCAACGCCGGGCGCCAGTAACGCTGCAAATATGATCAACAACGCCCACCGCATTTAATCCCTAGTATGGGCCCGGATTAAATCTCAAACAGTCAGGGTGCGACTATCCAATAGATGGCAGGGCCCCCTCCCTCCGCCTCAGGCGGTTCATGCCTGGCTCGGTTAGGCTGGCATGCATGCCGAGCCATAGGACGCGGCCAAGCCCTGCAGCGCTAACGTCCCTGCATGATTGAGGCTTGGGCGTGCATTGCTCGCCTCAATGCGTGGCTCGTCGCGATAATAGATAAAAACGCCATAATCTTGCCGAAACTCGTGGATCCCATCGTATACTTGATCATTGGCGTCGGGATTGCTTACTTGGTGATAGGAGCCCTGCTGTCGTTTTACTCATTGAAGGCTTTTCAATTGCTTCGCAACTCCAAGCTGCTTGGCCTAGCCCTTGGCTTTTTGCTTCTTGGAATAGCCGTTTTAATGGAGAGCGCTTTGTCGCTCATATATGGAATAGACAGGATAGTGTACCTATACTCCAGGGTAGTCTTCGTTCATGCCCCCCTCATCGCTGTATTGTATAACGTGATTGTGCTGGCCGCGTACATAGCCTTCGCTTACTCTGTCACCAACATATCGATGCCTGCCTCACCATTAATCCTAATAGGCCTTTATTCAAACCCATTGATGCAATTGCTGACTCCTGCAATTCAATTATACGTAGCGCTCATGCTATGGATACAATACTACAAGGGGAACTCCCTCGTGTCATCAAACGCCATTGCATTCACGTTATTGCTTGTTGATAATTTCGTGCTTCAAGCGCTGAGCGGCAAGTTGCATCCATTCCTATCACTGCTGATCTTCTCAGCGATCAGGGTGCTTGGCTTGGCTTTTCTAGTTAACGGCGCCACCAAAGTGAACTACGATGAGGGATAAGAAGAAGCGCAGCAGGATAGAAATAATAGCGGACATATTGGCCTACCTAGATAAGAACGGCTGCTCCAGGCCGACCAGAATGGCTACGGCACTGAACTTATCGTATGATAAATTGATGGATTACTTGAATGAACTGGATCAGAGAGGCATGATACTTACAAATACGGATGGCATATGCATCACGTCCCGCGGCCTCCAGTTTCTCCGGGAATACACCAGGTGGAGCAACTTCGCTAAGTCATTTGGAATAGATATATAAGCGCTATCCCTCCAAGGCGGAGTCCCCCCATGCTAGCTCACCTTTTTACGCTTCCCGCAACGCTGGGTGGAAGGGCTCGACGCGCGGCGCTTCATTTCCCCCCGCTTAACAACGCGGCTCACCTCGATTAGATAACCTGTTTATGGCGATTCGCTAATAATTGGAGTGGTCCCTAGCCTTTTGATTAAGGGCTTCATGCATTGAGGCGATGCTAGCTGCTTTCAGTTAACCCTCCGGCATCAATCTGCGCGCGGCTATTATCAGCGGGTCCCAGGCCGTGGAGAGGGGAGGCAAGTACCCCAGCTCGGCGAAGAATAGGTCCCTTATAGTGAGGCCGCGTTGCACTGCCATGGCTATCACGTTTATCCTGGCCAGCACCTCCTCCTCGCCCACCACCTGGCCCCCTATTAATTTACCCCCATAATCGCTTACCAGTTTAATCCAAGTCAAGCCGCCGCCCGGGTAATACCTGGACCGCGTTCTTGCCTTTATGATTGAGGTTCTCGGATTAAATCCCAGCCGTACCGCGTCGCTCTCCTTTATACCGGTGGATCCTATCTCCAAGTCGAAGAACCTAGTTATGCTCGTCAACACGACTCCGGGAAACGCCATATCGCCGCCGGCCGCATTGACTCCAGCCACATAGCCCATCTTATTCGCTATCGGGCCGAATGGGGCGATAGTTCTATCGCCGGTGACCGCGTTAATGGTCTCCACCACGTCCCCGGCCGCGTATATGTCAGGCTTGCTCGTCCTCATGTGATCATCTACGATTATCCCCCCACTTCTCCCCACGCTTAATCCAGCGCCCACCGCCAGCTCTGAATTGGGCCTTATTCCAGTTGCCAGCACGACGGAGTCCCCGGCGTACTTTCCCTTGCTAGTCTCCACCGCCATTCTCCCATTTATGTCCAAGCCTATTGAGATGGCTTCCTCTCCCAATACGAGATTGACGGACTCCCTTAATTTATTCTCCACTATCTTCGACATATCGCTGTCCAGGACCCTCGAGAGCAGGTGATCGGACCTGGCTATTATAGTTACCCGCTTTCCTAGGCCGACCAATGCCTCCGCCATCTCGATTGAGAGGAATCCTCCCCCCACTATGATTATGTCCCGTGCCGACCATAATCGTTGCTTCACGGCGGTGGCATTGGCTGGGTGATGCACGGTCAACACATCTCCGTTAATCGGTATGTCGGGCAATCTAGGCCTGGCGCCCGTTGCTATTATCAATTTATCGTATTCAACAATGCCGCGCTGCCCCCCTTCATCGACCACCAACTCCCCATCCCTTACCTCCACCACTTTAGTGCTAACCTTCACGCGGGCCCCCTTCAATTTCTCAAATTGAGACGCATTGTATGCCGAGAATAACTTCTCGTCCGAGAAGTACCCTCCAACGTAGTACGGTATCCCGCAAGGCGCGTGCGATACCATGCTGGTCTCCTCCAGCACCACCACATCGGCCTTACTATTCAATTTCTTGGCCCTCGAAGCCGCGCTCATGCCGGCTGCTCCCCCTCCTATTATGGCTATCCTCACAGAACGGTTGGGAAGCCGCGCCTTTTTAAGGTGGAGAGGAGCTAATTGAATGGAGCAAGAACCTTATCCTAAATATGCAGCGAATTGAGGGGCTTAGAGGCACTAGCCCAGCCTCACTTCATGTATGTCCTCGTATATGGGCCCCCTGGGGGTTAAGGTGCTCCTCTTCAATTTAATAGAGTTCACGTCTTGCCACCCGAAATCCGCTTCCTGCCACTCATTTATTGCTTGGATCAGCTTAGCCTTATTCCTGCCGCTCTTAACCCGAGCCATGGTTATGTGGGGCGAGAACTCATCGGATTCCTTCCCAACGACATCCGCCAATGCCTCGTTCACGGCGTCATGAAGCGCAGCCGCCTCGTTGCTTCCCTCCCTCATTCCAACCCACACGACTCTGGGGTAATCCATGTTTGGAAAGGCCCCCGTTCCAATTAAGTGGATCCTGAATACATTTCCAGATATCGTGGATAACTTGCTCGCTATGGTGGGAGCAATGGAATCCTTCACCTCCCCTATGAACCTCAACGTGAGGTGGAGATTATCCAGCTCCACGAGCTTTATATCCGCACCGCTTGACTCAAGCTCTTCCTGGAAGCGCCTTAACTTGCTCCGCACTGTTGAGTTGTTTATGTCTATGGCTATGAAGAGCCTCATCGTCTATTTCTATCGAGTTTCGATTAAAATGTTTTGCTTAGCATTTCCAAGCATGGAAACGGCAAACAACTCATAGAGGGGCCCGCGGCGGTTTAATCATTGCCCTACGTTAACGGATCATCGCCGGTTTAAGGGAGCGTAATCAAGCCTCGAGGAGCCCCGCCTTGAAGGGGCGGGGGAGGGGTTAGTCAAGTGAACCACTTCGCTAGGGCGAGAGTCTGGGACTGAATTGTAAGGCTTGCGCTGGGGGCGGTTAATTGCTGAACGCGGTGGATATGCTGTATATCCACCTGCCCAGCAATTCGCATGTCTCTGGGCTAGTGTGGCCGCCCCTGCCGCACTCCTTTATGTATGGGCAGAAAAAGCATGGGATTCCCATCAATAGCTCTATGTCTGTTCCCATGCCGCTCTTCATGCCTTCCATCAATGCCTTGGCCTTCTTTACGCCGGCCTCCGTTAATCGTATAACGTACTGACTCCTCTTATCTCCCCCGACCTTATCCCGCTCTATGAATCCCCGCCTCTCCAGCTTGCTGAGGGCCGGTATACCCGTCTTGCTGTTTATCCCAGCCATTCTCCACAGCTCCCTTTGATTGTATTGATTGCCTAGCTTTACGAGGGCTATCAATATCTTGCTCTCGTTCTCGTCTAGTTCCCCATAATCTCCTTCCTCACCCATCGCCCTTCCGCATTCATTGCCGATTAAAAACGTTGCGTCGATGTGATCATCTGTATTGTACAGATGTAGTATATGCAATTGGAAAAGCGGGCATTAGCCATGCCAAGCCACGATTACTCTATAATGATAACTATGATTAGGTAGCGTTAAATCGATCTATTATTATACTAGTAAAATTTTTTAAACTGAAAAAGCAAGCGTAGAACCGCTATGTCATCAAACGGTGATCGGGTACGGATATAAGGAAAGTCGCGGTTATAGGGGCAGGGGAAATGGGCCACGGCATAGCCGAGGTCTTCGCAATTAATGGGTTTCAAGTGAACTTAATGGATGCATATGAGGATGCCCTGAAGAAGGGATTGAGTAGAATCAGGGAAAGCCTCTCCAAGCTCGCCGAGAAGGGCAGGGTGAGAAGCGTTGACGAGGTGATGGGTAGGATAAATTCATTCACGGATCTAGCGTCGGCGGTGAGCGATGCGGATCTTATTGTGGAGGCAGTGCCCGAGATAATCGACTTGAAATTGAAGATATTCAAGGAGGTCGATGCATCGGCGCCGCGCCGCGCTATAATTGCGTCAAACACCAGCAATATAAGGATAAGCGACTTAGCCGCTGTTACTGCCAGGCCGGAGATGGTGGTCGGCATGCACTTCTTCAATCCACCCGTGGTGATGAAGCTGGTCGAGGTGATAAAGGGAGAGAAGACGAGCGACGAGGTGATGCAGCAAGTCTTCGACCTATCCAAGTCCCTTGGCAAGACCCCGGTTAAGGTGCTCAAGGACTCGCCCGGCTTCATAGTTAACAGGATACAGGCGCCGGAATTACTTCTTCTATGCTTGATACAGGATAAGGGAATAGCATCGCCGGAGGAAGTCGATGCTCTCCTCCTCGGCCAGGGACTGCCTATGGGCGCATACGAATTGCTGGACTTCGTTGGTATAGACGTGGTTTACCACAGCATGGAGTACTTCTCCAAGGCCTTGTCGAGCGATTATGGGAGGTGCAGCACAATAAGGAGGTTGTATGAGGAGAAAAAGCTGGGCAAGAAATCCGGCGCTGGATTCTATGACTGGAGCAGGGGGAGGCCATCAATAGATATACTGAAGGCCACGGGCAAGGTAAGCCTCATGGATTTCTTCGCCGTTGAGATAAATGAGGCAGTGAAAGTCATGGAGGAGGGGATAGCCGAGAAGCCGGAGGACGTGGATACCGCGGTGATGCTTGGATTGAACAGGCCATTTGGTCCATTCGGGGTAGCCAAGAGCCTCAGCAACAGCGACGTGAAGGCAAAGCTCGAATCCCTAGCCAAGGAGTTCGGGGTAGATGTGTTCAAGCCAGCTAAATCAATAGTCGAGGGACGGCTTAGGGATGTAGCGCAAGGCAGGGTGAAGTTCATAATCGAACAGCCGAAGACCCAACAACCTGCCAAGGAGACTGTTAAGGAGGAACCGATCGCCGCCGGAAAAGGCGTGGGGCAGTACGAGACCATAAAGGTGGAGAAGTTCGACTTCAAGGTAGCCAGAATAAGCATAAACAGGCCTAAGTATAATACAATAAATGGTAAAGTACTTGAGGAATTGAGCTCAGCGATAGACTCGTTGTGGGACGACCCTGAGGTGAACGTTGTGGTGGTCACGGGGGTCGGCGATGTAACGTCGGCCGGCGCGGATTTAACGGGCTTCTACTTCTCCAACCCCCTCCAGTTCACGGAGTTCTCCAGGAGGGGAGAGAGGATCTTCAGGAAGCTGATGGAGATGCCCAAGCTAACTATAGCCGCCATAAAGGGCTACGCGCTTGGAGGGGGGCTGGAGCTATCCCTGGCCTGCGATCTAAGAGCATCCACTGAGGATGCCCAGCTGGGGTTCCCGGAGGTCACCCTCGGCTTAATACCGGGGTGGGGAGGCACTCAACGCGCGGTCAAGTTGATTGGGGCGAGCAGGGCTAACCAATTGATACTAACCGGGGAGCGAATAAGCGCGAAGACCGCGTTTGAGTGGGGATTAGTGAACGCCCTATTCCCAAGGGAGGGCTTCGACGATAAGGTGATTCAGTACGCCAAGGAGATAGCGAGTAGGACGGCGCCTATATCGATAGCCCTAGCCAAGAGGTTGACCAATAAGGCGGGGGAGGTGGCCAGCGATGTTGGCCTGGAGATGGAGTCCACTGCCATGGGCTTGCTGTTCTCCACGGAGGATCTAAAGGAGGGGATAACCGCGTTTGCGCAGAAGAGACAGCCCAACTTCAGGGGGAGATGAGCATGGATGTATATATAGTGGACTTTTTGAGGACCGCGTTCTCGCGGTCGCGGCCCAACGAGCCGGAGAAGGACGTGTTCAATTCGATAAGAATGGATGAAGCCCTGGCCAAGTTAATACGGGAGACAATAAACAGGACCGGGGTTAATCCAAGGGAGATAGGCGACGTAATAACCGGCTGCGCGCTTCAGGCCGACGAGAACTGGCTATACGCGGGTCGCCACCCAGTCTTCCTAGCCGACCTACCCGTGGAGGTGCCCGCGATGGCAGTGGATAGGGCGTGCGCGTCAAGCATGACATCCATCTCGATAGGAGCGATGGAGATAATGAGCGGCAACTCCGACATAGTGCTGGCGGGCGGCATGGAGCACATGACCCATGTTCCAATGAGCAATAATCCCCACGTTGCGATAAACTTCAAGTTAATGACAGATCCCCACTATGCCCACCTCCAAATGGGCATCGGCTACAACATGGGATTAACCGCAGAGAACCTGGCGCGGTACGCGAAAATACCGAGGGAGGAGATGGATCAGTTAGCGTATAGAAGCCACGTGCTAGCGGCGAGGTCCCTTGAGGAGGGATGGTTCAAGGGCGAGATACTGCCCCTCGAGGTTGAGTACCAGGGGGATAGGATAGTAGTTGATAGGGATCAAAGCATAAGGCCTGACACCACGCTTGAGCAAATATCGAAACTACCTCCAGCATTCATGCCCAACGGCGTAATAACGGCCGGCAACTCATCCCCACTCAATGCAGGCGCCTCGCTGGTCATGTTGATGTCCGAGAAGAAGGTCAAGGAGTATGGCCTGAAGCCTCTTGCAAAGATAAGATCTATGGGGTGGGCCGGCGTTCACCCGGCTTTGATGGGGATGGGGCCAGTGCCGGCCAGCCAGAAGGCACTGCAGAGGGCTGGGTTGAGACCTGAGGATATAGATTACTGGGAAATAAATGAGGCATTCGCTGTAGTGGTTCTGTACGCGGTGAGGCAATTGGGGCTCGACATAGGTAGGGTCAACATACACGGCGGCGCGATAGCTATTGGGCACCCCCTCGGAGCCACGGGGGCTAGGATAACTGGGACCTTGGCCAGAATATTGAACGAGAAGGGCAAAAACCTCGGCGTTGCCACGCTCTGCGTTGGAAGCGGGCAGGGATTCGCAATAGTGCTGGAGAGGGCTTGATAAAAGAACGACTGATCCCCCCTCAGGGCAGGGGGGAGGTCGGCTTAAATAATTACCTCTATCTCTATCTTCTCCATGAGTTCCCTATATCTGCTCCTAATCGTTACATCGGTGACGTTGGCTATGCTCGCCACGTCCCGCTGCTTGGTTCTTATTCCGAATATCATCATCGCTATATAGACAGCCGCCGCCGCCACTGAGTAATTTGATTTTCCATTCAATAACCTCTTCTCATGCGCCTTGTTGAGCAAGTCCATTACGAAGCTATAGACGTTCTTCTTGCTTATGGGGCCCGTGTCCACGCTGTTCACCAGGGCAGTTACGTACTTCATCACGTCGCTTCCATTGCTTTGAAGCTTGTCGTAGCCCGCTTGCCTTATCTTGGTTATCACCCTATTCAATCCATGCCCGTCTATTCCCGACGTCTTCACGAGGGTCTTTAGCCTGCAAGGTATCCCCTCCTTCTTGCAATTCAAGTAAGTCAACGCAACCGCGGTCGCCTTAAGATGGGCCCTGTACCCCCGCTCCGCCAACTTCCTGTAATCCCTTATCACGTTTGACAGGATGTGGTTGGGCAACGAGAGCTTGGCGAGGAGCTGCTTCGCGTCGCGCCTTATAGTCATCACGTTGCGCTCTATGCTGTTGCTGGTCCTCGTTATTGCCTCCATCTTCCTATTTATGCCTATGGAGTACTTCTTGCCCACGATCGTCCCAATCCTGAGAAAACCTATCCCCAGGTTGGGCTGCGTCTCGTCTATTGCCTGGGCACGCGCCCTGCTGGGTTTATCCCCGAAGTCGCGCCACTCGGCCCCCATGTCTATTATGGGCCTCTCCTCTATCACTATGCCGCACTTACTGCATATCAACTCGCCTTTCTCTCCGTCATATATTACATCCGTTGATCCACAGACTTGACACTTAATTTCCTCTATTTGCTTCACGCCTACCACCTCTCCTCTCCCTTCTGTTTCCCCGCGCTACCCTCCTCTCCAGATCCCTCGCCGCCACGTATACGGGCTTCCCCACGACCTCGTTCGGGTCTGTGCGGCTTGTCTTTATCAATCCATAAGGGGCGTTGACGGGCCCTATCACGTCGTATAGGGCGCCGACTCGCTTCATGCCGTAGTCGAATACTTGAATGCCGAGGGGCGGGATGAAGGTTAACCTGGCCACTATCCTGCCATCGCTTGCCACATGGCTTGCCGTGCCTATTTTCTTTAATGACATGGCGTATACGTTGCAGCCGCCCATTTTTAACTGTAAACGCTGAATATTTCGGATAACTCTACCGGCCACACTCACACATTACTAGCATAATATCATCAATCATGGATTGACATTATGCCTTTATATATTATATTTATAATTGAAAGCAACGATTCGGCCCCATAATCCCCCGAGACCAATAGTTCAAGCCAAGATCCCCAAGACAGATAAAAAGCCTTCCTGGCAACGGCCTCCATCGAAGGCATCGGCAAGCCCCAGGAACGATTACGCGGTGGACACACGAAGCCCGGGGAAGGGTAGCCCAGAGACCAAGCCGTAGGATGAACTGGGGGTTGAGCAAGCCAGCCAGCGAGGGAGCGTCGATTAAACCCGCAAAACCCCTCCCCCCGGGGAAAGGGGTAGTTCACTGCGTGGATTTTTTAAAATCAAGATAACCTTTTTAAATAATGAATTAGGCTGAATTAACTCATGGAGAATGCGTCGACTCAAGTGGGAGGTGGCGATATCGATATAGTGTACTTCAAGAACCTCAGGGAGTTGATCTCCTACTTGGATCAGTTGATATTGGATAACCAGAGAAAGGCGGATGCGATAAATAAGGATATAGAGGCATTGAAGGGCCGCGTCGATAAATTCCAGGCATTGCAGCGCATAATAGAGGAATTAATAGAGAAGAATAAGGAGGTGCTGCCCACTGCCATAGAATTAACCGGGTTGAAGATATACATTGACCCAAGGCCCACCGATGAGTATGATATACTAAAGGAGGGGCTTGATGCTATAATGGATAGGAACTCAGTGCTTAAGAAGGTCAGGGATGTCGTGGACATTTTGCAAAGCAAGGTTGGCCAGAGCGATACCATGATAGTGGTTGAAATGAGGAACGGCGTGCCTACCAAAATAGTGTTCAGGGGATGGTAGGCCACTAAGGAGCTCATCTCATATCGACCATGTATTATCCGCTGTGAATTGCTTTTATAGCCGCTGGGCGCTGGGCTTTTCATGAAGCTTCAAGTTGCGTTGGACTTGGTCGATATAGAGGTGGCGGCCAGCATGGCTAAGTCACTCTACACAGCGGGTGCTGTAGACGTGCTGGAGGCGGGCACTCCATTGATAAAATCCACAGGCATGTACTCCGTCGCTAGGCTGAGGTCGTGTTGCAGGGATGCGATCATATTTGCCGATCTCAAAACCATGGATGCAGGCGCAATAGAGGCTAGAATGGCTGGAGACGCCGGCGCTGATATGGCCAGCGTATTGGCGGTCGCGCCGTTGGAGACCATAGTGGATTTCACGCGGACGGCGGCATCCATTGGAATTAAGTCCGTCGTCGACTTCATAGGGATAGCGGATGTGGAGGGCAGGCTTAAGGACATCCTGGCGGCGGGGGCCAGGCCCGATTATGTGGGCCTCCACGTTGGTATAGATGTTCAGAAGAGCGCTGGATTAACGGCGGCCAACTTAATAGATAAGGCTGTTCAAATAAAGCAGAAGCACGGCATTCAAGTAACAATAGCAGGAGGCATCGATGATCGCATAGCCAAATCACTGGCGGGAAGAGACATAGATATAGTAGTGGTTGGCGGCGCAATAACTGGAGCCGATGATCCGCTTTCATCCGCGTCTAGAATACGACGCTCCCTAGGAATTTAGGCCTTAAGTCGCATTTCAATAATTCATAGATGACGTTTTATTATTAACGATGAACCACACGGGGTTTTAAACGATCTTGGAAGTGATCGTATGAGAGGAAAAATGGGTATTCAATATGGCGTAGGAGCGGCAAGTAAACTATACCAACAAAACCAACCGTATAGGAATCTTGCAACGGAGAGAAGGAGAACGAGCTCAATAGGAATCACTACGGAAGAGTTGCCAGCGTTAATAAAAAGCCCGGTTATTCAATGCGAAGCTGCACATGAGCTAGTACTGCCTCCTCGCTCTATGCTAATGCTAATCAATTACGGATCCCCCCGCGCAGCTGAAAGCATTAACATTCATTGATGGAGGGGGTAATGGAGCACGTTGCGGATTGCATCCCGTCTCTTCAGGTGAGACTAGTTGGCGGTGAGGAGTTGCTCTGTTTGAACTGGATATGATTTGAAGGCAGAAGTTGGTATAATTTTTGGGCTTAGACGAAATAAATTTAAGCCTATGTGCTGAAAGTAATTACATGAGTTCTGAATACAAGCTTCCCCTAATAGGGGAGAAGTTCCCTGAAATGGAGGTTGAAACTACCCACGGCAAGATTAAACTACCGGATCAATTTAAGGGAAAATGGTTCATGCTGTTCAGCCATCCAGGAGACTTCACTCCAGTCTGCACCACGGAGTTCGTGAGCTTCGCTAAGCGATATGATGATTTCAGAAAGCTGAATGCGGAATTGATAGGGCTTTCAGTGGATAGCGTGATATCCCACGTGGAGTGGGTTAGGTGGATAGAGGATAACCTCAAGGTGAAAATACCGTTCCCCATAATAGCAGACTCCATGGGTAACGTGGCGAGGAGGCTTGGCATGATACATGCAGAATCATCCACCAGCACCGTGCGGGCGGTGTTCATAGTGGATGATAAAGGGGTTGTGAGGCTAATACTGTACTACCCACTGGAGATAGGGAGGAGCGTTAATGAATTGTTAAGGACGATAAAGGCTCTTCAAGTCGTCGATAAGTACGGCGTCGTGCTTCCTGCAAACTGGCCCGAGAACGAGGTGATAGGCGATAATGCAATAAATCCACCGCCTCACACCGTGGATGGCGCCGCGGCAAGGCTGAAGGAGTACAAGGGGTACGCGTGGTGGCTCACGTATAGGGAAGTGCCTAGGAATGATGTGGAAGAGGCCAAGAGCATACTTAAAATAAAGATGTGAGCAACGGGAGAAACGCGTAAAACTAATTTACTCCCCTTTTTTCATTCGCAGTAAATGAATTTCAGGAAAGCAGTTCCCGCTGACTCGGCTTGGATCAAATCGTTCACGGTAGATACATTTCCCTGGGGGGATTATTTGCCGAACGAGATAGATGAGTGGATACGGGAGGGAAGCGCGTACGTCATGGAGGAGAATGGACGGATACTGGCCGTGGCCTCCATGCTGCTTTTATTTCAGGGAACCGCTTGGCTCCGCGGCCTTAGGGTTAAGAGGGAAGAGAGGCGGAGGGGGATTGGTCGCGCGGTCACGGGCAATATGATAGAGACTGCCAAGAAAATGGGCGCTAAGCGAGCCATGCTGATGGTCGCCGAGTGGAACGAGGCGAGCAGATCGCTGGTGACGTCTATGGGTTTTCGCCCAGTGATGAATTTATGGGGAGGGAATGCGGTTGCCAATGCGGTGAGGGTTGGTGATGGCGAGATCAAGGACTACGTGGGGGATGCGTTGACGGCGACAGGCGGTTACTTGTGCTTGCCGGATGATCCTTGGACGTGCACTAAGGCCTCCATCGATGACGTCCTATCGCTAGCTCCTCCAGTGTATCGGGGTCCAGGCATAGGGATAGGGCGATTCTCAGTTGGGTCACCGACCACCGGAGTAGATGCATCCGTTGTGGCGACCAGGGATGGGGACTTCAAGAATGGGTATGGCATGTACACGATGTTCGAGCTTGAGATTTAGGGGGTTAACAAGCATCACAGCAACAGGTAGAACCAGTTCATAGTGAATTAACTAGATGATATCTATGTCATTATCATTCTTGTTGTTGTCCGTGAGACTGATGATGCCCGGTGTATTATTATTATTCCTCTTCGACTTATCGAGACTATTGGGATCCGGCGTGCTGGATCTGAGGAGGTTTACCATCGAGTAAATCACTATTGCCAATCCACCGTTATAAAACGCTAACCCCATCCCCACCGACTTATCCATCACCAGGCTCGGCGCGCTTACTTGGATCGATATGCTCGCGTATGAATTGAACACAAGCATATCTATCATCCCCATAATCATTATGAGAAACGCGATTAAGAAGAGCCACGCCAACCTCCACGTGTTAGATCTGCCGTGCATCTCTAGGTTTGTCGACATGGTTCCCAGTATCAATATGAACGTGAATGCCTCTATCATGATTAATGACAACGCGGTCGGCACTAGAAAGACTATGCCTAAATTAGATGAGCCGGTTAGGAATACCTGCATCAATACGGCATCCACACTCATCATTGTGGCAATAGTAACTGAGGAAAGCACCACCAATATTATCCTCCCCATATCAAGCCTATTATTTAAGCCCATCGTTTAATATAGAAATACATATATTTAAAAATTTTTCTACGTCGTAAAATATATTTATAAAATTAATACAAGAAATGTATGATTATTAGATGTCATTTATAAATATAACGTTTATAATAACCGATACCTATATAAATAGTATCATTAGAAATAGAATGTAGCTATTGGCTCACGACATTGATGCCCACGAGACTTGACCTTTGATAGGAAAAGGACAATCCTCGCCCTTTGGGGCGG
>DAHE01000035.1:50717-51693 GCA_002508315.1 Thermocladium sp. UBA166
GAAAGAACATGCTTGGAAGTCGATGGGCGATAATTTCGCCACCGATGTAGAGGGTGCGAGGGAGGCTGGGTTTTAGGGAGGAAGGGAGCCCGAGGCATTGAATTCCTCTAGACTCCATGGGCTGAGGCGTGTGTGGGTAATGCTCAAATTCATGGAGAGGGTTTAGTTGGGGACTGTGTCTACTTGATTGTTAGAGTTCCCTAATCTCCTCGGGTGGCTTATACCTTATCCTTGTGATTAGGGGTATTACAAACGCGGTCAACAAGATGGTCCATATAATCACTGAGGCTATGCCGTAGGTTAACGGCACGGCCTTGCTAATCTCCATGTTACTGCCTACTGCTAAGTAACTGGGTATGTAATTGAAGCCACTGTACACCGTGGCTATGGCACCCATGAGGCCCATGAATGGGTTAATCAGTATCGCCCAACCGGGTAGGTTTATGTATAGGTATACGAAGTACGATATGAAGGCTAAAATGTACGGAATGAAGGCTATCCTGGCTATTTGCTTCAAGCTGAGATTCAATGCTCCCACGCTAAGTAGGAATAGAACAGCCTGCATGAACAGCGACGCCAATATGGATAGCCCAATAACCTCCGCAATACCCAATGCCCAGTCCTTGGGTAGTACCGCCGACAGCGGTATGTTGAACCCGAGGTAGTACTTGAAGCCCGCATAGAACAATCCGATAGTCGCGGCAATGAGTACTGAAGATATTATCAATGATGGTGTAATCATGCCGAGGTAGTACGATGCGATGAGCTTACTAGGCGTTAACCTACCATACCTACGCAAGTACGCTATGCCAGCCGTCTGGTAAATCAATGTGTAGAGAAGCCCTATTAGGACGCCTGCTGGCTCATATACTGCGATGAATGCCGCCCAGTCGGCCGTGTATAGCCTAACCGCGTAGTTCAAGTATGGCTGGGGCAGATTGGGGAAGCTGCGGGTAAATGCGAAGGCGCCCAGCAG
>DAHE01000035.1:51733-53530 GCA_002508315.1 Thermocladium sp. UBA166
TAGGAACTTGGCAAGCCCCATGCTCATCACTCGATTAAGCCATACAGCCTATTCAGGCTGCCCATCTCGAGCAATTTAATGCCCTTACCCTCAACTATGGAGTAGGGCTTCCCATTGATTTGCACCGTCAATGCTCCCTTAACCTCGCCCTCGACTATCCCCGAACTAAGTAGTTTGCCCACGTTAATTGGCCCATAGACCCTACCCTCCATCACTAAGTAGGCATCCATATCCCTGAATGACTTCAGCGCGTCGAGCTCATGGGTCACTATCAAGCCCTCCTCGCCATACTCAAGGAGCAAGCTTGATATGACGCTCCTTCTGGCTGGGTCCACGTTCTCAAAGGGCTCATCAATCATGATGATCCTGGGCCTTGACGATAGGGCGAGAGCTAGCTTAACGATGATCGATTGCCCAGCCGAGAGACCGTGAACAGGCTTCCTGGCCACAGAGTCATAGCTGATGTTGAACCTAGCCAGCATCCCCTTGAACTCATTAACATCAATGCCCTTCAGATCCTCGAGAACCTCCAAAAGCCCGGATGCCGTGATCGCCATTTGGTATATCTCGGGCAGGTTGCAGGACAGCGGCGTGTAGCCCGTGACCTCATTAACCTCCAAGTCATTTACCTTAATGCTGCCCTCGTATGGTATTAAACCGCAGATTGCCCTTAACAGCGTGGTCTTGCCGCTGCCGTTGGGGCCCAGCATAACGGCTTTGCCGTTCACTCTCATATTCACGTTGCTCACCCTGAAGGCCCCACCGCCAACGGATACGGTAACGTCCCTTAGCTCAATCATACGGTATTGGAGCCGTTGCTGTGCATTATAAGTGCATTGAAAGTTCACATTTGTGAACTCCACCCAAGTATTTTAAGGGGCTCATCGATAGAGCTGGGCCGTGGAGGATGATACGGCTAGGCTTATTGATGAGGCGAACAGGATAGCCCTTAGGGTGGGTAGGGCTGAGTATAGGAAAGCAATGGGGCTGGCATACATATATTGGTCATCATTATCCATCGCGTATTTCATACTGTTTGCGGCGGTTTATGAATTTAACATTAAGGCCCTAATGAGCGGCATAGCCTCCGGCGTTGCCACTGCCATTATAGGCGTCTTATACGTCATAGTGTTCATAGAGGTCGTACTTAGACGATTCAAAAGAATCCCAAGAATTAAAGGAAGCAGCGCGAGGAAGTCGTATTATTACTACGTGCCGTTCATAGCAATGGTAGTGGCGTTCGATTTAGTGGTTTCCATTATTAACAACACAATCGTTTATGCCGCCCTGAGCGCATTATTTGCGTTCATTGTGGTGTTCTTCTACGTTTACAAACCAATGATTGCCTATGGCGTTAGGCCGAGGTATTATGATTACACTGCGTGGATCGTCTACGTGATATCAATGCCCATTGGGCCTCTCTATTACATTGCTTACTATGCGGCCATGGCTGCCTGGATGTTCGCTGGCATGGCGTCGCTGCTCGAGGTGATCGAGGGTGGATGATGAGGTTAGGGAGTTAATGAGGCTCCTCAAGGATAGGGTCCTCAATAATAGTGTTAGGTTGGGTATACTACTGGCTCTCTACTACGTGGGTGATTACATAGCGTTTAACGACTTAAAAAGATTCCTAGGGATCCCAAAGAGTTCACTGCACAAGCACTTAATGATCCTCAGGGATCAAGGACTAATAGAGTACAGGAGAGGCATCACCATACTCGGGGTCAGGACCATAGTGAAGCTGACCGATGAGGGTAAGGCAGTTGTTAAGAGGTACATTGAATTGATCAGTAAGAT
>DAHE01000035.1:53569-54022 GCA_002508315.1 Thermocladium sp. UBA166
TTCCTTGAAAATAAGGAGATATCGCCCCTGAATGCGTCCCTCCATGAATTACTGCTTGCCGGCAATAAGGGCATTGCCTTCACGGCATCAAGACTATGCTAGCGTGAGTAGCCATGCCGTTCCAAGCAGTGACTTAGCGTCCCCACCGCTTGCGCTGAAGCTTGCTACGCACTAGAGGAGAGCCCCAAGAGTGAATCCCAGTACCTTCGCAATCTCTTGCCTAGTTAGGGGCCCTAAACTGAATTGCCTGGGCAGTCTCAAGCCGTGATGAAACGTGGAGCGTACTTCAAGCAAGTCCTAAAGCAAGTAATTACCGCGATAACCCCCTCTCCCCACCAAACCACTCTCCTCAGCCTACCCACCCTACCCGCGAGGTCCTCAACGTCGCTGAGCCCAGCGTTGTCTTAACCTCGGCGATAACCACCTTATCGCAAGCCTAGGCATGGCCGTCAA
>DAHE01000035.1:54049-58432 GCA_002508315.1 Thermocladium sp. UBA166
CCCTCCTTCCCTGATCCATTGGTGGGTAGTGCCTTTGCTTCGCTAGGCGGTGGACCGCCTCCGAGAGACAGCTGTAACTCCTTGCTGGAGCGGGAAGATAAATAAACTATATATGCTTCCAGACCATGCTGCTCCCCCAACCCTGTGCGCGGGGGCTCCGCCACGCACAAGTAGGCGTGATTCGGGCAGCGAATCTATCTGCTCAATTCCGTATATTATATTATGCTTTGAGGGCATGGATTCTCGGTTTTCGCGCCGGCTTAACTGAATCCTCGCAAGCCTAACCACTAATAACTATCCACTAATAAGAGGATATCCTGTAATTGCTAGGAACAGGTAACACTAGAGGTGGGAGGAGAGGAGCCCTGCCCCAACGCCTCTATCGCTAAGTAATACGCATCGCTTAGGCTGGGGCGCTGCGCTTAGCTGCTGGCCGAATTGGTGCTCGAACCGTAAAGCGTTTAGGGGAGTACTGAGAAGTCGGGTTATGAGCCTAGGCGCGCGAGTGCTTAATAGGCTTGTTTGGTTCTACGTAGGCTTCGTCCTAGTGAACTTCGCGGCACTGCTTTGGATCTTCATGAGCAGCTACTTGACGGTGTACGCGGGCCTACCGCTGCCGTACTTCATGCTGTACACGCCAGGCAATGTAGCCGCGGCGGACCTAGTGGTGCTGGCGCTGGTCCTGGTCCTATACGTGTACCTCGGCGTTGTCCTAGTGCTAAGCGGCTTAGGTAGGGGCTACGTGCCCATAATGTTTGCGTTAACGGTGATAGCCGGCGCCGCGCTACTGCTCGCTAATCTACTCACTGCCTTAATAATAGACTTAATAATCGCCCTGGCTCTATTGATTGGCAACTACGGCGTGTTAATGAGCATAGCGGTTCACAGGGCGTCCAGGTACATGTGGCTCGTAGGCGCGTTGCTTATCATAGCGACAGTGACGCTGGCGATCATTGGCAAGCCTATCTCCGACTACGCGGAGACAACCGCGCAGTCACTATCAATACTGGCCTGCGCAATCGAGGCCTGGGTAATAACTGGTAGGCAAGGCAAGCCGGTGGCGTAACTAAAACCAAGCCTCACCTTTTAAGGCTGGAATTGAGCTTTAATGGGCACCATGCGTCCCGCGTTACTCACATTAATATCACCATGCTTAGTTGAAGAGGCGCGTCGCTCAGATAGCTAAGTTTAATAAACGGTTTTTAATCATGGCTGAGTGGATCCGGAGAGAGTGCTCCTCATAATGCTTGCAGTTGCGCTGGCCGTCATGATATCCATGTATGCCAACCTATACGTGGAGACCTACTACTCATATAATCAATTGATTCATAAGTACGCGGAGCTTGAGTCGTCCTACGCCAACCTCTACTTAAGCTACAATCAACTAAGCAATTCATTCACGAAGCTGAGCAATTACTACGCCGGGTTGAACTCGACGTACGCGGGTCTAACGGAGAAGGTGGTTGAGACCAGCAATCAATTGAATTATTGTAGAAGCAATCTGACCATCGCCATGAGCAACAACACCCAGCTGGCCCAGGAGTTGAATTACTATAAGGAGTCGCTCAACGCATTGACCAGCAAAAACGAGTCGCTCAGCGCGGAGCTGAATAAGTTGATTCAGACAGACTCATCCCTTAAGGCCAATAACTCGCTGCTTCAAAGCCAGGTGAATCGATTGAACTCCACTATATACTCTATCAACTCCAGCTATAACTCCCTCCTAGCCAAGTACGTGGTCGCTGATCGCTACTATGAAGTATACGGCAACGTGAGCAACGGCGTGTCATGCAACATAACGCTGATACCTCAAACCAATAACACGTCGCTCATCGCTAGAGGCTCGGCGAGTCAACAGGTGAGAAGCGAAATGCTGGGCTGGAGTCAATCCTCCACTCCCCAGGTATACGTGCTGCTCCTAATTCCAGACCAATCCGCTCCCCTGGTCGCGTTTCCAACGGTTCTGAGCGTTGGCTCATCATCGTGGAGCCTATCGACGGTGCTGTCATCCGTTAATAATGGGGGGTACATAACTGTGGAGAGCACCATAAATGCCTACATAAAGACCCTGACAATACACACAACGCTGCAGGAAGGCAATAAATACATAGCCGCAATAGCTATCGTGCCGGGGACGAACGCGCTCTCGCTGCTCAATGCGGCCAGCATAGTGTCCCAGACCTGCGTATTGGAGGTAATGAAGCCGAGCTGAAGCCGGTAAGCGCTTTATAGGTAGGTTTTTAAGCTATGAATTCGCGAGCAATCAATGAATCGTAAGGCCACGCTAGGCCTAAGCCTCCTGGGCATCGTGTCCGCTTTAGCAGTGATGGACGTGGTGGAGATGCCGTTAGTGGACCCAATCATTGATGAACTGGCCTCCATCGCCGCTCAATACTCGATTTACCCGTTCTACTTCGTGAGGTTGATCCTACTCGATGGTCCAATATACGTGCTGACCCACACCGGCTATGTGGGCTTGTTCTCCTTAATGGTGATGGAGTCCGCCTCACTTCCAATCCCCAGCGAGCTGGTTCTTCCCTACTCTGGGTACCTGGCGTTCCTGGGTTACCTTGGGTTAATCCAATCGATACTCGTATCAGCGCTTGCCTCCCTGGTTGGATCCCTGATTGATTATTGGCTTGGGCTAGCCGCCGGCAGGCCCATGGTGTTAAGGCTTGGGCGATACGTTGGGATAGGCGAGGGGCAGCTCCTCAAGGCCGAGAAGTGGTTCAATTCAAGGGGGAGGTTCTCGGTGCTGTTGGCCAGGTTCGTGCCTGGCCTTAGGTCTATAATATCCATACCGGCCGGCGTAGCTCGGATGAATATATGGGAATTCCTACTATACACCGCGATTGGCTCCACGGCGTGGAACGCTGGATTAATTGAGATGGGTTACTACTTGGGACAGAATTGGGAGGCGGTGTATTCATTCATTAAATCCACGTACTCCATGGTAGTTATAGCATTGGTAGCGATAGTATTAGCATTTTATGTGGCAATGATGCGTAGGAGACCAGCGAGGCGCAATACTAATTAAGACTTATCGGTGTTTAATTGAGATGAGACGCTCCATAAAGACGTTCTTGATCTCCGTCTTGTTAATAGCCGTATCATTTGCCATTCTGCTTTTGAATTCGCTCATTGAAAATATATGGCTATTGATAATTTCCTTCATATTCGCATTAAGCGGGTTGATCCTTGGATTGAGAAACCTGCTTGGTTGGTCTGAAAAGTAGGCACGCGATCTCCCTGTTCTCAAACTCATAAAGCGTCGGCGTCGAGTATCTAGCCATGTGTATTATCACCTCGTCGTCCCTAGTCTCCATCTCGCTTATGCCTTTTATGCTTAGTATTGACCCCTCCTCTGCGTCCAGCATGGACCTTAGCTTTGATGGATCCGCACCCTTGACTCTTATGGTTAACTCGTCGACTTGCTCGATGGCTATGGAGTCGCCGAACTCCTCATAGTACTTGCCCTGAACCAGGTACGTTAAATCGTTTATCAACTCATCGGCGGTCCACCCGCACTCATTAAACGCGACTGGGCAACGCGTATGGAAGTGGCAACCCTTCGGCGGATTAACTAGGTTAGGCGGATCACCTTTAAGCATTACCCTGCTCATCTTCCGCCCAAGCACTGGAACCGATGATATAAGCGCGATCGTGTAGGGGTGCTTCGGATTGTGAATCACCTCGTTCTTGGCCCCATGCTCCATTATCTTGCCCGCGTACATCACGTAAATATCATCCGCCAGATACGAGACAACGGCTATATTATGGGTTATCAACAGCATGGATATTCCATGCCGCTCCTTCAATTCGCGGAGCAACTTCAATATCTGGGCCTGCACCGAGACATCCAGCGCGCTGGTTGGTTCATCCAGCACTATGAACTTGGGATTAGTGGCTATTGCCCTGGCCAGCGCGACTCTTTGCCGTTGCCCACCCGATAATTCATGCGGGTAGCGGAATGCGAAGTTGCGTGGAAGCCCCACCTCCTCCAGTAGATCCATTACCCGCTTACGCGCTGCCTCTCCACGCATGAAGCCCGTGGACACCATGGGCTCCATCACTATATCCATTACCNNGAATACCATATTGATGTATCGCCTCATTGCCCGCAGCTCCGAGTGGGACTTCCTCATCAATGAGTACCTGCCCGCTATTTTATCCGCAGTATCCCTATCGCCTGTCTCCAACGCATTGCTGTATAGCTTTAATTCATCATCGGGAACATCAAATAATACCTCGCCTGCTGTGGGCTCTATTAATCTAACCAACAACCGACCCAGCGTGGCCTTCCCGGATCCACTCTCCCCAACAACTCCAACTATTATTGATAAAAGCTGAATCTAATTAATATATTATATTGATTCATATATA